>NZ_JBGRUO010000020.1:106369-107954 GCF_041537905.1 Ruegeria jejuensis | reverse complement strand
GTCGTTGTTCTTGCCGCCATCCAGCACATCATCGCCCGAGCCGCCATAAAGGCTGTCGCCATTGTCATTGCCGTACAGCACGTCATTGCCGATATTGCCATAGAGCAGATCGCCGCCATCACCGCCATAAAGCGTGTCATCGCCCGCCAGACCGTCAAAGATATCCGTCCCGCCACTGATCAGCGCAAGATTGTCATCATTGCCATCCGTCAACAAAACAGCCGCAGGATCAATGGGATCGTAGAGCGAGCCCACCGTCACCGACACCGTGGCGGTCCGGCTCTCGGTGCCGTCGCTGACCGCATAGCTGAAACTGTCGGAGCCGATATAGCCCGGATCCGGCGTATAGAGGATCTCGCCATTGACCAGCGAGACCGAGCCATTGGCCGGGGCCGAGCCCGAGATATCGATGCTCAGCGCGTCGCCATCGGCGTCACTGTCATTGGCCAGCACATCGATCGAGACCGCCACATCGGGATCGGTGGTTGCCGTGTCATCCTGGGCATCCGGCGCGTCATTGACCGCGTCCACCGTCACCGAGACCGTGCCCGCCGAGCTCTCCTTGGTGTCGCTGAGCGTGTAGCCGAAGCTGTCCACCCCGTTGAAATCCGCATCCGGCGTATAGGTCGCAATCCCGTTTGCCAGGGTCACCGAGCCATGCTCGGTCTCGACTACGCCAGCGGTGCCGGGATCGTCGAAAGCGCTGGTCAGCGCGGTCACGCTCAGCGCATCGCCATTGGCGTCGCTGTCATTGGCCAGCAGGTCGATCGCCACCGCCTGGTCTTCGTTTGTGGTGGCGGCATCGGGGGCGGCCACCGGCGCGGCGTTGGTCTCATAGACCGTCACCGTCACGGTGGCGGTGTTGCTGGCGGTGCCGTCCGAGGCCGCATAAGTAAAGCTGTCCTCGCCGACAAAGCCGGGATCGGGCGTATAGACGATCTGCCCGTTCGAGACCGAGACCGACCCGTTTGCAGGCGTCGAGCCCGAGATATCGATGCTCAGCGCATCACCATCGGCGTCGCTGTCATTGGCCAGCACGTCGATCTGGATCGGGCCGTCCTGCTCGCCGCTGGTCGCGTCATCCTGCGCCACCGGCGCATCCGGCGTCGGCGCCACCGTGACGGTGACCGTGGCCACCGCCGTGCCGCCCTGGCCGTCCGAGACCGTGTAGCTGAAACTGTCATCGCCGCTGGCATCCGCATCCGGCGTGTAGGTCAGCTGATCGCCATCGATCACCACCGTGCCGAACTGGCCCTGGCCCACCGACTGGATCGACAGCACGCCGCCATCGCTGTCGCTGTCATTGGCCAGCACGTCGATGGTGACGCTTTGGTCCTCGTCCACATTCGCCGTGTCATCCACCGCATCCGGCGCCGCATTGGCGCTGGCCGTCAGCAGCCGTCCGTTTGCTTCCATGCTGGCTTCGGTACCGGCGAGGTTTTTGACGCCGGTGAGCAGGGCGACCTGGACAAAGTGTGCGACTGGCTAAAGCACGCGAAGTGGTGCCAACCGTGACTGTGCGACGAGCTCTAGTTGGGGCTGCCGCGGTCGCCGAAACAGGTCCAGCGGGACGAGTGGCCGCAGT
>NZ_JBGRUO010000020.1:104565-106359 GCF_041537905.1 Ruegeria jejuensis | reverse complement strand
TGACGCCGGTGAGCAGGGCGACCTGGACAAAGCCGCTGGCGCCGTCGGGGTTGATCTCGAGCAGCGTGTCAGTGCCAACCGTGGTGAAGCGCACGAAATCGGTCAGCGTGTCAACGCCCTGGGTGTAGCCCACCAGCGCGTCGCCCACATCGAGGAACTTCCACCAGGCATAATCCTGAACCGTGTCCAGCGCGCCATCGACCACCGAGAACTTGAACGTGTCATTGCCCTTGCCACCGGTCAGCGTATCCGCCCCGGCCCCGCCATCCAGCAGGTCGTTGTTCTTGCCGCCATCCAGCACATCATCGCCCGAGCCGCCATAAAGGCTGTCGCCATTGTCATTGCCGTACAGCACGTCATTGCCGATATTGCCATAGAGCAGATCGCCGCCATCACCGCCATAAAGCGTGTCATCGCCGGCCAGACCGTCAAAGATATCCGTCCCGCCACTGATCAGCGCAAGATTGTCATCCGCCCCATCCGTCAGCTGAACAGCCGCAGGATCAATCGGGTCATAGAGCGAGCCCACCGTCACCGACACCGTCGCGGTCCGGCTCTCGGTGCCGTCGCTGACCGCATAGCTGAAGCTGTCGGAGCCGATATAGCCCGGATCGGGCGTATAGAGGATCTCGCCATTCACGAGGGAAACCGAGCCATTGGCCGGGGCCGAGCCCGAGATATCGATGCTCAGCGCATCGCCATCCGCGTCGCTGTCATTGGCCAGAACGTCGATCGAGACCGCCACATCCGGGTCCGTGGTTGCCGTGTCATCCTGGGCGTCCGGCGCATCATTGACCGCGTCCACCGTCACCGAGACCGTGCCCGCCGTGCTCTCCTTGGTGTCGCTGAGCGTATAGCCGAAGCTGTCCACCCCGTTGAAATCCGCATCCGGCGTATAGGTCGCAACCCCGTTTGCCAGGGTCACCGAGCCATGCTCGGTCTCGACCACGCCGACGGTGCCGGGATCGTCGAAAGCGCTGGTCAGCGCGGTCACGCTCAGCGGGTCGCCATTGGCGTCGCTGTCATTGGCCAGCAGATCGATCGCCACCGCCTGATCTTCGTTTGTGGTGGCGGCATCGGGAGCGGCCACCGGCGCGGCGTTGGTCTCATAGACCGTCACCGTCACGGTGGCGGTGTTGCTGGAGGTGCCGTCCGAGGCCGCATAGGTAAAGCTGTCCTCGCCGACAAAGCCGGGATCGGGCGTATAGACGATCTGCCCGTTCGAGACCGCAACCTGCCCGTTTGCAGGTGTCGAGCCCGAGATATCGATGCTCAGCGCATCCCCATCGGCGTCGCTGTCATTGGCCAGCACGTCGATCTGGATCGGGCCGTCCTGCTCGCCGCTGGTCGCGTCATCCTGCGCCACCGGCGCATCCGGCGTCGGTGCCACCGTCACGTTGACCGTGGCCACCGCCGTGCCGCCCTGGCCATCCGAGACCGTGTAGCTGAAACTGTCATCGCCACTGGCATCCGCATCCGGCGTGTAGGTCAGTTGATCGCCATCGATCACCACTGTGCCGAACTGGCCCTGGCCCACCGACTGGATCGACAGCACGCCGCCATCGCTGTCGCTGTCATTGGCCAGCACGTCGATGGTGACGCTCTGGTCCTCGTCCACATTCGCCGTGTCATCCACCGCATCCGGCGCCGCATTGGCGCTGGCCGTCAGCAGCCGTCCGTTTGCTTCCATGCTGGCTTCGGTACCGGCGAGGTTTTTGACGCCGGTGAGCAGGGCGACCTGGACAAAGCAGGTCCAGCGGGACGAGTGGCCGCAGTTTTTGGAGCGGCCATGGC
>NZ_JBGRUO010000020.1:54491-104555 GCF_041537905.1 Ruegeria jejuensis | reverse complement strand
GTCAACGCCCTGGGTGTAGCCCACCAGCGCGTCGCCCACATCGCGGAACTTCCACCAGGCATAATCCTGAACCGTGTCCAGCGCGCCATCGACCACCGAGAACTTGAACGTGTCATTGCCCTTGCCACCGGTCAGCGTATCCGCCCCGGCCCCGCCATCCAGCAGGTCGTTGTTCTTGCCGCCATCCAGTACATCATCGCCCGAGCCGCCATAAAGGCTGTCGCCATTGTCATTGCCGTACAGCACGTCATTGCCGATATTGCCATAGAGCAGATCGCCGCCATCACCGCCATAAAGCGTGTCATCGCCGGCCAGACCGTCAAAGATATCCGTCCCGCCACTGATCAGCGCAAGATTGTCATCATTGCCATCCGTCAGCAAAACAGCAGCAGGATCAATCGGATCCAGCCCGACCTGGACGGTCACCCAAGCCGTATTGGACATTTCGGCATTTGCATCCGAAACGCTGTACTCGAACCGATCTATGCCCACGAAATTCGCGTCGTCCGGGGTATATGTAAACGCGCCTGTTCCGGGATCCTGCGACAGCGTTCCGAAGGCCGGTGCCTGGGTGATGACGATATCGCTGGCCGCAAGTGCCGGGCCGTCGGGATCCGTGTCATTTGCCAGCATGTCGAGCTGGAACGGGCTGCCGTCAGCCAGTACAACCCAGTCGTCCTGTGCGATCGGGGCCGTGCGCGCGGCAAAACTCACGGATTCGTAGATGGCGGATGTGGACGGGGCGAAATCGGGATCACCCATCCAGCTTGGCGTCCCGTGCCAGAGGCTCAGGAAGATCTGTGCATCGGCAGTTGGCACATCAAGGTCGACCGGGTCGGTCACCGAATGCAGAAGGATCCCGTTTGCATACCACGAAATCGAATCCGGCCCCCACTCGATCGTGTAGTCATGCAGTCCGGCAGAAGAGTCGAAGCCCAGATCGATAACGGTGCCGACGCTCTCGCCTTCAAAGTGATAGGTCAGTAGCGCCTGGGTCGGGTCGCTGCTGAGGAACTCAAAATCGATCTCGGTCTGGGGGGAATAGAGGAAAAAGGTCGAGTTGGCGCCGCTGCCGACTGCGGTTTGCATCGTAACGGTATAGCTGCCGAAGCTGAAATTCTCGATCGAGCGTATTTCACCGCCGCTGAAGGATTTGCCGTCCTGTGGCTGATCATCCAGTGTGAGGGTGAGCTGACCGGCTGAAACGGTCACATTGGATGGGGACCAGGCCGTATCGATCCATCCCCCGGGCAACGCGTAATCTGATACCAACCAGACACCGGCCTCCAACGGACCGTCAAATTCTTCCAAAAATGTCGACATATACCCCAACCCACTACAAAACAAACGGCGCGGCGTCCCCCCAGGACAATTCCACACCTCTACCGATGGCTAAAATAGACAAACAATCTTAGCCCCCCAACACTATCTTTACAGGTAAGACGACCCCGAGAGCAAATCAACTCTGTGCCATAAACCCGCAGAGATTGTTTCCGCAGTTGCAACGGTGGCTCAAAGCGGCGCGATTCGTGTCCCGCGCGCGCCGATAGAGTCTGCCCCGCTGCCGCCCCCGGGTCGGAAAATGGAATCAATGTGAAACAAATTCAGGCATTTGTCGCCCTTTCGGCAGGTCCGTTGCCCCTCATTCCGGCCTCGAAGAAACCGCCTCTGCCTGACCCTCTTCCGGGGTGTGTGTCATCGGGGTGGCATCCCTGAAACCAACAGCGCTCAACAGCGCACGTATCTTGGTCTCATAGATCGGGCGTGCGTATTTTTGGTCATAGAGCGCCCGGGCATTGCTGGCGCGCCGTCCGGCCTCCTCCGGGTTGTCCAATACCGCGCACATGCCCTCGGCAATCGAGTCGGGCGTCGGCTCGACCAGAAAACAATAGTCATCGTCAAGAACCTGCGTGTGCGACCAGATTCGTGTTGCAATCAGGGGTTTTCCGCTGGCCAGCTGTTCATAGACCTTCAGCGGCGTGTTGGTGCCGTCGATGCGGGGCGACAGCAGCGCATCCGCCTCTCTGTTGAGCCGCAGCGCCGTCGTTTTCGATACCCGGCCGGTGAACACGCATTGATCTGACAGTCCCGCGTCGGCGGCCACCGCCTTCATGGCGGCCACCTGTTCGGGCGTGCCGCCGGCCAGCACCAGCCTGGCCTGCTTGTGCCGGTCGGTGATCTGGGCAAACGCCTTGATGACCCGGTCAATGCCCTGATATTTTTCGAATGTTCCGGCATAAACCATCGTTGGGATATCTGCGGAAAACACGACATCCTCGGCGTCTGAATCCACCGCCACCGGCGCGCTGGGGGACGCTGCCAACCTGACATCGTCGAAGATCGAGTTCTCGATCAGGAAATGCTTGTCCTCCGGGACGCCCTGCTGCAGCGCATAATCCCGCAGGTCGGGGCAGATCGTGATCACCGCATCAGCCGCCTTCAGGCAGCTGTCTTCGAGAAAGCGGAAGATTCCGATCAGTATCTTCGATTTCGTGAACCCGAAATTCTCCAGCTGCTGGGGCAGGCTGGAATGCATGTCATAGATCAGCCGGAACCGGAAGAAAGGCTTCAGGGCCCGGCACCAGAACACGGATTCCTCATGGGCATGCACCAGCCCGTAGCGATGTCGGATCAGCATTCCGATGGTCCAGAACAGAACGAACACATCCAGAAACAGTTTTTTGACCGAAGGACCAACCGGCACCGGTTCGAGAAACCCGATACGCGGGATTCGCACGATGCGAACGCCCGGAATATCCACATCCTGCCCGGGGTGGTAGGTCAGCAGATCGATCTGGACGCCAGCCTCGGCCAGAACCAGCGTGCGGTAATAGACGCTGAACGGCGTGCCGCGGGGCGTGAAGAACGGATGCGGTGCGACAACCAGCATATCCGCGCGTCGCTTGGTCTGACTCATGTGCCGGTCCCCCATCAGAGCCATCCTTCCTTGACGTACCAGTCCGCAGTGTCCACAAGTCCGCTCTCGTTGGTATAAAGATACTCATAGCCGGTATGGTCGCGCATCTTCGACGTATCAAAGGCGCGATCCTTGGTGAAGAACGCCACACGCCGCCGGTAAATCGGCGGCTCTATCCCCAGGGGCTTGCAAATCCATTCGCACAGATCGCCCGCGATGAAGAACGGGGTGACGGGCAGGCGCAGAATTCTGGGTGCTGTTTTCAGTTTCCCGGCAATGACGCGGACCATCTGTTCGATGCTGATAGGCCCCCGGGCGCCACAGATATAGACCTCGCCGAGAGTCCGCTCATGGGTGGCGGACAGGATCATGAACCGCACCAGATCCTTCACGTGGATCAGGTGGTAGAGCCCCTTGCAGCCATATCCCAGGATCGGCACCACCGGTTTCTTCGCCATCTTGAACACTTTGAGCAGGCGGCGGTCGCCGGGGCCGTAGATGGCGGCGGGCCGGACCACGGTCAGCGGCAGTCCGTCGGTCTTTGCAAAGTCGCGGATCCACAGCTCTGCCTCGACCTTGGTGTCCTGATACTGATCGCCGGGCGCGAAGCGGTATTCCTCGTTTGCGGGCGGCTCTTCGATATGGCCGTGAACGCCGATGGTCGACACGTGGACGAAGCGTTTGAATTCCGGGTTCTGTGCTGCGATCCGGGCCAGGTTCTGGGTGCTTTGCACATGCACTTTCCAGTAGACGTCATCGCTGATCTTGGCCTCTCGGTAGGCGGCGGCGACATGGAAGACATAGTGCACCCCCTCGGAGGCGTGGGCGGCTACATCGGCGTCGAACACATCGCCCTGGAAGATTTCGATCGGCAGGTCCTCGATCCCGTCGAGCCGCGACGAGCTGCGCACGATTGCGCGCACGGTGGCGCCTGTGGCACATAATTCCCGGACCAGATGTTTGCCGGTGAACCCGGTGGCCCCGGTCACCAATACAATGTCGCCCTTGCCAATACTCATATTGAGGTTGCCTCTAATTCGTTGATCAATCTGTGTCTGAAGGATGAAGGGGGTAGCCGATTCAGGACCTGTTGGGTCTCAGCGCGTCGCTGTTCGACCGACCAGTTGAAATGATCTGCCAGCGTTTGCTCAATTACGGCGAAGTGCTGCGCGCTCATCCGGCCCGATACCAGGTCGTTTGTTCTGCGCAGGACGATGTCGTCAAGGCGAAACGCCTGGGTGTTCTCGACATGCGCTACCACGAAATCGCGCAGCCCGGCATCGGATAGCCCGCAGGTGTCATGCGGCATGCCGGGATAATCGGGAATCCTTGTGTGACGCGTCTGACAGGCGCGGCGGTCTTTCCACTGATCCAGCAACCGGTCGACGGCCTGTTCCGCGACCAGCCGTGCGGTCGTCCATTTGATGCTGACGATGCTGAACACCCCGCCGATACCATCCGTCGTAGCGTGATCGACGATCCTGCTTTCATGCAGCTTGGCTCCGTCCTCGGTCACGGTGTCGTCTCCCGGTGTGAGCCCCTGGTAACAATACAGGATATCATCGGTCGTCACACCCATCGCCGGAAAGGCGGCTGCGAATTCTTCGACAAATGCCGCGATCTCCTCTTGGTCGACCCTCAGGTCGAGAGTGGTGTCACGATGGGTGAAGTGGGTTGTTCCGATGACCGCCCTGCCTTGCCAGGGCACGACGAAGAACATCCGCTTGGCGGTGTCGATCCGGGAATCGGAGGCGCGGCTGCTCTTGACGGCAAGGGCGTGCGGCAAGGCGGGTTTGCGGGTCACCAGGTTCATGCTCTTGACCAGCCCCACCTGCAGCGACAGCCTGGATCCCCCGGCGCGCCTGATCCAATCCGCCGCCCAGGGCCCGGTTGCGTTCACCACCGCGCGCGCCGCGATCTCGAAGCGATCGCCGGTGCGCATGTCCCGTGCCCCGAGCCCGCAGACGGATTCGGGGGCCGAGGGATCGAAACGCAGTTGCTCGGCCTGCACGTCATTGGCAACGCAGGCACCGTGATCGACCGCTTGTTGCAGGATCTGCAGCACAGCTTTATCGGCGAGTCCGACCTGCGCGTCAGCCCAATAGGCACCACCGGTCAGCGCCTGAGGGTCGATTCCCGGCGCGCGCTTGCGGCAGGTGGCGGCCCGCATCAGCTGGCCCTTCGGCCAGGCCGGCCGGCGACCGTCGCGCAGCGCGACACCGGCGTTCAGCGCCTCGAACAGGGCGATCCCGGCCCCCAAGGCCAGGGGCCCCCGCATGCCATAGCCGTAGGTTGGCATCAGAAACCCCAGCGGCTGAACCAGATGCGGTGCGGTTCTGAGAAAGATCTGCTGCTCGCGGATGGATTCGATGGCCCGCTTGAAATTCAGATGCTGCAGATAGCGGATGCCGCCGTGAATGGTCTTCAGGGAATTGTGGCTGGTGGCGCCGCAGAAATCGCCCTGCTCGATCAGGGCAACGCTCAGCCCCCGCAGCGCCGCGTCCCGCGCCACACAGGCCCCCTGTATGCCGCCGCCGACAACAACCACATCAAAGCGGCGTTTCCGCAGGAGGGAGATGTCGCGCCTCATCGCTTACTCAACGGTGCCCGGTTTTTGCACAAAGGCCAGCATGTGATAGCCGGTGTTGCGGGTCATGCGCGCCGGAAGGGCGTGAAACAGATCAACAAAAAGCGTGTTGTACACGGCGGCCTTCCAGCCTTTATGCACCTCGGTTCTTTTGGGGAATCGGTACAGCTTTATCTCTTTGTCGGGGAATGGCCCGGTCAGTTCCGAGAACTCATCGGGGTCTTTCTTGTGAAAGACCGGCGCGTCCATATAGTCGATCTTCACACCGGCCACGCGATGCATGAAATAGAGCCATGACCGCCGGTTGATCATCATGAGCAGCGCCCGTCCGCCGGGTTTGAGGACGCGATGGATCTCGCGCACCATGTTTTCCGGCGACGGCGTAAAATGCAGCACCGTGTGGCAATAGACGAAATCGAAGCTGTCATCGGGAAAGCTCATAGCTTCGCCATCCATGACGTGAAACTGCCCCGGCAAGTCGCGCCATGCGAAGTTCTTTTCTGCCAGCGCGATCGCCTCAGGAGCGATATCGATGCCGGTGACCTCGGCGCCATGGGAGGCAAAGCGCGCGGTGTCGGTGCCCAACCCGCAGCCGACATCCAGAACTTTCTTGCCGGCATGCCGGTCATAGCCGACCACGGGCTCCAGATATTCGAGTTTATCGAAGCGATAGCGCTCGACCTCCTCGAAGAAGGCCTGCGAGCCGACATCCAGATGGCGGGCCACTTTCCAGTTCGAGACGTTCCGGTCCCAATAATCCGAGATGTTCTTCACCGGTTTTCACCACCTACACGACAACGCCCGACATGATCGAGATGTGCGCACTCTAAGGGGCCTTGATCCTTATTGGCAACACGGGTCGGTCGCGTCACGCCTTCGGCAACAGGTCTGTGCGGGCGAGCGGTATGGGGTGGTTGATGCGGTGTCATTTTTGGTGCTAGGCAATTCATTGCAGGAGATCAAAGCAGGGGAAGCCGGTGGAAAGCCAGCGCAGCGCAGTCCGGAAAGACTATGTCGTCGATGCACTGAGCGATGACGGGTCCGCCCTTAGAAAATACCAGCGGTTCTTCATTGGCGATGAAGGCTGGCGGTCGCTGCTAAAGTATGAATTCGCAATGTTTTTTGCCGCCGGAACCCGCGGCGCGCTGGGTTTTTTCCTGCGCAAGCATCTGTTCCCGGGGCTTTTTGGCGAGGCCGGTCGCGGTTTGAATTTCGGTCGCGATATTTCGCTGCGCTGCCCGGGCCGGATGACGCTGGGCGACAATGTTACGATCGATGACGGATGTGCGCTGGATGCGCGCGGCACCACCGCGCCCGGAGATTTTTCCATCGGCGCGCGCACTTTGATCGCCCGCGATACAGTCCTGCTCGTCAAAAGCAATTATCTCCGGATCGGCTCCGATTGCTCGATCGGCAGCCAGTGCAATCTCAGCGGGGTGTCCGGCATCGAGATCGGCGACCACTGCATCATTGCCGGGCAATGCTATTTCGGGGGCGGGCGTTACAAGATGGCGCTTGGCCAGGGTCCCATGGTGCTCCAGGGGCTTGAAACCAAGGGTCCGGTCAAACTGGGCAACGATGTCTGGGTGGGGGCGCATGTCTCGGTTCTGGATGGCGTGACCGTGGGCGACGGCGCCGTTATTGCTGCAGGGTCGGTGGTGACCTCGGATGTGGCCGAAAACGCCATCGTGGCAGGTGTTCCGGCGCGGCAGGTCCGGCTGCGGAGCTAGGGGCCCTAATCACGTCGGCCTTGCGAACAATTCCGCTACCGTGCGCCGGATTGGTTCCACGGCGCGCGCCACCGTTCGAATCTCTCTTCTGACGCTTCAAGACACCAGGGACCGTGAGAGTGGGAGTCCCGGGAACATGAAAAATGATTTCTTGAGATTTATTTCTTTTAAAAACAAACTCTTAATTGATACAATGCGCGAGGCGTGAACCTTGCTCGCCCCCCCGCATAAGGCGCTTGTGGCAAGTATTTTAGTGCCGGCCCGACCGTAAGCGGACGTCGCGAGGATCTCGCTTTCTTCAAGAATTGCTTTCACTTGCGCGTGTTGCTAGGGTCAACCCGCGCCCGGAAGTAACGGCCCATATTGGTAGCGTGTTTAAGGTTTTGTATTGTTAGGTGTTCGAGCGGGAGTAAGGCATTGGCCGTCAGATATTCCATAATAGTTCCCATATTGAACGAGGAAGACAGCGTTGGTTTGCTCTATAGCAAGGTCGCCAACACAATGGATGGCGCCGGGCTGCCGTTTGAGCTGATCTTCGTCGATGACGGATCGACCGATACGAGCTTTCAGAAACTGTCAGAGCTTGCCGCCGCGGATTCACGGGTCGTTGTGCTGAAATTCCGCAAGAATTACGGGCAGACTGCGGCGATGACCGCCGGTATCGAATATGCGCGTGGCTCGGTCCTGGTGACCATGGATGGCGATCTGCAAAACGATCCCAGCGACATCCCGATGATGCTGGCGAAGATCGACGAAGGCTATGACATGGTGATCGGCTGGCGGATCAACCGTCAGGACAAATGGCTGTCGCGCAAGCTACCCTCGATGATCGCCAACCGGCTGATCGGCAAGGTCACGGGCCTGCCGGTGAAGGATAATGGATGTTCGCTCAAGGTGTACCGGGCGAATGTGATCAAGCGGGTGCCGCTTTACTCCGACATGCATCGGTTCATCCCCGCCATGACGCTTCCCGTTGGGGCCCGGATCGCCGAGGTCGGCGTACGCCATCACGCCCGCCAGTTCGGAGAATCGAAATACGGGCTGTCGCGGATCTTCAAGGTTCTGCTGGACCTGATCGCGATCAAGACCCTGCTGCTTTTTGCACGCCGCCCGATGCGCCGCTTTACCGGGCTTGCCGCCGCCTCGGCGGTCATGGCGATTCTGTTTTCCTGGCCGATCCTGTTCGGGGCAGGTGCGACCGGATCGGGCAGTGTGATGGTATATACGTCGGTTGCGATGCTCTGCGGTTCTCTGACGTTGTTTTTGTTTTTAATCGGCGTGGTGTGTGCCCTGATACATCGCCAGATCGGACCCGCCGAACTATATTGGCTAGGGGATCATTCCGCGCGCGCCCTACCGGAGAGGAATTGATATGCTGCACGACCAGAACCCGGCCGAGACCGAGGCCACCGCAACCGGTCTGGTATCGGTCATCGTCAGCGCCGAGGGCGACGGCAAAGGCTTGGCCGATCTACTGACCGCGTATAGGACCGTCCTGGACGCGCGGCCCCAGTCATATGAAATGATCATTGTGTTCGAGCACGCCTCTGCCGGTATCCGGGCTGCGCTGGAGCCACTGGGCGCGCAATGGCCAAACCTGAGGCTTTTCCCGCAACGGCCATGGAATGGCGAGGATGCGGCGATCAAGCAGGGGATCGGTCTGGCAGTTGGCGATATCGTCCTGACTCTGCCCTGCTGGCCCGAGATTGATCCCGGCTCCATCATCAGCCTGATCGACGCGGTCGGCCCGGCCGACATGGCCGTGGGACGGCGGGGTGAACTCAACCGCAGCAGCATGCAGAAAGTCCGGGCGCAGGCCACGCATGGGCTTTTGAACCTGCTCTTTCAGCAGAAATTCGAAGATGTCTTCTGCCGGGCCCGGGCCGGACGCCGGGATGTGTTTCTGCGGGTTGCCGAACTGGGTGTCAGGCAGCATTTCCTGCCGCTGATCGCAGCTTCGGAAGGCTATGACGTCCAGGAGGTGGACCTGCCCGTCGTCAAGGATGTTGATGCGCAGCAGATCTACAAGTTCAAGCCGAACGCCCATGTGGGGGCTCTAGTTGATGTTCTCACCCTGTTTGTCGGGCTAAAATACCTCAGGCGGCCCTTGCGCTTCTTTGGCTCCGTCGGCGTTCCGCTCATTCTGATCGGGGCGCTGCTGACCGCGTATCTGGTGATCGAGCGGCTCTTTTTCGGCGCCCCTCTCGCGGATCGCCCGGCTCTGGTCTTTGCCGTGTTGATGCTGGTTCTGGGCATCCAGATCGTGGCCTTGGGACTGGTGGGCGAGATCATCATCTTTTCGTCCAGCCGAAGGTTGCGCAGCTATGAAATCGGAGAGGTCCTGCGCGGCCGGCCCTCGACTGCGCCCGGATCAGAGCCTGAGGCGGTCCGCGATGCAGAGGCCCCACCACAGGATGATCATCAGAAGAGCGATATAAGAAGCGATGTTGCGGATGCCTGAAGCGTGAATATGGACCTCCGCAACCCGGATCGTCGTTGGCGTTTCGAACCGCCCTCGGATCGATGCCACATCGCCCTGAAGCGGCGCTGACGCGCTCAGCCGGAATTCTTCTCCTGTCCAGACATGCAGACGGGTGCCGTCAGGGCCGATAGCGAGGCGGCTGCGGTCGAATTCGATTGACTTGCCTGCCCTGTGTTCCACCGCGTCCAGCGTTGCCGCAAAATGCAGATCGGCCGCCCGCGCGCCCTCTATCATAAGGATCGGCAGACCGGCATATGCGAGCAGCAGCAGCGTGGCGGCCACCGCCCGCCAGCCGCGAGGCCATTGCAGGTCCTTGCCGGATTTGAGTTCCTTTATCCAGAGCCAAACCCCGACCGCAACCGACAGGGCATAAAGCGCATGGGTCGGCCAGTCTTCCGGCCAGAACAGGCCGACATTCACCAGATCCCACTGTAGCGGCGCCAGCAGAACAACCCCGTTTGCCCATTTCGTCTGCAAGGCATCCAGACCCAGATGCAGCAGCACGCCAAGCGCCAAAACAGCAAAAACGGATCGGGGCGCCCTGCTGAACAGGGCCAGACAGGCACAGAGGATCAAGGTGACCAGCAAGCTGCTCTGGGCGATCACATAGAGCCGCACCTCCACCGATGAGGCACCGGTCACGCCGACAACAACCCGCTGAAGAATCCACGGCACATCCGGCAGGACGCACCCGGCCAATATCCATTTCGCATCGGCTTTCGGCAGGCATGCCTTGGTCGCCAAATACTGGAACCCAATATGGCCAAGCGTTGCGGGCACGGCTCAGCCCAGGCGTTTTCTGATCTGCATGGCCGTCTGATGCGCCACGAAGCCACCCAGCCCCCGAAGCGCGCCATAACAGTCCGGCGATCTCTCAAGCGCGCGCAACCAAGCGGCCAAGCTGTGAAAAGGACGGTCGGGATCGAGCGCACATTCGGCAACAAAGCCGTATCGACCCGCGGCAGCGGCCTGGTTCCGAAGCGGCAACGGGTCCGATCCCGTCAGAACCCGCCATCCATTTGCTTCGCCCTGCGCCAGAATTCCGGGCCGCGGCGTACCGGTGAGGCGCACGCCGCTATCGGCGAGGAAGAACCCGTCGGATGCCGGTGGGCGGGCAGCAAGCGCCTTCATGATACGCCCGCGTCCGCCGGTCCATTTCCCAACCCCCCATGGCAGGACGGCAAGCGCCCCAAGGTCACGGACAGCCGCCATCACCTCGGTCAGTGGTAGACCGTCGGGAAGGGCCTGTACGGTTCCGTTGGCAAGAACTTCCAGCCCTTCCGCCGTAACGATCTGGCGTCCTGCGACGATGAAAAGCCGGGATCCGTCATCGCGCCGGGCAACCACGGACATCGCCTCTGCGCAAGCGATGATGGACCAGTCGCCCGCGTGATCGGGCAGCGCGCCAAACCGGTCTACGCCCGCCATTTCGGTCAGGAGCAGAACGCCGGTCGCGCGTTCGGGTGATACGGCCAGCCCCATGTTGCGACAGGCGCTGTCCAGCACTCGGGAGATGGGGAAGTCGGGGTGGATATGCACATGACCATCCACGCGGCAGACCTGCCGGGATGGGTCGTTTTCCGCGGAGCCGCCGTTGTCCAAAGCCATCTTCTTTTCCCGATGCCCCCCTGAATCCCTATTGCATATCAACGCCCCGGTTCGGAATCGACAACAAAACCCGCCATTTCGAGTTACTGATTCGGGACCTCGCGGTGATGTCGCTACTTATTCAAACCGAAACGGAAGGATCGGTGTAGCTGAAACTGCGTTCATTCTCTGCCCTGCTGACAAATTGTTCCGCTTAGCGCGCCATTGGAGAGATCGGACAATATCGATACCGCCTTCGAATTGACGAATGGCCAACACCCTGTTTCATTTAGTCATTATCGGCGGTCGCCTATGTGTGATTTCACGTACCGGGTGGCAGCAGACGGGATTGGAATTTGACCGCTATTTGTTACTACACACAGGGACCGTGCGTTAACGAAACATACCACTACCGCAGTTTCGAACAGATTCGAAATCGGTTTTTGGCCGGTCGGGCATGTGCGGGCCTGGCACATATGGATGTTCGAACGCCCCTGCGCGGCCCATAAGGAAATGTCAGTGACCGACAAACCCGAACAGAAACGCATTCACCCCGGCCAGGATCATCCCGGAACAGGCCTTATCCCGCTTGTGCTGATCTCTGTGGTGGCATTTGGCGCAGCTCTTCTCACCCGGATCGGTATGATCGATCACCCGCTGATCTATGACGAGTTGTATCAGTATCTGCCCTCTGTCAGCTGGCAGGAGAGCCAGAGCTTTGCCGTTCTGGACGGCATCTATGACCGGGCCGCCCGCTTCAGCCAGTTGATCGCGCTGAGCTTCGGGATCATGGGAGAGCAATCGGCCAGTGCCGCGCGCCTGATTCCGTCGATCCTTCCCGGTGCGCTTCTGGTGTCGCTGGTCGTGGCCTGGGCCTATCGTGTCAGCGGCAGTGTGACTGCCCTGATCGCGCTGGTTTTTCTGCTGTTCTGGCCGAATGGCATCGAGGTTGCGCAATATATCCGTTTCTATTCGCTGCAGGGCGTGCTTTTTGTGGCCGGAGCCCTGCTGGTCTATGTCGCCCTTGTCGAGTTCAGGTCGCTGGCATGGCAATTGGCAGCCCTGGCCGCTGCGGCTGTTCTCTTTCTGATCGCCCTCGATTTGCAGATGCTGACAGCATTGGGCATAGGCGCGGTCGGGCTCTGGGTGCTTCTGGTCTTTGCGCCGGGCTGGCTGCGGGCATATCCGCGGCTGTGGTGGTTAGTTGGCCTTGTGTTGCTCACGGTCGCAGGTGTCTTGCTGAGCGGCATCTTTTCTGCCGAAATCCAATGGCTCTGGACCACATATAACTGGGAACCTTGGCCGCCCGCGAACGACACCACGTTCTATCACCGGAATTTCCGGGACAATTACCCTACCTTCTGGCCGCTGTTTCCGGTCATCGCCATCATCGCGTTGCGGGCCAATTTCCTGCCAGCCTCTTTCTGTCTGATTGTGTTTGCTGCAACCTTCGTGCTGCAATCTTTCGGAGGGCTGAAGAATATCCGTTATCTCTATCCGACGATGCCGTTCTTCTTCGTGCTTTGGGGCATCGGCCTGCAGGCAGTGCTTCCCACCGTGTGGCGGTTTCTGAAAGACGGCGCGGCAGAGGCGATGTCGTTTCTGCTGCCCGCATCTTTGAAGAAACCGTTCGCCTGGTTGATGCTGGTCGTCGCGGCGGGGTTCGTCGTCTTTGCCAACCCGGTCTTTATCCGCAGCACCAAGCTGATACTGGGAAAAGACGAAAACACGTTGCTGGGCAAAACCCGCTGGCAATGGACGGATGCAGAGACCCTGCTTGCCCCATGGCTGGCAGACAATGCGCTCATCGTGACCGAAGAGGAAATGCGCGCTGTCGAATGGCTGGGTGATTTCGATCTGGCATATAACAAGCCCCGATTCTCGGAGTTCCTGTATGTCCGGGGCACCGAGACGCCGCCGTTCAGTCTCGACCGCAGGACAGGCCGGCCCCTGATCGGGGATTTCGCTGACTTTGAGCTGACGGTTCGGTGCATCCCGGTGGGCGTTTTCATAACCAACCAGCCCGGTGTCCGGCACCCCAACATCGTCAGGCTTCTGCAGGACACCCGGGATGCGGATCTGCATTTCACGCTGCAGACAGGAAGCGGGTCCTCGCTGGTTGGCTGGCGGCATGGCGAGACCATGAACCTGCCTGCCGACTGCGCCCGGCTACCGGATTTCGGCACGCCTTCGGCTGCCGGGCGGATTCTGTCGGGCCAGTCCGAACCTCAGAGCGTCTCGTCAGCCACGGCAGACAGGTAGGGATCGCATTCCGGCAGCCAGGGATCGACAGAGCCATAGTCAAACTGGGTCTCGCGCTGCTGCTGGATGGCGATAATGTTGCTTCTGGTCAGGATCGTATACAGAAACCGGTCCTGCAGCGCGGCTGCGGGGCCGATCATTCGCAGCCGGTCGCCGTGCCAGGCAAAATACATCTCTGCGGCCAACCGTTTGGCCGGGCTGCCTTCTCCGGCAAGGGAGGCAAATTCGGTGACGAAATTATTGATGCCGTCAAGTTGCAGAACCTCGGGCCCGAAATGATCCCGAAGCGTGCGCCGAAGAAACGCGGTCGTGCCGCCCAGGGATAGCGGTACCGCCACCAGCGCGGCGGCGGCGCCCCCGCCGATCAGGAACATCCGGCGGCGCATGGTCATAGCGTTTCCCCCGCATAAAGAGACAGCGCCGACAGCGTCAGCGTCGGGTTGGCGGCGGCCCCTGTTGTAAAGGCGCCTGCCCCGAGACAGGCCAGGTTCGCAATCCCGAAGACGCGGCAGGATTTGTCGACGACCCCGCCTGCACTGTCCGCAGCCATGGGCGTGCCACCGACAATATGCGCCTCGGTCGGCTCAAACCCGCCAAACCGGACGATCTCATGTTCAAACGGGATCAACGAAGAGATCATGTCACGCGCGCGGGCGAGGCCTGCATAGGCATAGCCGCTATGCCCGGTCCATTGAATGACCGGCTCATCCTCTTTCAGAACCACCCGGTTTTCGGCCAGTGGCAGATCCTCGGCCACCAGTTTGAGCTTGAGCCGGTGCAGCCATTTTCCACGCTCCAGCCGCAGCGATTGTGGCGCGTTCCAGCTTTCGATCATCACCGAGGCCGCCTCGCGGCGGAAATCACCATCATAGAACCCATAGCCCATGCCGGTCAGGGAGGTGCCGCCATAATAATTGTCGAACGGGATATCGACCCAGACGAACTGGCCCAGCTGTTCATGAATGCCGCGCCCGACCAGATCGGAGCCGATGCCTGATCGCAGCAGAATGGCGGAATTGTAGATCGGGTTGGCCCCGAGACCGATGAAATCGCCGCGCAGCGTGATCGGGCCAGCCCCGGCGGTGTCGGCCACAATACCCGTCGCCTGACCGGCTGCGGTCTCGACCACTCGGCATTCCGCATCGAGCAGAAAATGGAACCCCTCATCCTCGAACAGGTCCAGCGCGTTCAGGATGGTGAATTTCGCATCGATGGGGCACAGGTTGCAGGCGCCCGACACGCAGCAATTGGCGCGCCGGCCGCCATTGGAGCGGGCGCAGGGCATTGGCTGCCAGCTTGGTTCAGCGGCAAACAGCTTGCGTTCGGCGCGGGTCGGCACATGCGGCGGAAACGGATAGGGCGCGCTGCGCGGCGCGTATCCGGCCTCATCCGAACCGGCGATGTCCATCAGATATTCGGCCTCGACCATATACGGCTCGAGTTCGGCATAGGAAATCGGCCAATCCTGACCCACGCCGTAGCGCGATTGCAGTTCGAAATCGCTGGGCTGCAGGCGTGGCGTATTCCCCCACCAGCAATTCGAGCAGCCGCCGAATTGATGGCGTACGGTCCAATCCTTGCGCTGCCCGGAACTGTTTTCCTGCGCAACGCCGGGAAAGGATGGGATCAGGCGGTTTTCAAGCTGGGTATCATGATCGATAAAAGGGCCGCGTTCGACAAAGAGGACCTTCAGTCCCCTGCCCTTCAGCTTGTAGGCAAAAAAGCACGCCGCAAAGCTCGACCCGACCAGGATAACGTCCCAGCCGGTCTTTTGAGCGTCTTCCGCGGATATGGGTCTCAAATCTCGGTCCTATCTGTTCCTGTTGCGGGGCGTGCTCCGGTCTCGCACCCGAAAATATAGGCCTGCGCCACGTGCAGGCCGGTTGGTCTGCTGCAGATGGATCAAGCGGGCCCGTTCAGGATAATACCGGCGCCGCCAAGCTTCATGTCCCTGAATATATTCAGACTATCGGTGATGCTGCCCAGGGTGACCTTGTTGGCCTCGATGGTGAAAATACCCAGATCCTGGGAGCTTAAAGTGGCGAATCTGTTTGAAACATCGTCAAGGCCCGGTGCGTCGATAATCACGACATCATAGGCCTTGCGCAGCAATGAGATCAGGTCCTGAACCCGCTCGGCGCTGTAGATGATCGACGGATCCGCCGCGGATGTCTGGGTTCCGATACAATCGAAACCACCCTCGGAATTCGTGGCGACCACACATTCGTTCAGGGGCTTCTGGCTGTGGATTGCCGACAGGAAACTGGCCTTGTCCGATACGCCGAGACTTGCGGTCAGCTGTGCGGTCCGGAAATCGCCGTCCACCAGAACACATTTCTTGCCGCGTTGGGCGCTTGCCCAGGCCAGCAACACAGCCGACAGCGTCTTGCTGTCATTTGCATTGTAGGACGTGAAGAAAATGGACCTGAGGGATTGCTCATTATGCAGATTTATATTGTCGGCCAGATTCAAGGCGGCCCGGGCCAGATCCTCATCCTGTGACAACCGCCGAAGCAGATCCTGCACCGAACCGGTTTTTCTGAGGCGCGGCGTGTTGCCGAAAACGGCCAGCCCCGTCGCGCTGAAAATCTGTCGAGGCGCGGCGAGTTTCCTAGGGCGCCATTCCAGCGCCAGCGCCAGTGCCGCTCCCAGCGACAGGCCGCCGATCAGGGCCAGAACCGCGGCAACTTTCTTGCGCGGATGTGACGGGCTGCTGGGCGGTGTCGCGTATCTGATGACCTTTGCATCCGAGATCGGGATCTTCTGGAATTCGCTGATTTCCCGGTAGCGCCCGAGAAAATCCTCGTAGACGCGCAGGTTGATATCGGCCACGCGCTGAAGCTGGTTTAATTCGATCAACTGCTTGGACCGCTCCAGATTCAGGCCTTCGAAACTCCGCAGGCTGATCTCCAAGGTCCGGACGTTCAGCCGCAGAGTCTCCACGCGG
Source organism: Ruegeria jejuensis (assembly GCF_041537905.1). NCBI lineage: Bacteria > Pseudomonadati > Pseudomonadota > Alphaproteobacteria > Rhodobacterales > Roseobacteraceae > Ruegeria > Ruegeria jejuensis. The sequence goes on along the minus strand of NZ_JBGRUO010000020.1, from coordinate 88,043 downwards.
TTGTTCAGTTGCAGCAGTAGGTTTTCCACCTCGGTGGCCAGATCAGCCTCGGTGCGCGCGATCGCACGCCGGATCGAGGCAACCTGCGCAGATTCGTCGGAAAAGCCTGAAGCTGCCGCGGTTTCCTCGCGTCTCAGTTCCACAAGTGTCCGGCGAAAGTCGACCAGGGCATCGCTGGTCAGGATATTGGCGGTCGCAAGCGGGCCTTCGGCTTCGTTCACCAGCGTGGCGCGGCGGATCTGAGCTTCGGCCTGGGCCAGCTCGGCGCGTGCATTTACCAGCTTTGTGGTGAATTCCTGCATCTGCTGGTCAAGGCGCGCGCCGTTATCAGCATCCGCTTCCATCGCGCTGCGCAATTCCAGAACCGCCCGCTCCGATTCCTCGACATTATTGGCCAGTTCTTCCACGCGCCCTTCCAGCCAGCCGGTAAACCGGCTTGCCGCCTGGAACCGCTTGTCGGCGAGAAAGCGGATATATTCGCCCATGACCGTGTTCGAGATGGCGGCCGCCTTTTGCGAGTTCTCGGAGGTGGCCTGCACCGACATCAGAAAAGACGTGCCCTGCTGGCGGATGGCCAACCCCCTGCGGACAATGCCGACAGCGGCGCCCAGATCCCCGACCAGTTGCTCATTGAGAGATGCCGCCTCAAGGATTTCCTGGTTCCCCGCCCCGCCTGCGGTCGCCACGCTATCGCTTTGTGGCCGTTCCGGCCGCAGAATGGATTTTGCCGTTGTCTTGAGCCAGGTGATCACCGGGTTCGGCGCGCTCTGCTCTCGGAGGCTGGGGTTGAATTCCGGGTCTTCATCCAACTTCAGCTTGCGCACCACATTGATCAGGATGTCGTTGGATCGCATGATCGCGATCTCGCCTTCGATCACCGCATTGCTGAGCACCTGGGCCTCGACCAGATCAAACGAGTTCTGCTCGCTCAGCCCCTGGCCACCCAGCAGAAGCTGGCCGCCGGATGTATAGGTCGGCGTGATCGTCGTGAGGTAGTATACGGCAAGTGCCAGGCACAGCACCCCCGTCATCGTGATCAGAACCATGCGACGGCGGAACGCCTGCACGACATCCAAGAACTCAAGCGTCTTGGGTTGGGATTCCGCAGCTTTGGGCAAGCGCATATCCAGTTTTCTGTCAGGCGGTATAACTTTATTCATACGTCTTCATCAGCTTCCGAGAACAACACCAAAACGTTCACACAACTTCTTTTACACATTACAGAAGCGATCTTACGCCCAAAAGACCACTCATGGGCGAAGATAATCGACCGAAACAACCAGGTTCCAGCTTCCGAGACTACATCCGATTTAAATCTTTGAAAAGTCAGGACGCTGGTTGCACAGGGATTTGCGCCTCACCAGCGAACACTGTCAACAGAAGGAAGGGTAATCTGGCCCAAATCAGGGCATTGTTCATCAAAATAGAGGAGGCCAGCAGCAACCGCGACACTATCGAGCAAACCACCAGTGCACTCCCGGCATCGCAAACGCGCCCTCGCGCCCGTGTCTGGCTTTTCAAACTTGAAACACCCTGACAAAAAAGCGTAAGCGGAAGACACCCGGATCAGCGCAAGTTGCACCCCCCTCCGGCAAAGATTGTAACATTAGATGAAATGGTCATAATTGCTGACCGCAAGGGGTTGTTCGGGTGACGGCGCATTTTTTACGTGTTTACAAATTGACTTCTTCAGAGAGTTCCCGTTTCCAGAACGGCAAGAGGCGTCCACAGCGATGACCAGCGATTCAGAACATGTCGGGATTGCATTTGTCGGCTGCGGGTATGTGGCCGATCTGTACCAGGCAACGCTTGCCAACTGGACCGAGTTGCTGCACCTGCGCGGCATCCGTGACATCAATCCTGCGCGACAGAAGACATTCGCAAAACATTATGGCCTTGCGGAATATGCCAGCATCGACGCGGTGCTGGCCGATCCTGGTGTCGAAATCGTGGTCAACCTGACGCCACCCGATCAACATTACGCAATCACCAAACAATGCCTGGAAGCGGGGCGGCATGTGTATTCCGAAAAGCCTCTGGCGCTTGATCTGGGAGAAGCGCGGCATCTGGTCGAACTGGCCGAGCAGCGGGGGCTTCAGGTGGTTTCGGCGCCGTCCAGTTTCCTGGGACCTGCGGCACAGACCCTGTATCAGGCGGTGCGCCGCGGCGAGCGCGGCACACCGCGCCTGATCTATGCCGAGATGGATGACGGCATGGTGCACCGGATCGGCTATGAGAACTGGAAAACCGCATCAGGCGCCTATTGGCCCGCTGAGAACGAATTTGAGACCGGATGCACATTGGAACATGCGGGCTACGCGCTGACCTGGATGGTCGGCATGTTCGGGCCAGTGCGCCGCATGGTCTCTTTTGCAAGTTGCCTGATCCGCGACAAGGGCCCGCACACGCCGCCGGATTATTCGACCCCGGATTTCACCGCCGCCTGTCTGGAATTCGATAACGGTCTGGCCGCGCGGCTGACCAACAGCATTCTGGCACCGCATGATCACCAGTTCCGCATCATTTGCGAAGATGGGGTGCTCAGCCTGGACGAGACCTGGAATTTCTCTGCCCGCGTCCGGTCCTCACCGGTACCGGCAACCCGGCTGCATCGCGGGGCCAAAAAGCTGTTCGGGCTTGATTTCGGCCGGCGGATCAGCCCTGAACCCTCGCGCGAGATATCAACGGCCAAGCGGGGCTATCCGATGGATTTCGCGCTGGGGATCGCCGAAATGGCCACGGCGATACGGCAGGGCACCGCGCCGCGCCTGGCCGGAGAGTTTTCGCTGCACATTACCGAAGTCTCGCTTGCCATCCAGCATCCCGAGATTTTCGGAGCCGAGTACTTTCCGACCACCGCACCTGCGCCGGTGGAGCCCATGACAAAGATCTGAGCCGGCGCGGTGACATCCCGTACATGCGTTGTTATGAAAACCAGAGGGGTTTCGAGAAGGGTCCCGGAAAATGAACGTTGACGAGACCGCCCTTCCGGGTGTGCGGGTTCTGACCCCCGCACGATTTGGCGATGCGCGGGGATTCTTCAGCGAAAGCTGGAACAAGCGCCTGCTGGCCGAACATGGGATCACGCTGGATTTCGTGCAGGACAACCATTCGCTTTCCATGCAGGCGGGCACCATTCGGGGCCTGCACTTTCAGGCGCCGCCCGCTGCTCAAGACAAGCTGGTGCGCTGCGGGCGCGGCGCGCTTTTCGACGTGGCGGTCGATATCCGCAAGGGCAGCCCCACCTACGGGCAGTGGACAGGGGTGGAGCTGAGCGCCGAGAACGGCAAGCAGCTGCTGGTTCCGGCCGGCTTCCTGCATGGGTTTGTCACCCGCCAGCCCGAGACCGAGATCTGCTATAAATGCACCGATTATTACGCCCCCGAATGTGACGGCGCGGTGCGCTGGGACAGTTGCGGCATCGACTGGGGCTTTACCGGTGATCCGGTGCTGAGCGACAAGGATGCCGCTGCCCCCGCACTGGTCGATTTCATCAGCCCCTTTGTCTGGGAGGGCGCAGCATGAAGCTGCTTGTGACCGGCGGGGCCGGGTTCATCGGATCAGCGGTGGTGCGCCGCGCGATCCGCGACGGGCATGAGGTGATCAATCTCGATGCGCTGACCTATGCGGCCTGTCTGGACAATGTGGCCCCCGTGGCCAATGCGCCCGGTTACACCTTTGTAGAGGCTGATATTTGTGATCGCGCCGCCCTCGATACGGCCTTTGCCACCCATCAGCCCGATGCGGTGATGCATCTGGCCGCCGAAAGCCATGTGGACCGCTCGATCGACGGGCCCGGCACTTTCATCGAGACCAATGTGACCGGCACCTATACACTGCTGGAGGCCGCGCGCGCCTATTGGGTGGGACAGGGAAGGCCGCAGACCTTCCGCTTCCACCATATCTCGACCGATGAGGTCTATGGTTCGCTGGGCCCCGATCCCGACCGCGACGGCCAGTTCACCGAAGACACCTCTTATGATCCGCGTTCGCCCTATTCGGCCTCCAAGGCGGCCAGCGATCATCTGGTGCGCGCCTGGCACGAGACCTACGGGCTGCCGGTGGTGCTGAGCAATTGTTCCAACAATTACGGCCCCTATCATTTCCCCGAAAAGCTGGTGCCCGTCGTGATCCTGAACGCGCTGGCGGGCAAGGTGATCCCGGTCTATGGCGCGGGAGAGAATGTGCGCGACTGGCTCTATGTCGAGGATCATGCCGAGGCGCTGCTGACCGTGGTGCAAAAGGGCGCGCTGGGGCGCAGCTATAATATCGGCGGCGAGAATGAGGTGAAGAATATCGATCTGGTACGGATGATCTGCGCTATTCTTGATCACAAGAAACCCGCAGACAGACCCTATGCAGAGCAGATCAGCTTTGTCACCGACCGTCCCGGCCATGATCTGCGCTATGCCATCGACCCCACCCGCATCCGCGACGAGCTGGGCTGGCGGCCCAGCGTGACGCTGGAGCAGGGGCTGGAGAAAACGGTGCAATGGTATCTCGACAACAAGGCCTGGTGGCGCGCGCTGCAAAACCAGTCCGGTGTCGGCGAGCGGCTGGGGGTCAAAGCCTGATCCGCATGCTTCATCTGGCCAAAAATATCCCCGCCGGAGGCATAAGACTCCAATTTCTCCGCGAGAAAACGCGCGCCCGCAGGCCCTATCCGATGTCCGGGGTTCCGAGGCCGCATCCATGAGTATTCTCGTTTTCGGCAAAACCGGCCAGGTGGCGCGGGAACTGGCGCGCCATGAGGGCGTGACCTGTCTGGATCGGCAGGCCGCTGATCTGGCGGAACCGGGCACCTGCGCGGCGGCGATCCGGGCGGCGCGGCCGCAGGCGGTGATCAATGCCGCCGCTTATACCGCGGTTGACCGCGCCGAGGAGGATGAGGCGCTGGCCACCGTGATCAATGGCACAGCCCCGGGTGAGATGGCGCGGGAATGTGCCGTTCTGGGCATTCCGTTTGTCTCTATTTCAACGGATTACGTGTTTTCCGGGGTGGGCGAGACCCCGTGGTCGCCGGAAGATGCAACCGGACCGCTGGGGGCCTATGGGCGCTCGAAACTGGCGGGCGAGCAGGCGATCACGGCGGCGGGCGGGGCCGCGGCGATCCTGCGCACCTCTTGGGTGGTTTCGGCCCATGGCACCAACTTCGTGAAAACCATGTTGCGGCTGGGAGCGGAACGCGACCAACTGACCATCGTGGCGGACCAGGTCGGCGGCCCGACGCCCGCGCGCGCGATCGCGGCTACCTGTCTGGACATGGCGCAGCAACTGGCCGCTGATCCGGGCAAGGCGGGGATCTATCACTTCGCAGGCACCCCGGATGTCAGCTGGGCCGGTTTCGCGCGCGAGATCTTTGCCCAGGCGGGGCTCAATTGCGCGGTCGAGGACATTCCCAGCAGCGCCTATCCGACCCCGGCGCGCCGACCGCTCAATTCCCGCCTCGATTGTTCCTCACTCCAGACCGTTTTCGGCATTAGCCGTCCAGGTTGGAAAACCGGTTTACGCGATATTCTGAACGATTTGGGAGGAAGAGGGTGAGCACACGCAAGGGGATCATTCTGGCGGGCGGCAGCGGCACGCGGCTCTATCCGATCACCATGGCGGTCAGCAAGCAGCTCCTGCCGCTTTATGACAAGCCGATGATCTATTATCCGCTCAGCGTGCTGATGCTGGCGGGTATCCGCGAGATCTGCGTGATCACCACACCACAGGATCAGGACCAGTTCAAACGCACACTGGGCGATGGCAGCCAATGGGGGGTGAACCTCACTTATGTTGTGCAGCCCAGCCCCGACGGGCTGGCGCAGGCCTTTATCTTGGCCGAAGAATTCCTGGCAGGGGCCCCCAGCGCGCTGGTGCTGGGGGACAATATTTTCTTTGGCCACGGCTTGCCGAAACTGCTGGCAGCAGCGGATGCGCAAGCCAGTGGCGGCACGGTCTTTGGCTATCACGTGGCCGACCCTGAACGCTATGGCGTGGTGGGTTTCGACAGCAATGGCCAGGCCAGGGAAATCATCGAAAAGCCTGAGACACCGCCCTCGAACTATGCGGTCACCGGGCTGTATTTTCTGGACGGCACCGCGCCGGAACGCGCGCGCGGTGTCACACCCTCGCCGCGCAGCGAGCTGGAGATCACCGATCTGCTGCAGATGTATCTCGAAGAGGGCCAGCTCAGGGTCGAAACCATGGGGCGCGGCTATGCCTGGCTTGATACCGGCACCCATGCCAGCCTGCTGGATGCGGGCAATTTCGTGCGCACGCTGGAGGAACGCCAGGGCCTGCAGACCGGCTGCCCCGAAGAGATCGCCTATGAGGCGGGCTGGATCAGCACCGACGCCTTGCGCGCCCGGGCGCAGATGTTTTCCAAGAACGCCTATGGCACCTATCTGGAGGGGCTTTTGCAATGAAGATTCTGTTCGTGCATCAGAACATGCCGGGCCAGTATCGCGAGTTGATCCAGTGGCTGGCCGCACAAGGCGGGCATGAGCTGGTCTTTCTGACCCAGCGCAACCCCGCACCACAGCTCGCGGGAGTGAAAACCGTTGTCTACAAACCCCATCACCGCCCCGCCAAGGATGCCTATGGGCTGTCCAAGGTCTGGGAGGAAGCGGCTGGCGCAGGCTTTGGTGCGGCGATGGCGGCACGGCAGCTGGAGCGCGCACATGGCTTCAAACCCGATCTGGTGCTGGGCCATACCGGCTGGGGTGAGCTGACATTTTTCAAGCAGATCTGGCCGGATGTGCCGATCCTGGGCTTCTTTGAGTATTTCTACAACATGGAAGGCGGGCTGGTGGGTTTCGACCCTGACGACCCGGTTTCGGAACATGCGCCGTTCATCAACCACGCCCGCAACATGGTCCCCTTCGCCAATATCCAGAGCGTGGATCTGGGCCATGTGCCCACCGAATGGCAAAAGAACACCTTCCCGACCAGTTTCCATTCGAAATTCTATACCTGCCATGACGGCATCCGCACCGATCTGCTGGGTCCCGATCCAAAGGCCAGCCTGAGCCTGGGCCGCCTCGACCGGCCACTGACCCGCGAGGATGAGGTCTTTACCTACATGGCACGCAACCTGGAACGCGCGCGCGGCTTTCACATCTTCATGCGGGCGCTGCCAAAAATCCTTACCGAGCGCCCCAATGCCCGGGTGCTGGTGATCGGCGGCGACGAGGTGTCTTACGGGCGCAAGAGCACCCATAAACACGGGTTCCGCGGCGAGATGGAGGAGGAGGTCGGTCACATGCTCGACTGGGACCGGGTGCATTTCCTGGGCCGGGTGCCCTACACGGAATATTGCCGGATCGTGCAGCTCAGCCGCTGCCATATAGCGCTGACCATGCCGTTTGTGATGTCCTGGTCGCTGCTGGAAACCATGGCGATGCAGGCCACGGTGGTGAGCTCGGATGTGGCGTCGGTGCGCGAGGCGATCACCCATGGCGAGACCGGGCTCCTAGTGGATTTCTTCGACCCCGGAGCGCTGGCAACCCAAGTGATCGACGTGCTGGCCAATCCGGGCGATTACGCCCATATCGGTCCCGCCGCACGCGCGCATGTGGTGGGCACATATGATTTCATGACCCGCTGCCTGCCCGAACATATCAGGCAGATGAACAGCCTGGTGCCGAATGACCGCTGGATCGCGCTTCCCGGCTAGGGTGCGGATGGCGCGAGAAAGATCGATCTGAGTAAAGGAGCGTCATGTCCCTTCCCAAAACCCTGGTGCTTGGCGCAACGGGCCGGATCGGCCGGGTCCTGCAACAGTGCTGGCAGGCCGACACCGGATCGGTGCTGTGGCAGACTCGCCGGGCCTCTGTCCCGAACCCGGCGCTGAACTGGGCCCGATTTGATCCGCTGCAGGACCCGGCCACCCTGAGCGAGGCCATGCAGGGGCGGGCAGCCCTGCTCTGCCTGGCGGGGGTGATCCCGGGCCGAGGCACGGATCTGCACCAGAACGCCACTCTGGCCGAGGCCGCCATCCGCGCGGCGGAAAGGGTCGGCGCACGGGTTCTGCTGACCTCCTCGGCGGCGGTTTATGGGGACCGGGCGGGGCGATTGCCCGAAAACCTGCCGCCACAGCCGGTGAATGACTATGGCCGTGCCAAGGCCGAGATGGAGGCGGGCGGCGGCGCGCTGGCGCGCAAGCTGGGGGTGGAGTTCTGCGTGCTCAGGATCGGCAACATCGCCGGGTTGGACGCCATTCTGGGCGGCTGGCAACCCGGTTTCGAACTGGATGTGTTTGATGGCGGGCGCAGTCCGCGCCGCTCTTATATCGGGGTGCAGAGCCTGGCCCGCGTGCTGGCGGGCGTGCTGGCCGCCCCGCGCCTGCCCGAAATACTGAACATCGCCGCACCAGAGGTGGTCGAGATGGGCGCGCTGCTCGACGCCGCCGGGCGACGCTGGACCCCGCGACCGGCGCCGGACAGCGCCATTGCCGAGGTCCGGCTGGACACAAGCGCCCTGCAACAGATCGCCCCGGTCCCGGCAGAGCATGCTGACCCTGTACAGATGGTGGCACAATGGCGTTTGTTAGAGCCGTATGTGACCGAGGAGACTACGACCCAAGAGACGGGGCGCGCATGACCTGGAGCAAGCGCTTTTTCGATCTGTTTTTTGCGGCCCTTCTGGTGGCGATCCTGGGGCCCTTGCTGCTGGGGCTGCTGCTCTGGCTGCTGATCCGGCAGGGTCGGCCGCTGTTTTATGTGGCCGAACGGATGAAAACGCCCACGCAGGGGTTCAACCTGTGGAAGCTGCGCACCATGACGGTGGTGGATCGCGATGCCGGTGTTTCGGGCGGCGACAAGGCTGCCCGCATCACCCCCGCCGGGGCCTTTCTGCGCCGCACCCGGCTCGACGAGTTTCCGCAGCTGTGGAACATCCTGCGCGGCGATCTGAGCTTTGTCGGCCCGCGCCCGCCGCTGCGGCAATATGTCGAACGTCATCCGACCCTTTACGCGCAGGTGCTGAAATCGCGCCCCGGCGTCACCGGGCTGGCCTCGATCACCTATCATCGGCACGAAGCGGAACTGCTTACGCGCTGCGCGACACCCGAGGAAACCGACGCGGTCTATGACCGGGTCTGCGTGCCGGCCAAGGCGCGGCTGGATCTGATCTACCAGCGCCATCGGAGCCTCTGCTACGATTTTGCACTGGTCTTCGAGACGATCGGCAATCTGTTTACCCGACGCCGCTGACAGAGGGCCACCAAGACAGCTTCAGCGCAGCAGCACGCAACTGGCGAATTATCTCCGTGATCGGCGGCAAACCGCGTCTGGTAGGCATTTTGTCTCTCGCAATGGGAAGAAATATGTTGTTTTTGACAAAATCAGGTTTTCCCATTGCGCTTATGCTGCAGAGCGGAAAAGATTATGGTCGAAGGGACGGCTGCCTGGTGGCCATCCTGGATTATAGTGACGAATTGAGGTTTACATGCGTAAGAAGGTAACAAAGGCAATATTTCCCGTTGCCGGTCTGGGAACACGATTTCTGCCTGCGACGAAATCGGTCCCCAAAGAGATCATGACGCTGGTCGACCGTCCGTTGGTACAATACGCCATTGACGAGGCGCGCGCGGCCGGGATCAAGGAATTCATCTTCGTCACCTCGCGCGGCAAGTCGGCGCTGGAGGATTATTTCGACCACAACCCGATCCTCGAACAGGAACTGCGCAAGAAGGGCAAGGACGACCTGCTCGAGACGCTCAAGTCGACCAATATGGAAAGCGGCGCCATCGCCTATATCCGGCAGCACCGGGCACTGGGTCTGGGCCATGCGGTCTGGTGCGCGCGGCGGTTGATCGGCAACGAGCCCTTTGCGGTGATGCTGCCCGATGACGTGATCGCGGCAGAAAAGCCCTGCCTGCAACAGATGGTCGAGGCCTATGAAGAGACCGGTGGCAACATGGTCGCCGCGATGGAGGTGCCGCCCGAGAAGGCCAGTTCTTATGGTGTTCTGGACGTGGCCGAGGATATGGGCGCGGTGGTCAATGCCCGAGGTATGGTGGAAAAGCCCGTCCCCGGCTCCGAGCCGTCGAACCTGGCGGTGATCGGGCGCTATATTCTCGAACCCTCGGTGCTGCGCAACCTCAACAAGATGAAGCAGGGCGCGGGTGGTGAGATTCAACTGACCGACGCGATCGCCGAGGATATCAATGCCGGCAAGCCGGTCTATGGCTACCGGTTCCGCGGCCAGCGTTTCGATTGTGGCTCAAAATCGGGCTTCCTGCAGGCCACCGTCGCCTTCGCACTGGCCCGCGACGAGCTGCGCGGCGATCTCAGCCGCTATCTCACCGAAACAATTCACGCCAGCCAGGCCGCTGAATAATAAGATAAATACAGGCCCGCACATTTTCCGTGAGCGGTTTTTTGCTACGCTCACGGCTTAACATAATTTAATTTGGGGGCTGGCGGTGCTTGCGATATCGTGCGAAGGCTGGCGAGTAGAAATCAAAAGACCAACAGCAACCATGCGTTGTAGATCACACCAACAGTCGATAGCATTTTCATGGGGGCCGGAGCGGTCTCGGGAAGGCTGACGTGCTGGATTTCGTCAATTCCCTGACCCGCAAACAGAAAGCCAGGATTTTCTTGGCCATCGATCTGCTGCTGATCCCGGTAGCGCTGCTGCTGACCTTCGCCGTGCTCCCCCTGCCCGGCACACCGCTCGACACACTGGCCCGGTTCCTGCCGGTACTGCCCTATATGATCGCGGGCGCGGCAGTGCTGTCGCTCGGGCTGGGGCTGCCCAATATCAAGCTCAAGGCCTATGAGCAGAACGCCGTCGGACTGACCGCGCTACATGCGGTGGCGATGGTTTGCCTCAGCGCCCTGCTGACCCGGGTGGCGGCGATACATGTGCCAATGGGCACCCATGTCATTTTTGGCCTGATCTATTTCCTGATCATGGTGGCAACCCGCGCCATCCTGTTTCAGGTGGTCAGCGCGATCTATCGGCATGGCGAACATAGCTGCCGCGTACTGATCTATGGCGCCGGCACCACCGGAACCCAGCTGGTCCAGGCGCTGCGGGCCCATGAAAGCATCACCCCGGTCGCCTTCATCGACGACAAGGCCTCGCTGCAGGGCGTGTTGCTGGCAGGGCTGCCGGTGTTTTCGCCAGCCCGGATCGCTGAGCTTGTGGAGCGGCGCAACATTCACCGCGTGCTGCTGGCGATGCCCTCGCTGAGCCAGCCGAAACAGGCCCAGATCGCCCGGCAGCTGCAGAAGATGGGGCTTGAGGTGCAGGCCCTGCCCTCTTTCGCACAGCTGATCGGCGAAGAGGAACTGGTCGACAAGCTGACCCCGATCGCCCCGCAGGCTTTTCTGGGGCGCGCGGCGCGGGACATGACGCTGGCCGAGGCCTGCAACAGCTATGCCGGACGCTCGGTGCTGGTGTCAGGGGCCGGCGGCTCGATCGGCTCTGAACTCTGCCGCCAGTTGCTGTCCTGCCGCCCGACGCGGCTGGTGCTCTATGAGCTGAGTGAACTGGCGCTCTATAACGTGCATCAGGAACTGACCCAACTCTGCGAGGATAGCGAGATCGAGATCGTGCCGGTTCTGGGCTCGGTGACCGACCCGCGCCAGGTCAGCCGGGTGCTGGCCGATCACGGGGTGCAGGTGGTGCTGCATGCGGCGGCCTATAAACATGTGCCTCTGGTCGAGGCCAACCCGCTGCCGGGGCTGGCCAACAACGTATTGGGCACCCGGACGTTGGCCCAAGAAGCGGCGCAGGCGGGGATCGAACGCTTCATCCTGATCTCGTCCGACAAGGCGGTGCGCCCGACCAATGTGATGGGCGCCTCGAAACGGCTGGCCGAACTGGTGGTGCAGGATCTGGCCACACGGCACGGGCAGACCGTCTTTACCATGGTGCGGTTCGGCAATGTGCTGGGCTCCAGCGGCTCGGTCGTGCCGCTGTTTCAGGAACAGGTCAGCCGCGGCGGGCCGGTTACCGTGACCGACCGCAACGTGAAACGCTATTTCATGACCATCGCCGAGGCCGTGCAACTGGTGCTGCAGGCCGGGGCCGATGCAAGGGGCGGCGAGGTCTTCGTGCTCGACATGGGCAAGCCGGTGCCGATCATGCAACTGGCCCGGCAGGTGATCGAAAGCGCCGGATACACGGTGCGCGACACCACGACCCCCGATGGTGATATCGAGATCGAGGTGATCGGGCTGCGCCCCGGCGAAAAGATCGAAGAGGAACTGACGCTCTCGGGCGACCTGACCGGAACCCGAAACCCCAAGATCTTCTGCGCCCGCGAAGAGACCCTGTCGGAAATCGAGATCGCCAGCGTGCTGCGTGGGCTGCGTGAGGCCCTGTCCAGCGGCGACGAGGCCGGCGCGCGCGCCCTGATCCGGCATTGGGTCGAGGGCTATCAGGCCACCGAACCTGCAGCCAAAACCTCCTGATCTGCGGCGAATCCCGCACCACAATGGCGCGCTTATGCGTCAATTGTGCGGAAATCCGCGACAATCGCGGCGGCAAAAGGGACAGGCGGCAAACCTCCGCCCGAATTGGCCGCCATATGAGGTGGCCTTGCACGTATGCGCCCTCTATATGCTGATCCCGCAAAAACAACCGTCCGGCATGGCGCAATCTGATGGTGACGACATGGGTTCCGACCGCTACCCTTCGGAGACGATTCACAAAGTTTATTTGTCATAACGAAACATGATATTTTTGGCTGGACGGTCGGTGCGCCGACGGCATTGGGGAATGGAGAAAACGGATGCGGAATTCTGATCGCGCGGCAGGGCAGGCCGAACTGCGTGATGTGCGGCGCGAAAATCGCGGGTTGCTCTGGACCGCAGGGATTTTCAGCGTTTTCGTGAACCTGCTGATGCTGACCGGTCCGCTGTTCATGCTGCAGATCTATGACCGGGTTCTGGGCAGCCGGTCCGAGGAAACATTGGTGGCGCTCTTTGCGCTGATGGCCTTCCTGTTCCTCGCGATGGGGTTGCTGGACTGGTCGCGCGGACGGCTACTGGCGCGGATGGGCGCGCGGTTCCAGGCCGGGCTCGACCGGCGGGTGTTCAGTGCCATGCTGACGAAAGCATCTCTGAACCGGGATGAAAAGCAATCCGAGAACCAGCTCAAGGATCTCGAGTCGGTGCAGCGCTTTTATGCCTCGCCGACCTTTGCCGCGCTTTTTGACATTCCCTGGACGCCGGTGTTTCTGGCCGGGATCACGCTGTTCCACCCACTGCTGGGCGCGCTTGCCATTGGCGGCGGCACCCTGCTGATCCTGATCACGGTGTTGAACCAGTTGACCACCAAGGGCGCCGTGCTGCAATCGACTGCGGCCAGCTACACCTCGGACCGGATGGCCGAGCACCTGCATGGCGAGGCCGAGCATATCCGCAGTCTGGGCATGCAGCGCAGCGCCTTCGAGCGCTGGCACAAGGCCCGCGGCCGGGCGCTGGAACAGGGGTTGCATGCCAGCGACATGGGCGGCACCTTCTCGGTCACGACCAAGACCTTCCGGCTGTTCCTGCAATCGGCGATGCTGGCGCTTGGTGCCTATCTGGTGCTGCAGGGGCAGATGACCCCGGGCGCGATGATTGCCGGCTCGATCCTGCTGGGCCGCGCCCTTGCCCCGGTCGATCTGGTGGTGGGGCAGTGGACCATGGTGCAGCGCGCCAAGCGCGGTTGGGAAAACCTGACCGAATTGCTGTCCGACATCCCCCCCGATGTGGCCCGCGTCGAACTACCCAAACCCAAGGCCAAGCTTTCAGTGCAGCAATTGACAGTGGTGCCGCCAAATGCCCGACAGGCCTCGTTGCGGCTGGTGAATTTCGACGTCGCCCCCGGCCAGGCCATCGGTGTGATCGGCCCCAGTGGCTCGGGCAAATCGACATTGGCGCGCGCATTGACCGGGGTCTGGGCCCCGGCGGGCGGCAAGATTCGCCTCGATGGCGCTTCGCTGGAGCAATATGACCCCGAAAGGCTGGCCCAATATATCGGCTACCTGCCCCAGCGCGTGCAGCTGTTTGACGGCACCATTGCCGAAAACATCGCCCGCCTGAGCACCAATCCGGATGACGCAAAAATCGTGGCCGCCGCCAAGAAGGCCGCCGCCCATGAAATGATCCTGAAACTGCCTGACGGCTATGACACCCAGGTCAGCACCACCGGCGGGCAGCTGAGCGGCGGCCAGATCCAGCGCATCGGCCTGGCGCGCGCCATGTATGGCGACCCGGCGATCCTGGTGCTGGACGAGCCGAACTCCAATCTCGATAATGAGGGCTCTAATGCGCTCAACACGGCGATCCGGCAGATGAAAGAGGCCAACCATGCGGTGCTGATCATGGCGCACCGCCCCGCCGCCATTCAGGAATGCGACATGCTGCTGATGCTGGAAGATGGTGTGCGCAAGGCCTGGGGCCCGCGCGAACGGGTTCTGGCCGAGGTGGTCAAGAACCACGCCCAGATCCAGCAAGCCGCCAACAAACCGACTGGTGTGACATGAGTACCAAGAAATCCAAGCTTTTCCCCTCGACCGGCCCCATGATGGTGGGGGTGCTGACCCTGGCCATCCTGATCGGCGGCTTCGGCGCCTGGGGGGTCCTGGCTAATATCTCGGGCGCAGTGGTCGCCTCGGGCCGGGTTGTCGTCGACAAGAACCGGCAGGTCGTCCAGCATCCCGATGGCGGCGTGGTCGAAGCGGTGCTGGTCGAAGAGGGCGATATGGTCGCCGAGGATGACATCCTGGTCAAGCTCGACCCCACGCTGTTGAAATCGGAACTGACCATCGTGGAAGGCCAGCTGTTCGAATTGATGGCCCGGCGCGGACGGCTCGAAGCCGAGCGCGACAGCGCCGATGAGGTCCGCTTTGACCGGATGCTGCTGGAAAATGTCGAACGCCGCCCCGAAATCGCATCGGTGGCCGCCGGGCAGGTGCGCCTGTTCGAGGCCCGCCGCGAGGCCCAGGCCAAGGAAATCGAACAGCTGCGCGCCCAGCGGACCCAGCTGAACAACCAGATTGAGGGCGTCGACGCCCAGATGGATGCGCTCACGCGCCAGCAGGAGCTGATCGAAAGCGAATTGGAAAGCCAGCAGGTGCTGCTGGACAAGGGGCTGGCGCAGGCCTCGCGGGTGATGGCGCTGCAGCGCGAAGAGGCGCAGCTGGCTGGCACGGTCGGCAACCTCGTGGCGCAGCGGGCCCAGACCCTGGAGCGGATCGCAGAGCTGGAGATCGAAGAGCTGCAGCTCTATTCGGCCCGCCGCGAGCAGGCCATCACCCGCCTGCGTGACCTGCAGTTCAACGAGTTGGAACTGGCCGAACAACGCCGCTCCCTTATCGAGCGCCTCAGCCGTCTGGACATACGAGCGCCGATCTCGGGCGTGGTCTATGATCTGCAGGTCTTTGGCCGCAGATCGGTGATCCGGCCCGCCGACCCGACATTGTTTCTGGTCTCGCAGGACCGGCCGCTGATCATCGAGGCGCGGATCGATCCGATCCATGTGGATCAGGTCTATCCGGGACAGGAAGTGGTGATGCGCGTGGCCGCCTTCGATCAGCGCAACTCGCCGGATCTGTTCGGATCGGTGACCCTGGTCTCACCCGACTCCTTTGTCGATGACCAGACCGGGGCCTCCTGGTATCGTGTGGAACTGGAACTGCCCGAAGAGGAACTGGGTAAGCTGGGTGAGGATCAGATCCTGATCCCCGGCATGCCCGTCGACGCCTTCATCCGGACCCAGGACCGCACGCCGCTGGCCTATCTGGCAAACCCGTTGACAAGCTATTTCAGCAAGGCCTTCCGGGACGGGTGATATTACGCGTCAAACAAAGGGGCATGGGGCGTGCCTGAGAACGCCTCTTTCAATTCGGCGTAATTCTCGATCACCTCGGGCTTGGGGCGTTTGTTCTGTTTCGACATGCTGGAATGCACTGGGGCCGCCGGGACGTCGAGAAACCGGAACAGGCGCTGCATCTCGCCCCCGGTGTCCGAAACAAGCTCTTCATAGGTCATCTGCAGGACGCGCTGCGCCGGGAAACTCGCGGCAATCCTGTCCTCCCACCCTTCCAGCCAGGCAAACCGGTCGCGCACCCAATCCACCGGCAGGTGCACGGTTCTGTCCCCATAAGACCCGCCGACCCATTCCCCCGTCTCATAGGCCAGGCGGGTGGAGATCAGCACCGCCAGCTTGTCCCGACGGCTCAGGTGGACAATGCGGATATCGTCCCGCGACAGCAGATGGTCGAGCAGGCCACCGGTCCCCGGAATGCCGAATTTCTCGCCGTAATCATCCTCAAGATGTCTATAGAGCAGCTTGGCCCCGGTGAGGGTCTCGGTCGTCATCCGGCTTAACCGGCGGTCAAGATATGCTGCGGGGCCGGTCTTGTTGATGCGTTGGCGCACAGCCATGCTTTGCAACTGGAATTCGCCGATGATCTCGCCGTGCTGAATGTTTTTCGGGATGCTCTTTATAAAGGACACAAGAAGGTTGGATCCCGATCGCCCGGCAGACAGGACCACGTATTTCTTCAACTCTGGTAAAAAGGCATCACAGACCCGCCCTGCGGATGCGTGAAGACAGTCCTTGATCAATGCAGCGCGCGCCGGGGTCATATCAACTCACTAAACAATTCATGATCTGACCAAGGATATACGGCAACCAAACGCAATCGGAAACGTATGAAACGGGTTTCCAAACAAACAGCGCATCAGAACAAGAGCCAAGGCCTGTGCCGCCCGCTTTCGAATATCCGGCAGGAGGTATTTCGGGTTTCGCCCTACGGACCCGGTTACACCCCTGTTGACAGGCTGGTGCGGCAAAAAGGCCCATAACGGCCGCATATCAACGGCGCGGGCGGGCCATGGCAGCCCGTCATGGCGCGGCCCGCATCATTCCATCAGGCACCCCGCACCATCGTTTTGCCCTTTTTCTTTCCTGAAATCGGCAGGATCACCGTCCATGCTTGTCCCGGAGGGACCTCCGGCCCTCCCCGTTCCGCCACAGGGACGCGTCTGGCCTGCGGAAAGACAATCCGCCGGCTTTGTTTCCGGTTTGGCACCTCTGATTGCCCCCAAATGGGGGTAGCGAGGATTCCCCTATCAATGGCTCAGTGGAGAGGCGCTCGGCGAATTTATGCCGACGTGTTGTTTTGCATTCGGGCCGATAAGCCCGGCCTGTTCATTGCAATAGTGTTCATTTTTTACCGGGGGTAAAACATGTCTAAGAAGCTAATCAAAGCATGGAACTCGATTCCTGGCGCAGCCCTGATCGGCACGCCGCAATCGGACAATCTCAACCTGAAGCATCCTGACAATGCTGGCCTCAACAAGGCCAAGGGTCTGGGGGACAACGACTATATTCTGGGCAACAGCAACGACAACGTGCTGCTCGGAAATTACGGCGACGACTATCTGCGCGGCGAGCTTGGCGACGACACGCTGGGTGGCGGCAAGGGCGATGACGTGATGCTCGGCGACGGTGCGGTCTCTGACCTGATCGCTGGTGATGATTGCCTGATCGGCGAAGACGGCAATGACGTGGGCGCCGGCAATGGCGGCGACGACACCCTGAACGGCGGGGCCGACAACGACCTGCTGATGGGCAATGCCGGAGACGACAAGATCTATGGCGGCACTGGCGACGACTGCCTGATCGGTGGGGCCGACAAGGACCGCATGTATGGCGGTACCGGCTATGATCTGATGTTCGGCCAGGGCGGTCGTGACTACATGCTCGGCGGAGATGGCGACGACACCATGTCGGGCGGCGCCGGCAATGACGAGATGTACGGCGAAGACGGCGATGACATCATGGCCGGCAATGCGGGCATGGATGCGCTCAACGGCGGCAAAGGCGAAGACACCATGTGGGGTGGCTCCGGCAAGGATGCGCTGCGCGGTCATGACGACGATGACTGGATTTCGGGCGGCGAAGATGATGACTTCATCGCTGGTCAGCGTGGCCATGACGAGCTCTATGGTGACGGCGGCGATGACGCCATTCGCGGCAATAGCGGCGATGACTCCATCTCGGGTGGCGACGGCGACGACAACATCCAGGGTAATGACAACGAAGACTGCATCGACGGCGGCGACGGCAACGACATCATCTGGGGTGACAATGCCAGCGGCAAGACCTCGCCCGAGCTGGCCTCGGACAAGATTGATGGCGGTAACGGCGACGACACCATCTTTGGTGGCGATGACGACGACCACGTCAATGGCGGCAACGATGATGATGACATCAGCGGCAATTCCGGCAATGACATCTTGGACGGCAACAGCGGCGACGACCGCATCTGGGGTGGCTCCGGCAACGACCAGATTCACGGCAGCGAAGGTGAAGACAACATCGCTGGCGGCAGCGGCAATGATCTGGCCGATGGCGGTTCCGGCGACGACCGGATGAATGGCGGCAGCGGCGAAGACACGATGTGCGGCGGCGAGGACGAAGACCATGTCAGCGGCTCGAGCGGCAATGACGTGCTGTTCGGCGATGACGACGACGTCTTCTTCAATGTCGGTGGGCAGGTCGGCTATACCGACGAACTGCGCGGCGGCACCGGTGACGACATGCTGTTCGGCGGTGGTGGCGACGATGCCAACATGACCGCTGGTGAAGCGGGTTACCGTCAGGCTGGCGATGACTATCGCGGCACAACCGTTAACCCGGATGCAGCGTTTGGCGGTCTTTATGGCGGCCTGGGCAACGACACCCTGCTGGGTGGCGACGGCGACGACGCGCTGTTTGGCAACAAGGACGAAGACTGCCTGATCGCCGACCAGGGCGCAGACACCCTGACCGGTGGTGCGGATGGCGACGACTTCGTCTTCGGCTATCAGGTCTGCGAAGGACCCGAGGTGCTTGCAGCCTATGCCAGCTTCGGCGAAGGCAACGTGGTGACGGACTTCAGCTACATCAACAATGACCGGCTGGTGTTCCACACGGCGCATGAAGGCGAGCTGGAAGCCCGTGTTGTCAATGGTGACGACATCGAGATCATTTCGAACCTGACCGGTGATACCGTTGTGGTCGAGGATCTGTGGTCCGAACTGGGCCTGGATCTGCTGCCGCCGGAAGATGTGCCTGGCAATGAGGCCGACTATAACGCGGCACTTCTGGAATATCTCGAGAAGACCGATTTCGGCGAAGGCAAAGGTGTCATCTACTTCGAAGACAAGTGCATCGGCGTCGAAAATTGCGACCCGGACCGCCCGGATACCGGTTGGGAAGGCACGCGTCCGGAATATCCGGCGGGCAGCAAGCCGCTTGACGGATTTGCCGGCGACACCCTGCCGAACACCACGGTTCCGGACTTTGTCGACCGTTACCTCGATGACGACCAGAATGTTTGGTATGCGGCCGATTCACTGAATTGGGACCTGTTGGCCGAATAATCATTCGGCTTACGAGAAAGGACCGAGTACCCGGTCCGTTTTCGAACAGACCTGGAACTCGTCCCCCGGCACCGCCCCTGATCTTTCAGGGGCGGTGTTCTCTGTTCAGGCGGTGCTGCGGCGTTGCATCAGGGCCGCCTCCGCTCCCAAAACCCTTTTGACGACAGACTAAGAACATTTGACCACAGACTGGGAACAGCCGGCACCGCGTGTTCGCACCTCAGTGCAGCCAGAGAGGGTTTAGCGGTCTGGCTCGCCGCTTGTGAGCCTCACCAGCAGGCACACCTGCCCATGTCATGTTGCAGCCCCTGCACACAGGTCAATGTGCTGTCAGGTCTCCGTCTCTCCCTTACGCATCCACTGGATCTTCCTGCCGATGAATGGCGTTCTCGGTTGCCCGCTTCCGACCGGTTTCCCCTGACGGAACCACGACAAAAAACATGCCCAGCCGGAGCGGCTGGGCATGTTTTGTTTGCGTTCGGATAGCAGGCCCTGGAAGGGCCCTCCAGATCAGATCAGTTGCACATCCTCGATATTGCGGATGTCCAGATCGATGGTTGTGAAGCTGAACGTATCGGTCAGCACGCTGCCATCATTGATGCTGCCCGGCGCCGGAGCATTGGCATCGACCATCGCCAGATAGACATCGATCTCGGCCTGAACCGCAAGCGCATCAGCGCCGTTCAGCGAAATCTCAAGCGTGTCGATACCGCTTTCCCCGTCAAGGAAGTCACGCTCACCAGCATCGGTCGCCTCGGCCCAGACGAACTCATCCGAACCGGAACCACCGAGGATCGTATCCGCGCCGCTATTGGGGCTTTGGAAGCGATCATCACCAGCCCCGCCCGACACGAAGTCCGAGCCCTGCAACCCGCGGACGAAGTCATTGCCGAGGCCACCGAACAGGATGTCATCGCCACCCTGGCCAGCCAGGGCATCGTCACCGATGCCGCCCAGGGCGAGGTCACCCTGACCGTCCGCATTGATGGTGTCGTCGCCTTCCCCACCGAGCAGCGTGTCGAAGCCCGCCGCGCCGCGCAGATTGTCGTCGCCACGACCGCCATCGATGACATCGTTGCCGCCCAGGCCATTGATCACATCCTCGCCGCGTGTGCCGAGGATGTTGTCATCGCCACCGGTCCCGTCAAAGGTGACGCCATTGTCACCCGGCGCCTCGACCAGAACCGTCACACCGGGATCAGCGGGATCAAGCGTCGGCACGTCGCCGACCTGGACCTCGACGGTTCTGACGAAGCCGACACCATTGGTCACGGTATAGCTGAACACATCATAACCGCCGAACTCCGCACCGGCGCTATAGGTCACGGTGCCGTCCGCTTCGATGACGACGGAGCCGAAGGCACCGTCATTGACCTGTGCCACCGACAGCGTGCCTTCGCTGAGTTCGATGTCATTGGCCAGAACGTCGACATTGACCGACCCGCCGGGCACCGGTGCGGCAACCGCATCGCTGGTACCGCCGGGCAGGAGCGCCTCGACCGCAACCGTGGCATCGTCGAATTGCAGGAACTCGACATTGCGCACCCGGTCCACACCATCGACGGAGGTGACCGTCAGTTCGCCGGTGAACAGATCCACGATCTCGATCGTTGCATCGGCATAGTTGCCACCAAAGACCGCGGTGTCGACCTCGCCGTCACCA
Organism: Ruegeria jejuensis; assembly: GCF_041537905.1. Taxonomy (NCBI): domain Bacteria; kingdom Pseudomonadati; phylum Pseudomonadota; class Alphaproteobacteria; order Rhodobacterales; family Roseobacteraceae; genus Ruegeria; species Ruegeria jejuensis. The sequence goes on along the minus strand of NZ_JBGRUO010000020.1, from coordinate 67,013 downwards.
TTGAGGTCGTCATTTCCGGCACCGCCAATGAGGATGTCGTTTTCGGAGCCGCCATTCAGATCGTCGTTGCCCTCGCCGCCTTCCAGCAGATCGTCATAGCTGTCCCCGTTCAGGACATCATCGCCACCATTGCCGATCAGCGTGTCCTCGCCCGAGAACCCGATGATCGTGTCATTGGTCTCGCAGCCCACCAGCAGATCAAAACCACCAACGGGCGAGTTCTCGTCGGCCTGGCTGGTACCTTCGATGAGGCCGCAGCGCAGCAGACCGGCATCCAGCGTCAGGTTGGATTCGCCTTCGGCCAGCGAGACCACCTGGGTCATCGCATAATCCGGGTCACCGGGCATGGTGACCGCATCGGAATCGCGGGCGTCGTCCGCCCCCTGATTGGCCGCCGTAAAGGCAAAGCCGGCCGGCAGAATGAAGCCGACCTTGTAGTCGCCCGCCTTCAGGCCGGTGAACAGGTATTTGCCATCTGCATCGGTGACCTGCTGATCCAGGATCGTGCCATCGGGTGCCAGCAGATGCACGGTCACGCCCTGCACCCCCTGCTCGCGGCCCGAGAAGAACGGATCGAACGCCTCGTCATTAAGGATGCCGTCCCCAAAGACATCCAGCCAAACCGTATCACCAAGCTCAGCCGTCCCCGGGTCAGAGTTGCGCACACCGGCATCGTTGTCGCCGGTATCGGCATTGGCAACAACCTCGATATTTTCAATGACCGACATGGTGGTGTCGCCGATCGCGTCGCTGTCCAGCGTGTCGTCCGCTCCGACATTCGCGGCCACCAGTTCCTTGCCGTCCAGAACCCCGTCCGGATCCTCGAATTTCACGCCATAGATACCCGGCTCAAGATCGGTGAACTGATAGCTGCCGTCCGCCGCAGTCACCTGCGTGACAGGGTTGCCCCCCGCATCCACGACCGGATCGCCATTTTCGTCCAGCAGAGTGACCAGGACCCCGCCAATGCCGGGCTCATCACCATTGTTGTTGTCAAGGCTGTCATCGTCGGTATCGCAGAAATAGCGGCCCGACAGCGAGCCCGGATCCGGCTTCACGCAGAGGCCCAGATCGACATCACTTTCGCTGTCAGCGGTCACGGTGATGACATCCGACATGCCAGTCCCATCAACATCGGAGTCGATCGTGTCGTCGGAGCCTGCATCCTGAATGGTGAATTCGGTACCGTCCGGCGCAACGCCCATGATCTTGTAATCGCCGACCAGAACGTCATCGAACCGGTAATTGCCATCCGCATCGGTTTCGGTTGTGGCAACAACATTCCCGTCCAGATCAACCAGCTTGATAGTGACACCGGCCTTGGTCGGCTCAGACACGACCTCCTGGGTGTCCTGACCTTCGAGGACGATATTGTCGATGCGGACATATTCACCGCCATCGCCACGCACCTTGAGCGTCAGATCCTGGCCAGACTCGATCGGGACATCCTTGATGACATAGGTCGAGAAGCCACCATCATTCGATCCGGCCCCATCGCTATCGCCGTCCAGGCGGATCGCCTCAACGGTCTCTCCGCCGATTTTCAGCTTGATGATACTCTGGCCATCATTCTCATCCTGCACGCGGATTTTCACATCATAGACACCGGATTTCCCGTCAAAGGTGGTGCAAAGTGCCGCGTAATCGCCGGGGCAGTAGAGCTTGACAAGCTCGCCGCCCGAGGCCTGCGCCCCTTCAACGACCTTGAACCCGCTGCTGTACATGTCCTCGGCTTCGATCGTATAGTCGCACCCCGGGATGACCGTGATTTCACCATTGATCCCGTCACAATCCTCGTCACAGAAAACGGTCCCCGAAATCGAACCGGTTTCGATCTTGTCCCCGGCGCCCAGGCATTTGTAATCAACCCAGTTGCCTTTGACATTGCACGTGTTGACCACGGTCAGTTCGGTTCCAGCCGGAGGCACGTCACCATAGAATGTGAAATAGTCTTCGCCGGCCCCGGGTGCGTTATGCCCTTCGATCTCGATCTCGATCATGTAATAGGTCTGACCGTCCGACCCTTTCAGCACATGATAGCTTTCGGCATACATCTGACCGCCAACGGCCTCACCGTCGATATAGGCCTGCTGTCCGCTCCAGTCATTGGCATTTTCGTTCCGGCAGGTGTCACCTGACAGAGAATAGTCGTTGTCCTTGGTGGACATGCAGACGGTCGCACTTCCGGGCATGGTAAACGTATCGCCACATCCGATGCTTGAACCGTTCCCGCCTTGATCCAGAAGATCGGCCTCAGTGATAGCGGTCCACTCGTATTCCTGATAATTATTAGTCACTGTTGCTTCCCCCTAGGTGAGCATTACCAAATACAAAACGTCACCCGCGATTGGCGGATTCCGTGTCCGGGGAGACATCAAAACAATCTGTATGAAGACTGCATGAGACAAAATACGGCAGTCGAAAGCCTTAAAATTTTTCAACCAGCACACTCAACACTCTTAACGATAGGTGAAATTCACCCGTCACTCACAGATACTATCTTGATCCCCCAACTATTCCGCCTGAGTTACAACCCCTTGCTTCAGGCAACATCGATATTAATGAATGGAGTGACACGTCTCGTCAATATTTTCGCCAAATTTTCGCCCAAATTTAATATGCCCGAACCGCAACCCGTCCAAGTTTGCGCTACCACGGAAACAATCGCGAAAGATCCCAAGTACCGTTTCCCGGCAATTTTTGGATTCTGAATATGAGGGCCACAACAAAATTCATGCCCTGAAAGCAGCGTGATCGCCGTCAAAAGCCTGTCGCCGTTCATGTGACCGGCTGCGGGCCATCAAACCGTATGCGCAAAACGGGCACCGGTTGAAGCCTGCGATGGTTTGACGTTGATGCAACACGTCTTGGAAAATAACCTGATTATGCGTCTCGCCCCCCGTAACCGAAAGCAGACACATGCAGGCATGTCTTCAGGTCCGGTCACTGCAGTTCTTTCACGGCAGCAAGCATGAGATCACTGGTCGGACGGCCCTGCTCGATCTGGAGGTGACAGATCCCTTGCCCGATCAGGTTCTGGCGCGGCTGGACCAACCGAACGGGTTGATGACGCTTTCGCCGCAAGAGGCGGCCGATTTTGCGCGAGACAGGGACTGGATGTCCGGGCTGCTGGTCGGCGGGCGCGGCAGTTCAAGGCTGGCCGATATGGCGGCGGCCCTGATCGTGCTGCTGCAACTCTGGGCGCGGATGCCGGTCCACAAGGGTCAGGTGCTGGACGCACATCCCGACCGGATCCGTCTCGCCCTGCCCTGGCGGCGCCAGCAGCTGTTCCGCAACGCCACTGATCTGATGATCGCCTTGCTGACACCAGAGGCCGACGAGATCGAGATGTCCCGGCGGCTGGACCGGTTTCTGGAGCAGGAACGGCGCGGCGGGCTGGCACCCAATTCGATGCGGTTCGCCCAGGCGGCCATGGCGCGCGACATGCCGGTGACGGTGCTGAATCAGCAGACGTTGCGGATCGGCTGGGGCGCGCGGGCACGGCAGCTGCGCAGCAGTTTCACCGACCGCACCGGATCGCTGGCCGAAAAACTGGCCCGCGACAAGTATTTCAGCCTTCAACGCCTGAAACAGGCCGCCCTGCCGGTGCCCGAACAACGCTTTGTGCGCACGCCCGATGAGGCCCGCGTCGCCGCAGCCGAGCTTGGTTGGCCGGTGGTGCTGAAGCCGGTGGCGCTGGATCAGGGGCGCGGCGTGCACGTGGGGATTACCTCGGAAGAGGCGCTTGTCGGGGCCTTTTACGCCGCCAACAATCTGCAGGATCGCGGCGTTCTGGTCGAGGCGTTTGTGCCCGGCGATGATCATCGGCTGCTGGTGGTGAACGGGCGGATGATGATGGCGGCCCGGCGCATCCCCGGCGGCATCACCGGGGACGGGAAGCAGACCGTGGACGCGCTGCTCGATCAGGTCAATGCCGACCCGCAGCGCGGCAGCGACCCGCGCAGCCTGCTGATCGAGATCCGCCGCGATGACGAGGCGCTCGCTTGCCTGAAAGAGGCCGAGCTAACCCCCGACAGCATCCCCGAAGCGGGCCGCTTCGTGCCGCTGCGCCGCACCGCCAATGTCAGCACCGGCGGCACTGCCGTGGATGTGACGGACATTGTGCATCCCGACAACCGGGGCGCAGCGATCCGTGCGGTGCGGCTGGTGGGGCTGGATATTGCCGGGGTGGATTTCCTCTGCCGCGATATCTCGGTCAGCTACCGTGAGGGCGGCGGCGCGATCTGCGAGGTGAACGGGCAGCCGGGGTTTCGACCGCATTGGCTGAGCGCGCCGGAGCGCGACATCAATGGCGAGGTGCTGGACGCGCTTTTTGCCGGTCAGCCCGCCCGCATCCCGACCGCCGCCATCACCGGCACCAATGGCAAAAGCACCACCGCCATGATGCTGCACCATATCTGGCAGAAAGCCGGAAAGACCGCCGGGGTCTGCACCACCGTGGGCACCTGGATCGGCGAGGACAAGGTGGACGCCCAGAACTTCAGCGGGTTGCCGGGGGCCGAGCTGCTGTTGGGCGATCCGGCGGTTGAAGCGGCGGTGCTGGAGATGCCGCGACTGGGGCTGATCCGGTTCGGTCAGGCCTGTGATCGCTATGATGTGGCGGCGCTACTGAATGTGCAGAACGACCATCTGGGCCAGAACGGGATCGACACGCTGGAAGAGATGGCGCGGCTGAAATCCAGCGTCCTGCGACACGCAGGCACGGCGGTGGTGGTCAATGCCGAGGACCCGCTCTGCCTGCAGGCCCTTGAGACCACCACCGCGCCGCGCCGCATCCTGGTGGCGATGACGGCCACCACCCCGGCGCTGGCCGCCCATCTGGAGGGCGGCGGCGATGGCGTCTTTGTCGCGGCGCGAGACGATGCGGACTGGATCGTGATCGCGCGCGGAACGCATCATGTCCCGGTGATGAACGTGGCGGACATCCCGGCCTCGATGGGCGGGTTGCTGCACTTCAACGTGATGAATGCCATGTTTGCCATTGCCCTGGCAGATGCGCAGAGCGTGCCTGCCGACGCGATCCGCACGGCGCTGGCAAGCTTTGCCAACACGCGCGAGAAGAGCCCGGGCCGCTACAACATGATCGACGGCTTCGCCTGCCCGGTGCTGATCGACTATGCCCATAATGACACCGCCGTTGCCGAGCTCTGCCGGGTGGTGCGGGCCTTGCCGGTGATGGGTCGGCGGCTGCTGGCGCTGCAAATTCTCGGCAATAGCGGGCCCCATAAGCTTGAGAGCAACGCCGCGCACCTGCTGAAGAGTTTTGACCGGATCGCCCTGCTGCCCGATCTCAGGGTGATCCGCAAATACGGCTATTTCACCGGCGATGACCCGGAAGAGGAGATGCGGCAGCTGTCACGGGACACGCTGATTGCGCGGGGCGCGTCAGATGGCCAGATCCTGACCGGGCCGGATAGCGACGCGCTGGTCGAACAGGTAATGCACGCGGCCCGGCCCGACGATCTGGTGGTGCTGATGATGGCGCCGCAGGACGCCTTTGGTCATGTGGATCGGCTACGGAAACGCCATGGCACCAAGGGCTGAGCCCGGCAGGATCACTGTTGCCGCTCGGGACCGGACCGGGGCTGCGTTGCGACCCGCAGCGGTGGCATCAGCTGGTGATAGAGCGTGATGAACTGGCTCTGCCGGTGGCTGCCGGTCTTGGCGAAGATCCGTTTCAGATAGCTGCGCGCGGTAGAGATCGTGAGGTTGTTTTCCTCAGCCGCCGCCGCCAGGGATTTGCCCGCCAGAAGCTGTTTGGCCAATTGCCGCTCGGCCACCGTCAGCCCCATCGTCTCAAGCATCAGATCGCGCAACGCCCGGTCCCCCTGGGTATGGCCGAATACGACCAGCGCCAGGCCGGGCGACTGGCTGACCGGCATCACGATGACCGTCTTGGGCAGGTTTTCCGCACCGCCCAGTTGCACCACCGAGACCTGTCCCGGTGTCCCGGTCGCCGCGCTCAAAGCAGCCTGTAGCGCTTTCTGGTTCTGTGGCAAACCACCGGCCAGCCGGTCATGCGCCACATGCAGCTCGTCATTCTCATCCAGCCATGTCTTGGCCAGGCTGGTCATGTAGCGCAGACCACCACTGGCATCCGACACGGCAACCCCGAAGGACAGGCTGCCCAGGATGATGTCGGGAATCTGGGTTTGCAGGCCGTTCAGGCCGCCTGCCGCTTCGACCTCGGCCCGCTCATTGCGCAATTGCTCAGCATAGGTCAGCCCAATCCGCGCCAGATGCTGCAATTCGGGTCGGCTCGCCGAGCCGATCGCACCATTCACGAAGGCGGCCATTGGCGCAAAATTCCCCACCTGCGCGCCAATGCCGATCAGATAGCGGTGCGAGCGCAGCCAGGTTTCGCTGTCGCCCTTTGCAGCCCTGAGCGCGCGCGCGCGCGTATTCGCGGGGCGAGCCTGCCGTTGGGACAGGAATGTCTTCACTTTATCAGAAACCAGATCCGCCGTATCGCTCAGAAGCAGATCCGAACCGGCCTTTCCCCGCCCGACCCAGACATCCACCAGATGCTGGCTGGACAGGTCCACTATCCCCAGACACGCCGCGCTGACATTGGCGGTACAGGCCAGCCGCTCCGCCATTTTTACACGACAGTCATCTCTTCCCAAATCGGTATGAACCGCACACATGTCCCCCCAGCACCCCTAAACCAATCACACTACAAAAAACTTGTCTTAAAAACGTCCAACGAGCCTAACAAGGAGCCGAGAACCGAACAAGCAAGTGGTTCTCTCTCAAAGTGGAACTTGTGCCATAATTTCCAATACGTGGATAATGGGCGGGAAATTCCTATGACTGTTTTGATTTACAGGTTGTACTTTCGAACCCCTAACCACTTTAGCGATTATTCGCCTTTTACCGCCCCGAACCGACCCTGATCCCACGCCGAATTGATTCTCTGTGATGGCTATGATCTAACGATTCCATAACCCTAGGCAGCAACCTAAACAGGCCATATTCCATGATGACGCCGTGCGTGTTGAGCACCCGGTCGCGCAGCAAAAGCGCCACCGCCCCGTCCCTTTTACAGACCGGGCAGGCTCGCCGCTGGCTGGCGGGGGCCGCTGCGGCGCTGGCGGTTCTGGGGGCCGCCCCGAACCCGGCGCACGCACAGCAGGAAATGGGGCCAGAGGGGCCGGGGCTGAGCTTTTACGGCGGCGCCATCACCGATCCTTTCATCGGGTTGAGCGAACGCTATGGCGATCTGGCCTTCAATTCCGCCGCGATCCGCTATCAGCGTGATTTTGGGCAGCTCCATTTCGACATCACCGCCGCGCATCTGCAGCATGGCCGCGACAGCACCATCCCGCGCTATGAACTGGCCTACAGCTTTGCCCAGGACACGGCCGAGATCGGGGTCGCCAAGAAGCTGCGCAACTGGGGGCCGTCGCGCTACAGTTCGCTGTTCCTGTCGCGCAATGCGCCCGCGATGCATGCGGTTTCGATCGCCAAGACCACCCCCACCGCCTTTGACGTGCCGGTGCTGAAATGGCTGGGACCCTGGGATGGTGAGTTCCTTGTCGGCACCACCGATGATTCCGGGCAGCCCGATGATGCGCTGTTCATGGGGATGCGCCTGGCCATCCGGCCGGTGAAAGGGCTGGAGATCGAGATCATCCGCACCGCGCAATGGGGTGGCGAAGGGTTTTCGCGCAGCCTCGGCACCTTCTGGGACGTGCTGATCGGCAATACCAATTCGGGACCCTCGTCGGATGCCAACCAGCTGGCCGGGCTGGGCCTGTCCTACGGGTTCGATATCCAGGACAGCAATCTGCGCTTTTATGGCCAGATCGCGGGCGAGGACGAGTCGGGCGGGCTGCCTTCCTGCACCTTCTACATGGCCGGTGCCGAGCTGAGCACGCAGCTTTTCGGCGTGCCCACCATCGCCACGCTGGAGACCGTGGACACCCGCACCGATACCTCCAGTTCGGGGTTCTGCGGGCCGAATTCGGCCTATAACAACAATATCTATTCCTACGCCAACAAGGGCGTGGTGCTGGGCGCGGCAGTTGATACCGAAGGCCAGTCCACCAACCTTTATGTCAGCCACGACTTTGCCGATTTCGATCTCAACTGGAGTGTCGGGCATTACCTGGTCAACGCCGATTCCGACCCCGATCACCGGCTCAGCAGCGACCGCCAGAGCGGTACGCTGGCCACGATCGGGATCGGCAAGCAATTCGATCGGCTGCGGGTGGACGGGATCATCGCCTATCAGGGCTTTGATCTGGACACGGCCGATATGAAGGAAGGGCTGCGCGCCGGGCTCGGGCTTTCAGTCGCATTCTGAAACAGAGACCCCGCCCCTGCCCCGCCGTGGAACAGGCTGCAACAGTGCCTGCGCGAAAGGGCGATGCTTCTTGTTGACGGGGCCGGTCTGTGCTTTGACTTCCCGCAAGAGAGTGCCAGAAGTGTGTGAGGGGTAGTTAGTTATGGGTAAGTCAAAGATTGCCGTTGTTGGAATCGGCTATGTCGGGCTGTCAAACGCGGTTTTGCTGTCGCGCAAACACAGTGTCACGGCGCTGGATGTCAGCACCGAGCGGGTGGCGATGCTCAATGCCCGCCAGAACCCGATCATCGACCCGGAGCTGGAACAATACCTGGCCGAGGAAGAGCTGGACCTGCGCGCCACCACCGACCCGGCCGAAGCCTTTGAGGGGGCCGATTACATCATCGTGGCGACCCCGACCAATTACGACCCGACCACCAATTTCTTCGACACGTCCACGGTCGAGACGGTGATCGAACAGGCGCTTGAGCTGAATTCGGATGCGGTGATCGTGATCAAGTCGACCATTCCCGTGGGCTTCACCCGCGATCTGAGCGAACGGCTGGGCAGCGACCGGATTCTGTTCAGCCCCGAGTTTCTGCGCGAGGGCCGCGCGCTTTATGACAACCTGCACCCGTCGCGCATCGTGGTGGGTGAACCCTCGGCGCGGGGTCAGCGCTTTGCCGATCTTCTGGCCGATTGCGCGCTGGATGAGAACGTGCCGATCCTGCTCACCGGGCCGTCCGAGGCCGAGGCGGTCAAGCTGTTCGCCAATACCTATCTCGCCATGCGGGTGGCCTATTTCAACGAGCTTGACAGCTATGCGTTGGCCCATGACCTGGACCCGCGCCAGATCATCGAGGGGGTCGGGCTGGATCCGCGCATCGGCACCCATTACAACAACCCCTCCTTCGGTTATGGCGGCTATTGCCTGCCCAAGGACAGCAAGCAGTTGCTGGCCAATTACGCCAATGTGCCGCAAAACCTGATGCAGGCCATCGTCGCCGCCAATCGTACCCGCAAGGATTTCATCGCCGACCAGATCATCGCCCGCGCACCAAGCACGGTCGGCATCTACCGGCTGGTGATGAAGACCGGCTCGGACAATTTCCGGCAAAGCTCGGTGCAGGGGATCATGAAACGGATCAAGGCCAAGGGGATCGAAGTCATCGTCTATGAACCGGCGCTGAAAGAGCGCGACTTCTTCGGCTCGACCGTCATCCGCGACCTCAATCACTTCAAGGCAGAGGCCGACCTGATCATCGCCAACCGCCACGCACCGGAACTGACCAATGTGGTGCAGAAGGTCTTTACCCGCGATCTGTTCAGCGCCGACTGAACCGGACCCCGGCGCGTTCCGGCCGTTTTTCCCAACCTCTGTGCGCAATCCTCTGCCGCCAGGCGGAAAGGCCGCATTTGCGGCAAATTCCTGCCAAGCCCACGCCCGATATGAGCGGGATATTTCCCGCAAATTCCGGCCCGATTGCGCCGGCCGGGTGGCCCGTGCCATCCCCCCGGCAGGCAGAGGAGCACTGAAATGTCACAGGCAGATTCATTCGAACGGTTGATGCTGGATCTGATCAACCAGGAACGCGCAAGGGCGGGCGTCGATCCGCTGCAACTGGAGCTGCGTCTGAACGATTCAGCAGAAGATTACAGCGAAGACATGCTGGAGCAGGATTTCTTCTCGCATACCGGACAGGACGGCTCCAGCCCCGGCGACCGGATGCGGGATGCGGGCTTTCAGTTCTCCGGCAGCTGGACCTGGGGCGAAAACATCGCCTGGCAGAGCGAGCGCGGCGCCACCGGCATCGCAGATGACGTCGCCGACCTGCATGAGGGGCTGATGAACAGCCCGGGCCATCGCGCCAACATCCTGAACCCGAATTTCGAAGTGATCGGTATCGGCATCGAACGCGGCAATTACAACGGCTGGGACGCGGTGATGGTCACCCAAAACTTCGCCCGCACCGGCGCGCCACTGCAGATCGATAATGGCGGCGGCAGTGGCGGCGGTGGCGGCGACCCCCAACCGCCGCAGGATCTGGTACTCTATGGCAATGGCGGCGCAAACACCCTCACCGGCAGCGCTGGTAACGACCGTCTGGTCGGCCAGGGCGGCAACGATACGCTGAACGGCAAGACTGGAAACGACTCTCTGGAGGGTGGCGATGGCCGCGACACGCTTTGGGGCGGGGACGGCAACGACAAGCTTGAGGGCGGCGGCAGCGACGACCAGCTCGGCGGCGGCAACGGCAGAGACGTAATCCGCGGCGGCAGCGGCAATGACATGATCAGCGGCGGCAACGGTGCCGATGCGCTCTGGGCACATGGTGGAAATGACACGATCTTTGGTGGCGGCGGCAATGATACGCTGGGCGGCAGCGATGGCCGCGACAACCTCAAGGGTGGCAATGGCAACGACCTGCTCTATGGCGGTGCCGACAGCGACACCCTGTTCGGCGGCGCGGGCAACGACACGCTGCGCGGCGGCGCGGATGCGGATGTTCTGGTCTTCTCGGGCGGAGCCGATCAGGTGATCGGCTTCGGGGCTGGCGACCGGATCGACCTGAGCGGCGTGGGTTCGATCACCGGCTTCGCCGACCTGCAGGCCAATCACCTGTCGGGCGGTAGCAGGGCAGTGATCAGCGACGGGCTGGGCAACACGATGACGCTCGTGGGCGTGGCCGAAGGGTCGCTGGATGCCGGAGACTTCATCTTCTGACGCAGCGCGGGACAGACCCGGCACATTCCTGACCGCCAATGCCCCGAGCCTGCGCCAGGGCATTGGCGATGATACCAGCAACAGCCCGGATTCCGCGTCCGGGCCATTTTTTTCGGCAAATACGCCACTCCTGCGCAATTGACGTCAAAACAGACTTTAAAATCCCTGATTTTGCCACGATAGACACATATGGCTTCCATTCGAATCCACCGGGGATTGTATATTAGCAGGAGACAGAGTTCATGGCCCAGCTTACGGCCTATTTTGCGTTCGACATTAATAACTTCGATCTGAACACCCTAATCCGGGATCATACGGATACGCTCTTTGCGGAAAATTCGGATTTTGAGTTCCAAGGCGTGACTTACGACGACCTGCTGCTTGTCGAATATGCCGGCGATTTCCCCAGAGCCGTCGTGTTTGCCGGCTCGAACATCGGGTTGGATGGCTCCCGCACCCTGGCCGACAGCGGCGAGATTAACTTCATCGGTGAGTTGATCCTCTTCCAGGGCCAGCTTTATGATGACTGGTTTCTGACCGGTGTCAGCCTGGATGCCGCGGACGTCTATCGGGCCGCCCTGACGACATCCTTGACTGACGACAGGGCCGTCATCGCCAACGCCCTGTCCGGCAATGACACGTTCGAGATGTCCGCCTCCGATGACATGATCAGCGGGTATGGAGGCAATGACCTGATCCGGGGCAATGCGGGCAATGACACGCTGTTCGGCGGCAGCGGCAACGACACGCTGAATGGCGGTGCCGGAAGTGACGCCCTGGGCGGCGGCCCGGGTATCGACACGGCGCATTACGATGGCCTGTCGCGCGCAAATGTCACGGTCACCCAGTTTAACAACACATTCACCATCCGGTCCTCACAGGGCACTGACACGCTCCGGGATATCGAACGTATCCACCTGACGGACGGAACTTTTGACATTGGCGATCTGGTCTCGCAAACGCGGTTCACCGGCACCGCCGGGGCAGACACTCTGCTGGGCACCGGCCAGCGCGATCAGCTCGAAGGCAACGCTGGAAATGACAGGCTGGAAGGTGGTGACAGCCAGGACACGCTCAAAGGCGGAAACGGCGACGACACCCTGCTGGGCCAGGGTGGCGAGGACACGCTCTTTGGCGGCAATGGCAACGACACCCTGTTGGGCGGCGCAGACCACGACCGGCTAGTCGGCTGGGAGGGCGAGGATTCCCTGTCCGGCGAGGCCGGCAATGATACGCTCTGGGGAGAGGGGGGCGATGATACCCTGATCGGCGGCGAAGGTGCGGATCGGGCCGACGGCGGCGACGGCAGCGACCTTCTCAAAGGTGGAAACGGCGACGACACCCTGCTGGGCCAGGGTGGCGAGGACGCGCTCTTTGGCGGCAATGGCAACGACACCCTGTTGGGCGGCGCAGACCACGACCGGCTAGTCGGCTGGGAGGGCGAGGATTCGCTGTCCGGCGAGGCCGGCGTCGGCTGATCGGCCAGCAC
>NZ_JBGRUO010000020.1:0-54481 GCF_041537905.1 Ruegeria jejuensis | reverse complement strand
CAAAGGTGGAAACGGCGACGATTCCCTGCTGGGCCAGGGCGGACAGGACACGCTGTTTGGTGGCTATGGCAACGACACCCTGTTGGGCGGCGCAGACCATGACCGGCTAGTCGGCTGGGAGGGAGAGGACTCCCTGTCCGGCGAGGCTGGCAATGATACGCTCGAAGGCGAAGGGGGCGATGATACCCTGATCGGCGGCGAAGGTGCGGATCGGGCCGAGGGTGGCGACGGCAGCGACCTTCTCAAAGGTGGAAACGGCGACGATTCCCTGCTGGGCCAGGGCGGACAGGACACGCTGTTTGGTGGCTATGGCAACGACACCCTGTTGGGCGGCGCAGACCATGACCGGCTAGTCGGCTGGGAGGGCGAGGACTCCCTGTCCGGCGAGGCCGGCAATGATACGCTCTGGGGTGAGGGGGGCGATGATACCCTGTCTGGCGGTGAGGGCAACGACATCCTACGAGGTGGCCAGGGCCATGACGAGATCAGTGGCTATATTGGCACGGACCTGCTTGAGGGCGGGAACGGGCGCGACAGGCTCTATGGCGGCAACGGTAGCGACACGCTGGAGGGCGGCGACGGCGATGACTATCTGAGCGGCGGCAACGGTAGCGACACGCTGGAAGGCGGCGACGGCGATGACTCTCTGAGCGGCGGCAGCGGTAGCGACACACTGGAAGGCGGCGAGGGCAATGACTATCTGAAGGGCGGCGCGGACGACGACCTGATGCAGGGCGGTGCCGGAGAGGATTCCCTGCGGGGCGAGGTCGGCAATGATACGCTCGAGGGTGGCGCGGGCGAAGACGAGCTCAAAGGCAATGTCGGCGACGACGCGCTGAGCGGCGGCAGCGGCAATGACAGGCTCTTCGGCGGCAACGGTACGGACACGCTGCGCGGTGGCGACGATGCGGACGCGCTCTGGGGCGATGCGGATGATGACACCATCTTCGGTGGCAACGGTGAGGATACGCTGGCCGGTGGCGACGGCGCAGACGCGCTCTGGGCCGGGGCGGGCAATGACACCATCTTCGGCGGTGATGGCGATGACACGCTGCGCGGCGGCGGCGAGGATGACGCTCTGTTCGGCGGCGCGGGCGCGGATGTGCTGGATGGAGGCGCGGGCAATGACACGCTGCGCGGCGGCGCGGATGCGGATGTGCTGGTCTTCTCGACCGGCACCGACCAGGTGATCGGTTTCGAGTCGGGCGACCGGATCGACCTGAGCGGCGTGGATGCGATCAGTGATTTCGCAGACCTGCAGACCAACCACCTGTCGGGCGGCGCCGAGGCGGTGATCGACGATGGGCTGGGCAACACGATGACACTCGTGGGTGTGGCCGAGGGTGCGCTTGATGAGGGTGATTTCATCTTCTGAGCCCCCACAGCACCGGCAAACGCCGCCCGCGCGATCTGGTCGCGGGCGGCGTTTCTATATGATCGGCTGCACTTGCACGTAGAAATTCGTCCGCATCGGGATCGGCAGCTTGTCCGGGTTGATGGCCTTCAACGCCGCAACCCCCGGTGATCCGAGATATTTGCGCACCTTCTCGGTGAAATATTCGTTGACCACCGGAATGTCATAAAACCGGATCGAGAAATCATTGTCCCGCATGCGGCGCTTGAGCTGACCATAGCTGTGCAGCGCGCAATGCTGCGGAGGCTTCAGGAAATCGAACATCCGCCGCACCCCATAGCTGGTTGACCAGCGCACCATCTCGAAGGGGATGTTCGTCCATTTGTTGGGGGTCTGCAAAAGGTAGTGCCCACCGGGTTTCAGCACCCGGCGCACCTCTTTCAGATGCGCGTCGGTATCGGGGATGTGCTCGACGACATCGAAACTCAGCACAAGATCGAAACTGTCATCGCCAAAAGGCAATTCGCTGCCTTCCGCCAAACGCACATCCAGCCCGTCAGGAGCGGCATCCACGACCTCCTGAAAGGCGTCGATCGCAACCACATCATGCCCGTCCGCCTTCAATTTAAGCATCAATTGGCAGCGGCCACATCCGATTTCGAGGATACGCCGGGGGCTATCCAAAAGTCCGGTTTGGTCCAGAAACTCTATATTCGAGGTCAGGTTCCCCCAATTTATTCGCTCATCCACGAAGCACACTCCTCCATAAAAAACTTGTACAAAATCACTCAAATCCGGCAAATGGCCTATCCGCATGATGGCTGATTTTGCGCAGGCTATCCACTCCCCCGACGCCACTGGGCTGCACGGCGTGGCAAAAGGCACATGATGGCGGCGCGCATTTCCTGTTCTGGGGAGAACCGCGAGGTGAGGCATGATGGGGGCATCTGTCAGGGCTGAGACCAACCGGTGTCAAAGTAATTGACGGGTCAGATTCGGTTTTGTTTAGTCAATTTGATTTCAGGCTGCTCAAAGACAGCCGAAGGCAAAAACCATTCAAGCCATATGTTTCGGCGGTCATACAAGCGCCGGAGGGTCAGATTTGTTCCAAGGGGGATCGTGATATGACAACCTATTCCGCAACCGGCTTCACGGTATTTACCAATGCTGCAACCGACACGGATGTCGGCACCCAGACCGGGGCCAGCCTTCAACTGGTACCTACCAGCGGCACCAATTCGCTGCGCTACACGGTCCTACCGCTGGAACCGGGCGGCACCGCGCCAGACGACCTGTTCGTGGATATCGATATCGACCTGAGCCAGTTGCGCCTCAACGGTCAGAACCTCGACCCGGATGCAGACGACGGACCAGACAGCCAGATCTATCAGATCAACTGGCTAGCGCCTGGCAATGTGGCGCGCAGCACCACGATCCTGATCCTCGAGGAAGAAGGCGTAAACCACCCGACACATGGCACCGTCGATGCCGCGCATTTCTTCCGCCTTGGCGGTGATCCCCTGCCGAACCTCAACAATTTGGGGGCTTGGAACAATTTCCTGGACAATGCGCTGCAGAGCTATGACATCCCTCCCCCTTCAAGCCCTATTCCCCCCAACCAGGATATCCTGCTGAGCACGCTGAGTTTCTCCTCCAGCGAAAATGATGTCATCATCGGATCGAACGGCGCCGACGATTTCGATGGCGGCGCCGGCAATGACAGCATCGTGGGGCTCGCGGGCGATGACACGCTGAGCGGTGGTAATGGCAGTGACACGCTGCGCGGCGGCAACGGGTCGGATGAGCTTTTTGGTGGGAACGGAAACGATTATCTGAACCCCGGCAACAACAGCAATTATGACTACCTGGAGCCGGGCGCGGGCAATGACACGGTGGATTTCTCGGCCATCACGAATGCAAACAGTTTTGCCGATATCAGCATGAATGACCTCAATGCCGGGGTGGTCGCAACCATCAACGGCAACACCAATAGAGGCTTCGTCAACAAGGGCGCCAACGGCACCACCACGATCCTCAACCTGAACAATCCGCTGACCGCCAGCGAGGGCGGGCTTAACCTCATTGGCTCAGAGCACAACGACACCTTCAACATCGTGGCCGGAACCACCGGATGGATCGCGCTCTCCGGGCGCGGTGGCAATGATACATACAACATCAACTCAACGGATATATCTGGCCGGCTGGATTATCGGTCGAACGCCACCACCGGTATCGTGGCCAATCTGCAAACCGGCATCGTCTCGCAGGACGGTCATGGCGGGTCGGATACAATCAACGGTTGGGAAAACCTGAACGAAATCCGCGCCACGATGATGAATGACAGCATCCTCGGCAGCGATGGCCGCGACCGGATCATCCTGATGGCGGGCAATGACACCGCCGATGGCG
Source organism: Ruegeria jejuensis (assembly GCF_041537905.1). NCBI lineage: Bacteria > Pseudomonadati > Pseudomonadota > Alphaproteobacteria > Rhodobacterales > Roseobacteraceae > Ruegeria > Ruegeria jejuensis. Next base: position 50,718 of record NZ_JBGRUO010000020.1, on the reverse strand, counting down.
GTGGCGGCTTCGACGTTCTGCGCTATGACCGCAGCCAAGTCGAGGCGGTCAATGTGAATCTGCAAACCGGCACCGCAACCGGCATCTGGCGCGGCGAGGCCTTTACCCACACGATCAGCAATTTCGAGGAAATCCGCGGCTCGCGCCAAGGCAATGACACGATCATCGGACGCAATGACACCGACGAGTACTTCGAGGGCCGTGGCGGCAATGACAGGCTCAATGGCGGCGGGGGCGACGACACGCTGCGCGGCGATGAGGGCAATGACACGCTGATCGGCGCCGGCGGTGATGATGAGCTGCACGGCGATGACGGCAACGACGTGCTGTTCGGCGGTGCCGGGTCGGACCAGTTGCGCGGCGGCGCAGGCAATGACTCCCTCCACCCCGGCAGCAATAGCGAAGGCTATGATGCGCTGCTTGCCGGGGCCGGCAATGACACCATCAACCTCTCGAGCCTGACAACTGATAGCGGCGTCGGGCTGGAGCATTGGGATATGGAGGCCGGGATCACCGTCTGGATCAACGGCGCCACAAATAACGGCTTCGTCAACAAAGGGGCAAACGGCACAACCCAGATCATCGATGTCGCCAGGGCGATCAACAACTGGGGCCTGGATGTCAGTGGCAGTTTTCACAATGACGTCTTCAACATCACACCGGGGTCGAACCCCAATGCCTTCATCGCCGTCGTCGGAGAGGGCGGCAATGATCGCTTCAACATCAATGCCGGGTCTGGACATGTCAGGCTCGATTTCCGCAGACCCGATCTCGATAATGGCATCACCGTCAATCTGGCGACCGGCATTGTCAGCGATGACGGGTATGGCGGGCAGGACACGATCAACGGGGTTGCAAATCTGGGCAGCCTGCGCGCCACGATGCTGGATGACAGCGTGCGAGGCAGCGGCGGGGATGACACGCTGATCCTGATGGCCGGCAATGACACGGTCAATGGCGCTGGCGGCTTTGATCTGCTGCGTTATGACCGGACCGGGGTCGAAGCGGTGACGCTGGATCTGAACACGGGCACCGCCACCGGCACATGGCGAGGCGAGGCGTTTACCCATACGATCAGCAATATCGAACATGTGCGCGGCTCGCGCGACGGGCATGACGACCTGACCGGCAGGGACGGCCAGAACAACCGGATCGAGGGCCGGGGTGGACGGGACACCATCGACGGTGGTGCCAATGGCAACGATACGCTGGAAGGTGGCGACGGCAATGACGACATCGCCGGGCTCAGCGGCAATGATCTGATCGATGGAGGCAATGGTCAGGACCTGCTGCAGGGCGAAGGCGGTCGTGACACGCTGGAAGGCGGTGCGGGGGCTGATACGCTGCAAGGCGGTGACGGTTGGGACCGGTTGGAAGGCGGCGACGGGATGGACCGGCTGTTTGCTGGCGACGGCGCCGATCTGCTGCGGGGCGAGGACGGCAATGACACGCTGCGCGGCGGCACCGGCAACGACACGCTCTATGGCGGCGAGGGCAACGACGTCGCCTATGGCGGCACTGGCAAGGACGTGCTCGGCGGCGGCAACGGCAATGACCGGCTGTTCGCGGGCCGGGACGATGACAAGATCACCGGCGGCGCGGGCAATGACAATCTGGGTGGCAATGACGGCAATGACTCGCTGAACGGCGGGATCGGCAACGACACCATCTTCGGTGGCAACGGCGAGGATACGCTGGGCGGCGGCGATGGCAATGATGTGCTCTCGGCCGGGGCAGATAACGACACCCTGTTCGGCGGCAATGGCGACGACACGCTAAACGGCAGCACCGGCGATGACAGTTTCTTTGCCGGCGCAGGCGCGGATGTGCTGAACGGCGGCGCGGGCAACGACACGCTGCGCGGCGGCGCGGATGCGGATGTTCTGGTCTTCTCGACCGGGGACGACCAGGTGATCGGCTTCGGGGCTGGCGACCGGATCGACCTGAGCGGCGTGGCGGCAATCACCGATTTCGCCGATCTGCAGGCCAATCACCTGTCAGGCGGCGCCGAAGCGGTGATCAGCGACGGGCTGGGCAACACGATGACGCTTGTGGGCGTGGCCGAAGGCACGCTGGATGCGGGTGACTTCATCTTCTCCTGAAGCGTCCGGAAAAATTCCGACACGAAAAGCCCGGGCCATGTGTCCGGGCTTTTCAGAGGAACAGGAAATCCCCGGACGAGAGCTGATCAGGCGCGACCCCCTCCAGCAGAATGGTGCCGAGATCGCTTGTGATCTCGGTCCCGCCATCGATCTGGCGGATGGTCAGGTCCGAAAAAGCGATCCCGCCGCCGAATTCGATCCGATCCTGCCCCGGGCTGAAATCAGTGATGTTATCCCGGCCATGGTCCCGGCCAAAAACAAAGACATCAGCTCCGGCCATACCGGTCAGCTGGTCGGCGTGACTGCCGCCGATGAGCGTATCCGCCCCGTCGCCACCGTTCAGAGTATCCCGTCCGGCCCCGCCGCCGATCCTGTCTCTGCCGTCGCCACCCCGGGCAAGATCGGCCCCGTTCATGCCCCATATCGCGTCGTCGCCTTCCCCTCCGCCCAGAGTGTCATTGCCATCGCCGCCAAGGATCACATCCTGGTTGTTGCCGCCGCCGATATTGTCATGGCCACTGCCGCCATCCAGCGTATCGTTGCCATCCCCGCCCCAGACGGCATCCGCCCCATCGGAGGCTCTGAGGTCGTCCGCCCCGCCGCCGCCGCTGATCGTATCGTCGCCCGCGCCCGCCCGGATCAGATCGCCACCGCCACCGCCGTCGACCCGGTCCGCGCCGTCCCCGGCCCCGACCAAATCCCGGCCCCAGTCGCCGAGTATGGTGTCGTCACCGCTACCGCCCCAGAGCGTGTCATCCCCCCAACCGCCATCCAGATAATCACCATCGCCGCCGCCATTCAGGACGTCAGCACCATTACCGGCCAACAATCGGTCCCGGCCCGCATCGCCGTCCAGCGTATCATTGCCTTCGCCGCCCCAGACAGTATCCGCACCCTCGCCGCCCCAGACTCTGTCCCATCCACCACCGGCGCCGATCAGGTCGTTCCCCCTCCCCCCCCGGATCACATCGCTACCGCCACCGGAAAAAACCGTATCCGCGCCATCGCCCGCTCCGATCGTATCCTGCCCCCAGTCGCCAAGGATGGTGTCGGCACCGCTACCGCCCCAGAGCGTATCATCCCCCCAACCGCCATCCAGATAGTCACCATCGCCGCCGCCATTCAGGACGTCAGCCCCTTCCCCGGCATACAACCGGTCCCGGCCAGCACCGCCATCCAGCGTATCGCTGCCATGCCCCCCCCAAACGGTATCGCTGCCTGCGGACGCGTGGATTCCGTCATTGCCACCGCCGCCCCTGATTAGGTCTGCGCCGATGCCTGCCCGAACCAGATCGCTGCCGCGTCCCGCGAATATGACATTCACGCCATCTCCGGCGTCGATTGTATCCTGTCCGTCGCCGCCAATGATGGTGTCGTTGCCGGTACCGCCCCAGATACGGTCCTGACCCAGCCCGCCATCCAGATGATCCGCCCCGGCCCTGCCCCAGACCACGTCGTCACCGGCAGCGGCGCGGATCGTATCATGACCAGTCCCACCTCCGAGCCGATCAGCTGCAGCGGACCCTAGAATCTCTCTCGGATATGGGATCGCCTCGGTCAATAGCCGGTCGGGGGTGGAAAACCGCCCCGTCGGCCAGAAATCCGACAGCTTCAGCGGCCCGCCGGTCGCGCTGGTGATGACGATCCGCGAGGTCTGGAATTCGAGCAGCGCCCCGTTCGGCAACGGGGTGACTTTCAATTGCGACGGCGACCGGAGCAGCGGGAAATGCGACAGGTCCAGCCGGTCCCGTCCCGACTGGAAATCAACGATGCGCTGGGTCACATCGCTGGGTCCGAGAACAAAGAGGTCCCCCCCTGCCCCGCCCCGCAGAACGCTTGTGCCGGACCCCGCCACCAGAATGTCATCGCCACCGCCACCGGTCACCGTGACCGACCCCGGACCGTCAGCCAGCAGCACGTCATCATCAGCGGTCCCCTGCAATTGGGGCGCTGTGCCTTCGCGAGCCAGGCCAAGCGACGCCACGCTCCAGGAAAACTGAGACAGGCCGGGCAGGCTTTCGGAGGCCACGAAGATCTGCACCTCGTCGCCAACCAGCCCGGCCCCGATGGCGGTGACGTCACCCAGACCCCGCCCCGGCGCATCAGCGATGCTTTGCAGATGCACAAGCCGTCCATTGGGCAGCAGCGAGAACACCGCCAGCCCGTCATCGCCGCCGCCGGCAAAGACCAGCACATGCTCGCCAACCGGCACCACGGACAGCGCCTGCACGCCGCCAAACCGTGTCTCGCCGGTATCGAGCAGATGATCGGCCGGGGTCAGCTGGCCATCGGCACTGACCCGAAATACGCTGAGCGTGTCACTGCCGGCTGCCGCAACAATGACCCAGTTTTCCCCATGTGCAGAGACGCTTTCCAGCGCTGTTGGTGTTGAGAACCCCACCCCGTGCACAGCTCCGGAGCGGCCTGCATCAACCATATTGCCCCCGGGGCCCGACATCCGGAAACTGACCATTTCCGAGGCGTTCCCCCCCGCTGCCGCCACCACGACCGCCCCCGCGCCAGCGGGCAAGGCGGTCACCAGCGTTCCGTCAGGCGGCTGCCAATCCGCACCGCCCCGCTGTGCAGCCCGGCCCGCTCCGGCCCCGCCGGTGTCATAAGCTTTCAGAACCCCGGCATCGCGATCGAGCGCAAAAAGATACGGCATGGAACCGCCCGCATCCCAGCTGTCGACCCCCGCGCCCGGGATCGCAACCGCGCCCTGCGCGCCGAAACCGGCATCCGGCTCCAGCGTGTAATACAGAAGATCCCCGCCTCTGCCGGTTCCAAACACCAGCACGTCCTGACCCTGCATCGTCAGCATGTCGAGCCGGGTGTCCGCCACCCCTCCGGGCAGGGTCCGGAAATCGACCGTATCCACCACCTGCGCTGCCGCATCCGGTGTCAGCGCATATGTGCTGAGCCCGCCATGTCGGCCGGTGCCTGCATAAAGCACATTGCCACCAGTTCCGGTTACCAGATGCAGGCTGCGCAGATCACCATCCAGCGCCTCCTGACCCGTGGACAACCGCCCGTCGAATTGCAGGACCATCTCCCCCGCCCCCGAAAATATCACCCGAATCCGGGATGGCAGGCCGGTCAGGCCGGCCCGGGGTCAAATTCTGTCGAAATCGGGGATATTACGTAGGAAACACTTAAAATCCGCCAGACCCCTGCGTCTGGATGCAGGCCAAATCGCCTTACCCCTCACCAAGAAAGGCGGTCAGATCTTTCTGGGTCTGCGGGTCCGACTGCCAGAGATCGTAATCGATCAGATGGCACCGGTCGGGATGCGCGTCGCGATGGCTCCGGTAAAATGTGTCGATGCTGTCCAAACGGTCCGGAGTGTTTCGGGAAGGGCCCGCCACATCCGAGTGGCGACGGGTCACGAACACGATCCGGGTATTTTCGAAATGTTCCGACAGGAAGGTCACATAGCGCTGCAACACGCCTGTATCCCGGGGTGTCAGCCCGGACCTGAACCCGGCGATCCGGGAATTTGGTTCGGGCTTGAGAACCTTCTGCGTAAAAGTTGCAGCCACGGCCCGGCCATATTCCCGCGGAAACATCTTTTCGGCACCATAGAAGCGGGCCGACGCGGCGGTCTTCTTGCCCGCCCGGCGCAGCGCGGTCATCTCGGGGTTATTTGCGATGGCATTTCTCGAACGCATCAGATGCAGAGCCGCGTCGCTGTTTTCACCGCGGATGCAAAATCCGGGCTGGTCGTTCAGGTGGGTCTGGATCGAACCGCCAGCCTCGGGGCAATAGCTGAAGACGAAGACATGCCCTTCGGGGACCGCCACCGCGGATCCGGGAGATGTTCCGGAGGCCTGCCGGACCGGGCGGAACACACGGCGGTCGGCACGCAACCGCGCCATGCCTTCGGCGTTGATCGCATCCAGCTCCGCATAAAGCTTGTAATCCTCCGCGTAGAAGGCTCGGACCTCCTCTTCCAGCCCGTCCGGCAGGCTCTGGGTTTCCCGAATCCGGCTGACATTCGCCCGCGGCAGGCCCGCAGGCATTTCGAGCTCGGCGCAGATGTCGCGGAACATGTCGTCCAGGCGATCATAGGGAATGATCACATCGGCCATGAGCTGGCTATCGCCGCCCAGAAACATGTCACGCTGCAGATGCTTGCTGCCGTTCCCGCGCAGAATGTTCCAGTCCTTGAGCGCCCAGAAATCGGCAAAGCTCATACCCTCGGGCAGCGGGCTTTCGACCTCGTTGCCAAGGCGGTAGCGATACCACGAGTTGATCCAGTCGAACGGGTCGCGCATCACGCCGAACTTGAAAAAGCTGTCGGGACCGTAGCCAGGCTGGGAAAACAGGAAATCATAGGTCGGAAATATCTCGGGCAGGCCGATATGCTTGCGCTGCGCCGAGCCGCTCCGAAAAATATCGGCATGCGGTTTGAGGACCTGTTCCAGCGAGGTTGACGCGGTCTTGGTGCTGGCCACGAACACAAACCGCTTGTCAATTCCGATCAACATTCCAAATCCGCTCCGCTCGATCCGTTTTCTGCTTCATAGCTCCCCGACCCGCGACTGAACAGCCGATAAAGACCGGGCGGGGGCAAACAGGCGAAACCAGCGACGGAGGTAAACGGAAGATGACCGTACCGTGCCCCCGGTTAGGCCCGACTTCACCGCGATCACGGCAGGCTGCGCCAGTCTATTCGGACCAAGGGGACCCTTTCATGACGCAAAATTCGTCGAATCTCGAGCTGCCATTCCTGCAACCGTCACAGGCGCAAAAACATGTCACCCATAACGAGGCGCTGCGCCGCCTCGACATCGTGGTGCAGTTGCGGTTGCAGCAAACCGGCGCGAGCGTTCCGCCGGCCCAGGCGCAGGAGGGGGATATCCATGGTCTGGGAACCGGCGCCACTGGCGCCTGGGCCGGGCAGGACGGGATGCTGGCCGCCTGGCTCGACGCGGCCTGGCACTTTGTCGCACCACAGATCGGGTGGCGGGCCTGGGACGTGGCAGATGAACAGGTGGTGATCTGGGACGGCGTGGGCTGGACCGCCCTGCAACCCGCGCTCGACGATCTTGACCGGATCGGCATCGGCACCAGTGCGGACGCCACAAACCGGCTGGCGGTCCAGTCGCCGGCGACGCTGCTCAGCCATGCGGGCCAGGGTCATCAGGTGAAGGTCAACAAGGCCTCTGATGCCGACACGGCCAGCCTGCTGTTCCAGTCCGGCTGGACCGGGCATGTGGAACTGGGGCTGGCCGGGCAGAACGCGTTTTCGGTCAAGGTCTCGGATGACGGGTCCGACTGGACCGAGGCGCTGCGCCTGGACAGCGCCACCGGCCATGCCACCGGCAGCGCCGTGCAGACGGATGTGGCCGATGCCACGCCCGGGCGGCTGCTGGCGACCGGCGCGTTTGGATTGGGCGAAACCGGAGCTGCCACACAGATCCCGGATATCGACGCAACCGACACCCCCGCAGGCGCCTACCGATATACAGGCTCTACCCCAGGGGCGGAGAACTTCCCTGCGGCGCTGCAGAGCAGCTTTGGCGTCATCCGGATCGAGCGCAGCAATACCGCGCTGCTCCGGCAGACCGCCTGGCGCAACAGTTTCGATAACGGCATCTGGACCCGGACCTTTTCCGGCGGCTCCTGGGGCAGTTGGCGGCAGATCTATGACCAGACATCAATCCTGGGCGCGGTCTCGGAAAGTGGTGGCCAGCCCACCGGGGCCGTGATCGAGCGCGGCACCTCAGCCCAGGGCGACTATGTCCGCTTTGCCGACGGCACCCAGATCTGCACCCGCTTTTTCAGCGCTGCAGCCTCAAGCCATGCCTGGAGCTTTCCTGCGACATTCATCTCGGCGGCCTCTGTCAGCCTTCAGGCCCTGGCCCGGCACGCCACGGCACCGCGCCTGGTGACCGAAGGCGGCGATCTGAGCGCGACCGGCGTGACCCTCAAGGTCTGGAACGCCGCCGGTGCCGCCGCATCGGCGCCGGTGCATGCCACGGCCACCGGGCGCTGGTTCTGAACGGCAGCCTGCCTGCGGCCTGCGAGAAAAATCCTGCACCCGCAAGGCGGGTGTCCGCCCCGGATCGGGCGACGTATTGAATTCCCCGAACCGGTCTGCGAGAACCCCCGCGACATCACTTTTCAACCATCGCGGTGCTTTTCATGAATCTACTTCTCGTCGGAGCCGGCCTGTCCGGAGCCGTGATCGGACGCAACCTGGCCGAGCAGGGCCATCGCATCACCATCCTTGACGGACGCTCCCATATCGGTGGCAATTGCCACACGGAACGGGATGCGGAAACCGGTGTGATGGTGCATGTCTACGGCCCGCACATCTTTCACACCGACGATGAAGAGGTCTGGAATTACGTCAACGCCTTCACCCGTTTCCTGCCCTACAAGAACCGGGTGAAAACCACCTCGCAGGGGGCGGTCTATTCGCTGCCGATCAACCTGCATACGATCAATCAGTTCTATGGCAAGACGCTGCGGCCGGACGAGGCGCGGGCGTTTCTGGAAACCCAGGCCGACACCTCGATCACCGACCCTCAGAGTTTCGAGGAACAGGCGCTGCGCTTTGTCGGCCCCGACCTCTACGAGGCCTTCTTCAAGGGCTATACCGAAAAGCAATGGGGCTGTTCGCCCAAAGATCTGCCCGCCGCGATCCTCAAGCGCCTGCCGGTGCGGTTCAACTATGACGACAACTATTTCTTTCACCGCTTCCAGGGCATGCCGGAAAACGGTTATACGCCCATGATAGAGGCTATTCTGGACCATCCCGGCATCACCGTACACCTGGACACGATGTTCGACCCCGATACTGCCTCCGATTATGACCACGTGTTCTATTCCGGCCCGCTGGATGGCTATTTCGACTACCGGCTGGGGCGGCTGGGCTACCGGACGCTGGATTTCGAACGCTTCAGCGGTCAGGGCGATTATCAGGGCTGCGCGGTGATGAATTACGGTGACCGCGACACGCCCTGGACCCGGATCACCGAGCACAAGCATTTCAGCCCCTGGGAAAGCCATGAGGGCACCGTCTGCTACCGCGAATATGCGCGCGAATGCAGCGCGGATGACATCCCCTATTATCCGATCCGGCTGGTTGAGGAAAAAGCGCTGCTGACCGATTACGTGGCGCTCGCCGAAGCGACGCCCGGTGTCACCTTCGTGGGCCGACTGGGCACCTATCGCTATCTCGACATGGATGTGACCATCCGCGAGGCGCTGGATACCGCGCGGGCATTTCTGGACCACACGACAGAGGGCAGCGCGATGCCAGCCTTTGTCAAATCCCCGCTCTGAAAACGCAGTGGTGTCGCGTTCAACCCGGTGAGGTCACATGAATTACAAAGACTATAGCTATCTCTTCATCGTGACCTATGGCCGGTCCGGGTCGACCTTGATGCAAAGCCTGCTGAACTCGCTGAACGGCGTGCAGATCCGCGGTGAAAACTACAACGCGCTGTTTCACCTGCACCAGACCATCCGCACCGTCAGCAAGACCAAGAGATTGTCGCGCAACAGACGGATATCGAACCCGGATGAACCCTGGTACGGGGCTGGCGATTTGCAACCGCTCATGTACCGCAACACCCTTCTCAATGCTTTCGTGAGCCATGTCCTGCGCCCGGATGACGGAAAAACGGTGCTGGGGTTCAAGGAAATCCGGCACGCGCCAACCAGCATGACCGACTTCCAGTTCACCACCTACATGGATTTCCTGCTGGAAAGTTTTCCAGACGCCAAAATCGTCTTCAACACACGCAACGTCGAGGATGTGGCCAAATCGGGGTGGTTCGCCCGGCAGGACCCGAAAAAGACCAAAGCCAAAATCCGGGCCTGCGACGACCGTTTCGCGCGGTATGACGCGTCATCGGACCGGACCATCCTGATGCATTACGACGATTACGTGGCCGACCATTCCAAGATTGCCAAGTTGTTCGCCTTTCTCGGCTATGACTATGATGCAGAGGCGGTAGCCTCGATCTTTTCCAAGCCGCTGGAACACGCCAAAGGGCCGCGCGGCCCGGCAAATCCCAGCCCATCCTAGCCCGTTGCAAGCCTCTCTCCGAGGCGGTAGGGCATGTATGCAATGGCAAAGACCGGGCTTTCGGCGCGCGATCCTGCCGCAACACAGGATGATCTGAATGACCAAAAAGGCATTGATTACCGGCGTCACCGGGCAGGATGGGTCTTATCTGGCCGAGTTCCTGCTGGAAAAGGGCTATGAGGTCCATGGCATCAAACGCCGCGCCTCGTCTTTCAACACCCAGCGGGTCGATCACATCTATGAGGACCCGCAGACCGATCACGCCAGGTTCCGCCTGCATTACGGCGATCTGAGCGACAGTTCGAACCTCACCCGCATCATGCGTGAGGTAGAACCCGACGAGGTCTATAACCTGGGCGCGCAATCCCATGTGGCGGTCAGTTTCGAGGCCCCGGAATACACCGCCGATGTGGACGCGATGGGCACGCTGCGCCTGCTGGAGGCGATCCGCTTTCTGGGGCTGGAGAATAAAACCCGCTTCTATCAGGCCTCGACTTCCGAACTGTACGGGCTGGTGCAGGAAACGCCCCAGCGCGAGACCACGCCGTTCCATCCGCGCAGCCCTTACGCGGTGGCCAAGCTTTATTCCTACTGGATCGCGGTCAATTACCGCGAGGCTTACGGCATGTATGCCTGCAACGGCATCCTGTTTAACCATGAAAGCCCGCGGCGCGGCGAAACCTTCGTGACCCGCAAGATCACCCGCGGCCTGGCCAATATCGCGCAAGGCCTCGAAGAGTGTCTCTATATGGGCAATATCGACTCTCTGCGCGACTGGGGGCATGCCAAGGATTACGTGCGTATGCAGTGGATGATGCTGCAGCAGGACAGCCCCGAAGATTTCGTCATCGCCACCGGCAAGCAATATTCCGTCCGCCAGTTCATCGCCTGGTCGGCGGCGGAACTGGGGGTGACACTGGAATTCACCGGCGAGGGCACCGACGAGATCGCCACCGTTACCGCGATCGAGGGGGACGACGCCCCTGCCCTGAACGTGGGCGACGTGATCATGCGCATCGATCCGCGCTATTTCCGCCCCGCCGAGGTGGAAACACTGCTGGGCGATCCCTCCAAGGCCAAGCAGAAGCTGGGTTGGGAGCCCGAGATCACCGTGCAGGAGATGTGCGCCGAGATGGTGCGCGAGGATCTCAAGACCGCCCGCCGCCACGCGTTGCTGAAGGAACACGGCATGGACGTGCCGGTCTCGGTCGAGGGGTAGCGCCATGAAGATCTATGTGGCCGGCCATCGCGGCATGGTGGGCGGCGCCATCTTGCGCCAGCTGCAGGCGCGTCGGGATACGGGCGAGGACCTGACCCTGATCACCCGCACCCATGCCGAACTGGACCTGACCGACAGCGCGCAGGTGCGCGAATTCTTCCGCTCAGAGCGCCCCGACCAAGTGGTGCTGGCCGCCGCAAAGGTCGGCGGGATCGTGGCCAATAACAGTTATCCGGCCGAATTCATCCATGACAATCTGATGATCCAGTGCAACGTGATCCATGCCGCTCATGAGGCGGGGGTGCAGACTTTGCTGCAACTGGGATCAAGCTGCATCTACCCCAAGCTGGCGCCGCAACCGATGAGTGAGGACGCGCTGCTGACCGGCACGCTGGAGCCCACCAACGAGCCCTATGCCATCGCCAAGATCGCCGGCATCAAGCTGTGCGAAAGCTACAACCGGCAATATGGCCGCGATTACCGCTCGGTGATGCCCACCAACCTTTACGGGCCGGGCGATAATTTCCACCCCGAGAACTCTCATGTGTTGCCCGCGCTGATCCGCCGCTTCCATGAGGCCGCCCAGAATGGCGCACAAGAGGTCGGCATCTGGGGCAGCGGCACGCCCCGCCGCGAATTTCTGCATGTGGACGACATGGCCGAGGCGTCCCTGTTCGTGCTCGACCTGCCAAAAGACGTCTATGACGCCAATACAGAGCCTATGTTGAGCCATATCAACGTGGGCACCGGCAGCGATGTCAGTATTCTGGACCTTGCAGGCATGGTGGCCCAGGTGACCGGGTTTCAGGGCCGCATCGCCACCGATCCATCGAAACCGGACGGCACCCCGCGCAAGCTGATGGATGTCTCACGCCTGAGCGATATGGGCTGGCGCGCGCGGGTCACGCTAGAGCAGGGATTGGCCGAGACCTATCGCTGGTTCCTTGCAAATCAGGACACATTCCGGCGGTAATACCCGCGACGCTTTTGGGATTTTGAGCATATGACCGACGATCTGACCCCGGATATTCATCCCCTGCTGCTTTGTGGTGGGTCGGGCACGCGGCTCTGGCCGCTGTCGCGCAAGAGCTATCCCAAGCAATTCGCCCGATTGACCGGTGCCGAAAGCTTGTTCCAGGCCTCAGCACGCAGGCTGTCGGGGCCGGGTTTTGCCGCGCCGATGGCGATCACCGGGTCCGATTTCCGCTTCATCGTCACCGAACAACTGGCCGCGGTGGAAATCGCCCCCGCCGCCATCCTGATCGAGCCTGAGGGCCGCAACACCGCCCCCGCGATCTTGGCGGCGGCATTGGCGCTTGAGGCGCGCGCGCCCGGCGCGCTGATGCTGGTGGCGCCCGCCGATCACGTGATCCCCGATGCCGCGCGGTTCCGCGACGTGGTGCAGGCAGCGGCACCGGCCGCGCAGGCAGGCCGCATCGTCACCTTCGGCATTCGCCCCGACCGGGCCGAGATCGGCTATGGCTGGCTGGAACTGTCTGATGCGCCGGATGTGGAGTTCTCTCCGGTCCCGCAAGTGCTGAAGGGGTTTGTCGAGAAGCCCGACGCCGCCACCGCGCAGGCCATGCTGGAGGGCGGGCAGCACCTGTGGAATGCCGGCATCTTCCTGTTCTCGACCACCACGCTGATCGCTGCCTTTGAAACCCACGCGCCCGAGATGCTGGCGGGCACACGCGCCGCCGTTGACGGGGCCGAGCGTGATCTGGGTTTCACCCGGCTGGCCCCCGATCCTTGGGCGGCGCTCGACGATATCTCGATCGATTATGCGGTAATGGAGAAGTCCGACAATCTGACCGTGATGCCCTATGGCGGGGCCTGGTCCGATCTGGGCGGCTGGGACGCGGTCTGGCGCGACAGCGGTCCGGATGCGGCAGGTGTTGTCACCTCGGGGCCCTCCACCGCGCTTGAATGCGAAAACACCCTGCTCAGAGCCGAATCCGAGGCGCAGGAACTGGTCGGCATCGGGCTGAGCGATGTGATCGCCGTGGCCATGCCAGACGCGGTGCTGGTGGCACACAAGGATCGCGCGCAGGAGGTCAAGCAGGCGGTCGCCGCGCTGAAGGCCAAGGGCGTGCCCCAGGCCGAAACCCTGCCGCGCGATTACCGCCCCTGGGGCTGGTATGAAAGCCTGGTGGTGGGCGAGCGGTTCCAGGTCAAGCGCATCCATGTGACCCCTGGCGCGGCGCTGAGCTTGCAGAGCCACCATCACCGCTCCGAACACTGGATCGTGGTGGAAGGCACCGCCAAGGTCACCGTGGATGACGAGGTGCGGTTGGTGACCGAGAACCAGTCGGTCTATATCCCGCTGGGCGCGGTGCACCGGATGGAAAACCCCGGCAAGGTGCCGATGGTGCTGATCGAGGTGCAGACCGGCACCTATCTGGGCGAGGATGACATCATCCGCTACGAGGATGTCTATGCGCGCACCTGACCTGCCCACCCCGTTTCCGCCCCCGCAGGATCATGGCGGAAACCACAAAACCAAATCGGAGTACGGCCCCCAATGACACTCCCCAGAATACAGGCCCCCTTTGTCATCTGGACCCTGCAGCGAACCGGCGGGACAAACTTCAACCATTGCCTCAACCACCTGTCCGACTGCCCCAGACTGCAGGACGAGGCGTTCAATCCCGGCCGGGAACAGGGCCACCTGACCGAAGCCTGGAAACGCAGCAAGGACACCGACGCGCTGCGGCGGGATATCGGAGCGGTCTGTGCCCAGCCCCATAATTTCAAACATTGCGTCGAACTGGTGCCATGGCCGGTCAATGAGGTTCTGACCGAGGTCACGCTCAGCTACGGCTACAGCCATATCTTCCTCTATCGCCGCAACCCGCTGGAACGCATCCTGTCCCGGGAATATGCCCGCAGAACCTCCACCTGGGGCCCCAGGCAGGCGCAGGCGGCCGCGGGCAAGGACATCTCGGACGCCATGGAAACGCCGCTGGACGCCGACGCCGCAATCCGCCACGAGACGATGGCGAACACCCGTCTGAACCGGGTCTGGACCGCGCTGGAAGCCGCCGGTGCCGCCCCGATCCCGATCTCGTTCGAAGAGCTTTACGCCAACGATGAAATGGTGACGCGGCAGAGCCTTGAACGGGTTTTTGCCGGACTCGGACAGGTGCTGAGCGCGGATCAGACCACCGAGATCATGGACATGGTTCGAACGCGCGGCGATCAGAAAACCCGCGACAGGTACAACCAGTTCAAGGGGGTCGGCCAGGTGAAAGAGCGGCTCGTCGAGCTCCCGTCGCTCCTGTGCAGCACCTGATCCGGCGCCGGCACTGACCTTTCATGACACCGCCGCAGATCTCTGTCATCGTACCGGTCCACAATGTGCAGGACCATATCGGTGCCTGCCTGACCAGCCTGCGCGACCAGAGCTTCACCGATTTCGAGGCGATCGTCATCGATGACGGCTCGAGTGATGACAGCCCCGACCGGCTGCGCGCCGCCATCGATGGGGATACACGGTTCCAGGTGATCCGGCAGGAAAACAGGGGGCTGTCCGGGGCCCGCAATGTGGGTCTGAACAAGGCGAAAGGCGCATTTATTGCCTTTCTCGACGGCGATGACCGCTATGCGCCCGAGTTTCTGGACCACATGCACGCCGCCCTTGTCCAAAGCGGCGCCGACTGGGTCGCCTGCGGGCTGCGCAACATGTATGCTGATGGCGGCAGCGACACCCATTCCACCATCCATGACGCGCCGGTTCTGGCCCCGGATGCCGGGCCACGCCTCTGGCCGCTGGGCACCTGGGACGAGGTGATCGCGCATTTCCCCTCGGCCTGGAACAAGCTCTATCGCCGCTCGCTGATCGAGGGGCTGCGCTATGACGAGGGCACCTGGTACGAGGATCACGCCTTTTTCCTGCGCGCGGCGGCGCGGACGCAGACGCTGCTGCATCTGCCCGAGCCGCTCTATCTGCAGACCCGCGGCCGCGCCGGACAGATCACCACCAGCGATAGCGACCAAGTCTTTGACCAGATCACGGTGCTCGACACGCTGGCCGGTCTGATGGCGGGGGCGGAAAAACCCAGCGGCACACAGGCGCTGGCCCGGCTGGCGCATCGGCTGTTTTACGAACGCGGCACCATTCTGCACGACCCCGGTCGTCGCACCCGTTTCTTGACCGCTGCCCGGGACTGGCTGGCCGCCCAGGGCCTGCCGCCCCGGCCCGGCCCCGATCTGCCCCCCGGTTGGGCGCTGGAACTGACCGGCACCTGCCCGCTCAGCGTGATCATCCCCTGGGATGGACAGGACGATCCGTTACGCGTCACCGCCGCCACACTGGCGCAGCAAAGCCAGGCCGGGTTCGAGACCCTGATCGTGGCCGATGACGCGGCCACGGCAGCACGGGGGGCGGATCTTGCCTGCGAGGCAGGGCTGCACGGCGTGCGCGGGCTGTGCAGCGACAGGCCCGGACCGGGCCCTGCCCGCAACACCGGGCTGACGCAGGCGCGCGGCGAGCTGGTGGTCTTTGCCGATGCCGGTGACAGGCTGTTACCCGACGCGCTGGCCCGCTGGACCGACAGCATGTTGCGCGAAAAGGCCGATCTTGGCCTGTCGCAATTCCGTATGGGCCGGCGGGAGGACAGCCCGGTGCATCAGGGCTTTCACGACATGGCGCTGCTGGGAACCGCCGCCCCCGAGACCGGCCCCCTGCCCCTGAATGCCGACCGGGCGCTGGCGCTGCATTGCTACCCCACCGCCAAGATCTTCCGCCGCAGCTTTCTGAACGCCCATGGCCTGCGCTTTGGCTGCGGCACACGGTCGGACTGGCAGATCGGCATCGGCGCGGCGCTGAGCGCCCGCAAAACGCTCTATTTCGCCTGGCCCGGCGCGGAAGGCGCCGAAGCCGCGGAATGCCGCCAACTCTGGACCGCTCAGGTTCCCCCTGCCACCCTGGCCCGGATGTTGGACAACGCCTGGGAAAGCTGGCCGCAGGAAATTCGGGATGCCTTGCCCAAAAATTGGGCAAAACGGCTCTATACAAGGGCTTTGTGGGAAGTTTGGAGCTTTTCCGACCTCTCTGCGAAACAGCGGAGCCGGTTCCGGTTTGAAGCAATCAGAGAACTGCGCCAGCGCCGCTGGTTGTGGCAATCCGGTCCGTTCGACCCCTATCTCTCGACTGCAATCTACGACTTGGTGACACCGTCGGCACCCCGGCCCTGATCCGCGCTGGCATCGGGCCAGATCAGCGCGACAAACGCCATTGCATCTGCCCCACGCGCCGGGCAAACACGGGGGCATAATCTCCATCATTTGCCCCAGGATCCCCAGCGGAATGCTCATCTTTTCCACCAACCGGTTTTCCGCTCTGTCCTACCGCGCCGATTTCATCCGGCATCCTTATGCCAACATCTCGTTTTTCGACGCCGACCGTCAACGCATCCTGTTTCACCTGTCGTTGCGCCAAGAGGGCGGCCTTGCCGTCTGCAACCGCCGCGGTGACGGGCACGACACATGGGAAAAGGAAATCCACCAGCAGGTGACACTCAACCCCGATGGCAACAAGGTCGAGTTGCGCTTTGATCCGCCCCGCATAAGCGTGTTTCTCAACGGGCGGAAAATCTTTCGCTTCGGCGCCCGGATCGGACGGCCGCGCTTTCCGGATCTGGGGCAAATCGCACTCGTCGACTATCAGGGCGGAATCCAGGCCAGCACGATCGACATGGCGCATAAGGGCGTCGAAGGCCCTGGCCTGACCCTGACCCCGCGCCTGGACCTGCGCGGACGGCTGGATCGCCAATACCGGCCCGGAGACCTGCGGCTGGAAATCGACGGTCTCTCGCCCGCGCCGGCGCTGATCACCTCGACAGACCCCGCTGGCACGGCCCTGTGGTCGGTTCTGCCGGGCCGGGTCTGGCAGGGCTGTACGGACGAGGCCCCGTTGACGGTGCGGATCATGCAGGCGGATACGGTACGCGCGCAACAGGTCCTGCACCGGGCAGGGCTGCTCGCACAGGTGCAGGCCGCCCTGGAAACCGGCGATCTGGCGGGAGACCCGGTGCTGGCCACGCAGATCATCGAACATGCACGGTTTTCCGGCATCGCCGCGCTGCTGGAACCGCCACTGCACGACCGGCTGATGCGCCTGGCCGACCAATTGGGCCTCGACCGGTTCCTGGCCCCCGGCGACCAGCCCGACGACCCGCCCCTGCCGAGCACGCCAGCGCCCGAAGACACCACGCTGCAAGAGATGCTGGCCAGTGTTGCACAGGCTCTGAACAAGGCAGATACCCCCGACGCCCTGTCCCGGCTGCTGGAGGGGCTGACGCCGCCGCCAGAAGCCATGCGCCCGCTATTTTACGCCGCGCTGGCCGAGCCGTTCTGTCGGCGCGATGCCTTCGATCTGCTGTATGCCCACGCGCAGGCACATACCGACATGGCCGCGGTGCCACCCGGCGAGGATGCCTGGTTCAATTCCGGATTGCTGCCCTATCTGCTGCGAGATTTGCGGATCGACCAGCTCTGCCAGCTTCTGCAACAACTGGTCGATGAGACCGAGCGCTGGATCATGACACCGCCGCTGGCCTGGACCATCCGCGCCGCCCTCGCCGACCCGAAGGTAACCAACGCCGAGCGCGAGAAGATCATCAACGCCTTTATCGGCTTCCTGAACCGGCGCTCCGGGGATTATTGGCAAAGAACCCCCTGCGCCCAGTTGACCAAGGCCGCCATCTCTCTGATCGCCGATTGTCCGCGCCTCAACCCGCGTCTCCACCCCTGGATCGAAGCGACGGTTCTGCAGACTTATGGGATGTCCCGCTTGTTCTGGACCCGGATCGCAGAGCGCGATGTTGCAATCTCACCGCAGCTGACCGTGGCCCGGGACGCGTTTGCAGTGCTGACCAACCCCGGCAGCACGCCCGGGATGCAGGCCGACGCGCTGGCCCTGTTCGACCGCGTCGGGTGCCCCGACGCATCGCGGATCCGGCGTGACCTGTTCGGCCCGGCCGGGCTGCCCGGCCCCGAGGCCCCCACCGTGGCCGCCCTGCTGCGGGCCGGGCTTGATCCGACCGAGGCGGCGCTGCGTCACCTGGCGGCGCCGGATAGCCCTCCGGCGGAACCCGCACTGGAGGAAACTGTCCGCCTCAGCCGCGCGAGCCTGCCCAATCTTGTCGACAGGGCTCCACATTATGCGCTGCAATGCACCACCAGCCGCCGCGCCATGGAGCTACTGGCCGCCGCCCGTGCCGGGGATGACCCGCAGGAGGGCTGCGCCGCGCTGTTGCCAGACCTCGACCGGCTCACCGATGCCGCCGCCCATTGGATCGGCGCAGGCGCGGCCCTGGGGCTTCTGAACGGGCTGCTTGATGCCGGGGCCGACAGGTCGGCAGACTGTCTGAAAACCTGGCTGAAACAGGCTCTGCACAGGGCTGAAACAAAGAAATCCGATCCTGCTGACCCGGCCCGAACCCCGGCTCTGGCGATGCCCCTGCACGCCCTGCGCCGACGCGCAGCAGCAGGTCAGATCAACGCAACGGCCAGCCTCGCCGCATTGGGGATCTCTGCTGCCACCGCGGATGTGCCCCCTGCCCTCCCGCTCGGGCCGGTCAATCCGCTCTTTGACACATTGGTTCTTGTGATCTCATGCCGCGCCAATCTCGACCGCCGCATTCCGCAATTGCGGGCGGGCTGGCTCTCGCGGCTGGAGGCATTGGGCGTGCCCTATCTGATCGTTGCTGGTGACGGGGACGGCACCATCGAGGGTGACATCCTGCACCTGGATGCGCCGGATGATTACGAGGGGCTGCCGCAGAAAAGCCTGGCCGCCATCCGCTGGGTGCATGACAACACCACCTTTGCTCATATGCTGAAGATCGACGATGACTGCTTCCTCAACCCCGAGGAATATTTCCAGTCTCTGAGCTTCCGGAAATTCGACTATTACGGTCGCACCCTGACCCGAAGCGCGGGGCAGATGGACCGGGCCTGGCATTGCACCAAATCCACCTCGGACCGGGGACGGCTGGAATTCGACAAATCCCCCGAGCCATCCAGCTATTGCGATGGCGGATCGGGATATGCGCTCAGCCGGCACGCCATGGCAACCCTGCTGAAGACCGCCGCAAGCACGACCGGCCAGGCCCTGATCCAGGTGTCCTTCATGGAGGACAAGCTGGTGGGCGATCTGCTGGCCCTGGGCGGCATCGCACCCGCCAACGAGGATTACCATATCTCGATCCGCCGCCGTGCGCAGCCCGGCGGCATCGCGGTATCGCGCTGGCTCAACGGCTTTGACGCCAGCCGGACCGCTCCGGTCAAGCTGGTGCATCTGGATGACTCCGCCACGCAGGTAGAGGCAAACCGCCGCCTGGACCAGCCGGGCCTGTTTCCCAAAAAGATCTGGCCCAGCTATCAACGCGCCAGTCTCGGCGAACAGACCAACGCGCTGGAGATGGTGAGTGATGCCGCCCGGCTCGGCCCGGCCCGCGAGGCACCCGTGGCGGTGGTGGCGGCGATGCGCAACGAAATGTTCATGCTGCCGCATTTTCTCGCCCACTATCGCGCGTTAGGGGTCGAAAGCTTTCTGATCGCTGACAATTGCTCGACCGACGGCACGCTGGAATACCTGGCCGAGCAGCCTGATGTGGCGCTGTTCTCCGTTGATACGGACTATAATCGCTCTCATTACGGCGTGGCCTGGCAACAGGCGCTGATGGCGCATTTCCGCACCGGGAAATGGTCGCTTGTTGCCGATGCGGACGAGTTGCTGACCTGGCAGGTGCCACAACGCCAAAGCCTGCCCGATCTGCTGCGGGCGCCCGCGTTCGAACATGCAGAGGCGGCGCGCATCTTCATGCTGGACATGTATCCCCAAGGCGATCTGGACACCGCCACCTTCGCCAGCGGTGATCCCTTTGCTGAGGCCGGTTTCACCGATCGCGAGCCGTTCCTGCGCAACTCCTTTGGCCGTGGTCCCTATTCCAACGCGCCGACCTGGACATCCGCCGTGCGCCACCGGCTGATCCCGGGATCGCGCAATGAACTCTTCGTGGCCCAGAAGATCGCGCTGTTTAGATATTCACCCTTCCTACGGCTCTCGGCCGGGCTGCACTATGTGGCCGGGGCACGGCTTGCCGAACGGGAACTGCTGTTCGGACATTTTAAGTACAATTCCGATTTCCGTCGCAAGGCACAGGCCGAAGTCGCCCGCCGCCAGCATTTCAACAATGCCGAAGAATACCGGAAATATCTGGCTCTGAGCTCTGAGGGGCGCGCCCGGATCTATGATCCGGACCTGTCCGTTGCCTGGACCGACAGCGAATTCGTCAAAGCGCGGCTGCTTTGACGGCAGGCGCTTCTGCCTGCAAGCGCGGGGTATTTTCCCCTGAATAGAGCCGCTTAAGCTCGCCCAGATGCCCCGTCATGGTCTGCGGGGCATGGGCGTTCTGCCAATAGCGGTCCATATCCACCTCGCCCGCCAGAAGCGCACGGATGCGATCGGCGAAACTGTCAGTGTCACCGGCGACAAACACCATGTCAGGGCAGCCCGCCAACTCGCGCGCGCCGCCCATGTCGCTGGTCAGCAGCGGAATGTGGCGGGCATGCATCTCGATCGCGACCTGGGGCAGGTTATCCTCCCACAGAACCGGGATCAGCCCGACATCCACATCGCGCAGCAGATCGTCCAGCCCGTCATGGCTGTAACCATCCAGATGCGCCACGCCACCCAACCGCACCTTGAGCAGTTCCAGCCGTCGCATCGCCTCACCCTCGCCGCGCCGCGCCGCCACAACCAGACGCACCTGCCCGGCCAGTTCGGGCGGCAGCGCCTCCAGCGCGTCCAGCAGGAAAAAGAACCCCTTGTCCCGGCGCATATAGCCCAGGAACCCCAGCGTCAGGGCGGTCTTCGACTTGGGGAGCGACGCCGCAGGCTTGGTCTCGACAAACGCTTCGGCCTGCTTGGTGCCGATATAGCTGGTGTGCAGAATCTCGGGACGCACCCCGTAGCTCCGCGCGATCTCGCAGACCCTGTCCGAGACGCCCAGTACGAGATCGCAATGGGTGTTGATCTGATTGATAAACCCCTGGCGCCGCTCGGCGAAACCGGAGGCGCGCGCCGGTGTGAGAGCCGGCGTTTGGCGCAAGCTGCGCTGCAGACGGCCGACAAGACGGCCGGTGCGGTGCGCGACCCGGAACAATTGGTGGAACAGCAGGTCGAAACTGCGCATACCGGGGCGGATACCGGCGCGTTTCAACCGATAGGCCACTGCATTGGCCGCCCGGATCAACCGCTCGTCATGTTTGTGGATCAGGCAGCTGCCGCATTTGGCCCCCCCCTTGAAATCGCTGCAGGCGCGTTTTTCCTGATGCCACAGATTCACCTGCGGACAGACCGGGTAATAATTATGCAGCGACAGGATCACTTTCGTATCCGGAAAGCGGGCCTTGATCTCCAGCACATCCGCAGGAAGCCCTTCGAGATTGTGAAAATGGATCACGTCATAAGGGCCGGTCTTTTTGACAAAGTCGAAAAACGCATCCCGCGTCGGCGCATGCGTCAGCTGGGCCGGGTTGCCAAAGGAATGATGCGACGGTGACAGCACGCCGGAATTGACGATCTCGTAGCGGTTTTCGCTATTTTCCTTCGATCCGTGCCGCACCTGCTCCCAGCGGGGTTTTCTTGCTACAAGATCGTAAGAGATGCCCGAGGACAGAAAGACCGGCTGGACCTGCTTGCGAGACCCAAGCGCCGTCATCAGATTGCGCAGATAAACCGACACCCCGCCGCCGCGTTTTTCGTCATCAAGGTAATCGACCCAGTTGTAAAAAAGTATCTTCATTTTTTGAGATCTTGTTTCAATCTGTTTTCCAGCGCTTCTATTCGCTGTTCGACGGATATCTCCGTCTTGTTCAGACGCTGCCGCAATGCATGTATTTCCATCAGAAGAAATTTGGTCAGTTGCCGCGCCTCCTTCAGCGCCGGATCTTCGTCGAGGGTAAGCCCGTTCCAGAAACTGTCCACATCCACCGCATTCCCGGGCAAGCTGCGCAAAAGCTGCAGCCCCGCCTCGGCACGGGTCGTGATATCCTGCTGCGTCACAGGCGGGCGGATATGCAGGCTATCCTGAGTATCAAGCAGCTTTGAGACCCGTTTTTGCGTCCACTCGGCCACAGGTTTTGGCAGGTTTGCCCCCCCGATTATCTGCGCAAGCGCCATTTCTTCGGCTGACAATCTTGGATTGGGGTCTTGCTTGGGATAACGAACCCCTTTGTCAGGCAAACTGATCCCAAGAGTGGACAGAAAATCCGCATAAAGCGCCTTGGAATCCTTGCTGCCTTCCACATAGGGGCGCACGATGACGGCCTCGGGGCCGAACACATCGATCCATGGCTTCAGCGCAAGCCCGTAATCGAAATGCACCTCCTCCATGATCCCGTACACGGTTTCATCGAAATCGAGAACCGGCTCGCCCATTTTGACCAGTTGGTTATACCAGGACTGAAGATGCGCCTGCGGCTGGCGCAGATAGGCGATGATCCGGATGTCGATATCCTGCCCCAGCGCGGCGACCTCAGAGAGGATTTTCTGAGCATCCGGATAGGCCCCCACGCGCATCAACTCTTCCGTGCTGGCCAGCAACCGCGGATGTGGGCTGGCACGGACGGCATCAAAAAACGCGGACCATACATCCCTGGGACTGTCCTTGAAGGGGTACCCGTGCATCAACCGGGTCACACCGATCGCCTTATAGATCGAGAATGCAAGATAGGAATGCTTGCAAAACCACCGGCGATGCTCGACATATTCAATCCCGTGCTTGGCCAGCAAACGCGGATTTTCCTCCAGAAACACCTGCAGGGCAGAGGTTCCCGTCTTGAAATGCCCTATATGTAAGTAGAGCGTTTTTTTTTGCTTTTTCTTGCTTTTGAACACTGCCTTGCCAATCACTTGAAAACAGGAGGCTGTATGCCGTTAGATTGCCGGATAATCTCAGCGCGGTTTGACCGCTGATTGAGTCACCAACACAACTCGGGGTTCATTGCATCAATTCATGATGGAGTTCAATTGCCTCTTCCAGGTCATCAAAATAAGAAATCCGGCCATCGGCCAGCACAATCCCTGCATCACAGAACGCCCGCAGCTGTCCCATCTCGTGACTGACCAGAATCGCGCTGGAGGTGCGCATGCGTTCGGCAAACAAAGCACGGCTTTTACGGCGAAACGAAACGTCGCCCACCGCCGTCACCTCATCCACCAGATAAGTGTCGAACCGGATGCCCATTGAGGCACCGAAAGTCAGCCGCGACTTCATGCCGCTGGAATAGCTGCGCACCGGCATATGAAAATATCGCCCCAACTCGGCGAAATCATCAACAAAAGCCAGCAGGCTGTCAGTATCCACGCCGTAGATTCGGGCGATGAAGCGGACATTCTGCGCGCCGGTCAGATCGCCATGGAATGACCCGCCAAACCCCACCGGCCAGGAAATGCGGCCATCGCTGACGATGCGGCCGCTATCGGGGCGCATGGTGCCGGCCAACATCCGCAGCAGGGTGGATTTGCCCGCTCCGTTGCGCCCCAGCAGCGCCAGCGACTTGCCCGTGGGCAGGGTGGCGTTGAGATTGTCGATGACAACCCGGCGCTGCCCCTGGACCTGGAAGCTCTTGGTCAGGTTCTCGAAACGGATCATGGCGCCGCTCTTTCCGACATGACGCCCCTGCCCCTCAGCCCCGGTCCCGGATGCTGTAATAGATCAGCGCCAGGATCGACCAGAGCATCACCAGGAACACCACCGCCAGTCCCAGCAGGATGAAGCGGCGCGGAAACTCCGAGCTCTGCGCGAAGGTCGGCTTGATATAGGTGGCCAGATAGCGGCTCTGACGAGCGGCATTGTCGCGCGCCACGTCCAGCGCGGTCAGCGCCACCCGGTAGGTTTCCTCGGCAAACTGACGGTCGACGCTGAGGCTTTCATATTCGGCGATCAGCGAGGGGTAATCCTCGCCCACCGCGCCCAGTTCGGTGCTGTCGGAGGCGAAGGTCTGCCGCTCGGCGGCGATGCGTTCGCGGATCACATCGATCCGGCGCTGCGCATTGGTCAGGCGCGGGTCGTTCTCCAGCGTGGTGCCGCGCAGCAGATCATGGGCGATCAGCGCCTCGGCCAGCGCCTGTTGCAGATTGTGCATTACCCCCATGCGGCCCTGGATATCGGCCCCGGGATCGACGATGCGGGTGCGGGTGCGAAACTCGGTCAGCGCCTCGCGCGCAGCTTTGAGCTGGATGATGGTTTCGTCCAGATCCTCGCGCGCATAGCGCATCGCATCCTCTCGGGCCTGATCACTCAGCGCATTGATCATGTCCTGGCTTTCGCGCACGATTTCCTCTGCCACCCGCTGCGCGAAATCGGGATCAAAGGCCAGCACGCGCAATTCGATCAGCCCGGTCGACTGGTCGTAAGATATCCGCACGATCCGCTGCCAGAACCAGACGAGATCCTCAAGCGTGGCATCGGGCCAAATCGAGAACATCCAGTCCCGCGGCCAATAGGTCGCGTAATGGGCGCGCAGATCAAGCCGGGCATCGATCGCCTCGACGATTTCCTGGCTCTGGATGAATTCATAGAGGATATCGCTGTCCACGCCGGTACTGCTGCCAGTGGCAAACTGCGCGAACCCGCCCAGCAGGTCCGAGGCCGACCCGCCTTCTTCCGAGCGCACCGTGAACGCAGTGGTGGAGGAATACTGATCCTCGGCCTGTGTCCAGAGGTAATAGGTCAACCCGACCAGCGGCAGCAGCACGATCAGCGCAAAACTCAGCATCAGACCCCAGTGACGCTGCTTCATGGTGGCAGGCTGCGCCAGCGGTCGCACGGTGACCTGAGGTTGCGGCACCGGCTTTTTGGGCCCGGATTGCCCCCCCGGCTTAGGCTGCGGCCGCGCTGCGGCCGGACCGGCTGGTCCACCACCCTGTCCCGACTTTCCACCCGGGCCCGGATTGGGAACGGCGGTCAGTTTCGGCTGTCCTGCGGGTTTGCCGCCTTGTGCCGCGGGCTGTTTCCGCGTTTTTTTCCGGCCAGATGCTCCGGCTTTCTTTTCTGCGCCGTCCACGGATTTGACCCCTGCTTTGCTCGCATCTGCGTCTTGTGTCATGCGCGTCCTGTTCCGACCCGAAGGCATTTGAATTCCATATCTGTTTCTTACATAATCGGGCGGGCACGCACAGGCCAAAACGAGACGATGCGCATATGTCTGCCTCCTCCGACCCAGGAATGCACGCGATGGAACCGGGGCAGGGCACAGCCCACCGCTGGACCTCGCCGCGCACGATCACAGCCCTTATTCTGCGCGAGATGTCGACCCGTTACGGGCGCAATCCCGGCGGCTATATCTGGGCGATTCTGGAACCGCTTGGGATCATCGTGATCCTCAGCTTCGGGTTTTCCCTGCTGATGCGCAGCCCGTCGCTGGGCAACAGTTTCCTGTTGTTTTATGCCTCGGGCTATCTGGTGTTCAATCTGTACCAGAACCTGTCCCTGACCGTTTCGAAGGCGATCAGGTTTTCACGCCCGCTGCTGATGTATCCGGTGGTCACTTGGGTGGATGCGATCCTGGCCCGGTTCATTCTCAACCTGCTGACCAGCCTGCTGGTCACCTATATCCTGATCACCGGCATTCTTGCGACCGTTGACAGCCGAGCTGTGCTGGAGATGGGACCGATTGCCGAGGCGCTGGCGCTGGCCGCCCTGTTGGGGCTGGGGGTCGGCACGCTGAACTGCGCCATCGGTGGTCTCTATCCGACCTATGAGTTGATCTGGTCTATCGCGACGCGACCACTTTTTTTGGTCTCGGGCATTTTCTACATCTATGAAGACATGCCTCAGAACGTCCAGGATGTGTTGTGGTACAATCCGCTGATCCATATCACCGGCCTGATGCGCTCGGGGATCTACCCGACCTACCATCCGCTCTATATCAGCGAAATATTCATCCTGATCATCAGCCTGTCGACTCTGCTGATGGGTCTGATCCTGCTGGGCCGCTACCATCGGGACATTCTGAACCGCTGACCGAGCCTCCGGCCAGAGCCAGGACCTCGCCATGGCTGAGCTCTGTGTTCCGTGCTGCCGCATCCCGCAGCGCCCGGCGCAGCAGGCGCAGATAGAGGGGCTTGTCCGCCCCGTAACGCCCGCCCGCCAGATGCCATTTCAACCCAAGCAGCGGCAGCAGGAGCCAGAAAAGCACCGGTGCTGCCGCGCGATACATGAGCAGCCGGTTGCGGCAGAAATAATAGACCTTCCACAAGGGGCGGATGGTTTGTGGGCCTTGCGCCTCGAACGTGCTGAAATCATGTTCGAACCGCAGCGCCGGATCGAACAGGATATTCCAGCCCCGGCGGCGCAGAGTCAGCGTGTAGATCACGTCATCGCCATAAAGAAACAGCCCAGGATCGGGATATCCGCTGTCCTCAACGATCTGCCGGGACAAAAAGAGACCTACGAACGAGGTCAGATCGATGGGGCAGGGGACCTCCACATCATAAGCGCTGTGTGGGATGTGATAACCGTCGCGTCCCCGGGTCAGTGTGCGCAGGAAAAGGGCAGGCGACCAGAACGGGTTACACGAGGGCCGGTTCATCTCGCAGATGCGACCATCGGGAAAATAGACCGCTGCGGCATAGGCGGTATCGGGGCTGCGGGGGGAGTTGTGAAACCGGGCCAGCGTATCCGGCGCGGGACAGGCATCGTCATCCATCACCACCAGCCAGTCCGGGTCCAGATGCTGCATGGCGTGGCGCAACCCCCGCTCGAACCCGCCGGCGCCGCCGATATTTTCTGCGCTAGCAATCGCAGTCAGCCGAGGGTCCCGCTGGGTATCCAGCCATTTGTCCGTCCCATCCGAACAGGCATTGTCCACCACCACAACCGCCTGCAGATGTGCCGGGTCTACGGCCAGAAGCCGGGCCAGTGTCGGTTTGAGTTTGGCAAGTCGGTTATGGGTTACCACCACCGCCACCAAGCGGCCCACTCCAGGCTGAGAACCTGCGGTCATTCAGGGATTGCTCCATGTCATTTCACACCAGCAAGGGCCACAATTTCACCCCCCTGTCAAACCGGTCGCGCGGCCGCAATGTTTCGCGCGCGAAACATCTCCGTAACCATCAACGGGATCGCAGCCAGCTTTGTAACGCCTCTGCAAGCTCCTCCGAGACTTCGTCCCCCACCAGCTCAATACGGCTCTGATCCGGGATGAAACGCAGTTCCAGCCCCTCGGAAACCCGTGCCACGATGCGTTCTCCGCCAGCGACACGCACACGTGGACGGGCGGGCGGAACCGATGGTTCCGGCGCAGGGGGGAGAGCAGAGGAGGGTTGCCGTTCGGCCACCGCATCGGCCAATATCCGCATTTCCGAGGCGGCGCTGTCGCGCGGGGTGTTACGCAGCCGATCCTTCAGCGCATCGCCAAAGCCAGGGTCGCGCACCAGTTCCCGCGCCAGCGCAAGGCCCAGCTTCTCGCTGATGGCGGACGGGAAATAGAGCGTGTCGTCAAAGGCGTCGACCAGGGTGATGAAGGTGCCGATCTTGGAGCGTTTGGAGCGGGCCGCATTGGCATAAAGCCCCTGCAAAGCCAGGCGCTGGTTGGGATAGACGCCTTCCTTCATCGCGCGCACGGCAATGCGGGCGCGTTCGTAATGGCTGAGATTCACCCGGATCTCGTTTTCCTCGACCATCGCCACGTAAGAGTCCTGCGAGGTTTCAGGCTGGATCACCATCGCCCGCACGGTAGCGAACTTCGGATCGGAGGTTTCCTTGTACAGCCGCCGCAGCGCGGTCAGCCGCCGCCAGCCCGAGATCAGGCCATGGGTGCGCCCTCCAGCAGGATCGGGGAGCACCACCACTTCGATGGGCATCTGCTGGCCTCGGGCGCGCAGACTGTCGGTCAGCGCGGTCATCTCCTCTTCGTCCTGCACCAGACGGTCGCGCACCAGATGGCGCTCGTCGATCACGTCAAGCGGCAAGAGCTCGATCATACGGCCTTCAGCGCGGGCGTCTTGCAAGGCTTGGGTCACCTCTTCCAGCGCAGCGGTAGTCGAGGCCTCCCCCGCCACCTGCGCGATCGGTGCTGCCGACATCCCCAGTGGCATCGCTTTGGTCTCGGGTGCCGCCCCGATACCGAGATAGCCGGGTTGTGCCGGGGTCAGTCGCTTGCGTTTCGCCATTCTTCAGATCTCCTTATTAGAGCCTGTTATTCCGCTGCCTGCTGCGCTTCGAGTTCCCCACGCCGCCAAATGCCCAGCAAGAGGCGCTTGAAGGCGGCATAGGTGGCATCGAAGGTCTCGCGCCCGCGGGCATAAGTTTCGCGGTTGAAATCGCGGTAATCGGCCTCGTAGATGCCGTTCACCTGTTCCCCGGCCTGCCCGATCAGCGCGGTGAAATCCTGTTTATGCGGGCTCAGCACCTTGCCCAGATAGGCCTGCATCAGCCCCGACAACTCGCCCTGCTGCGCCCCGTCATAGCGGGTGATCACCGCGCGCACCGCATCCCATTCAAAACCGATCTCGGGGCGGCCAAGCGCACGGGCGGCAACATTCTCGCCCTCTTCAATGCTGGCGAAAGTGGAATGCAGCATGTCGAAGAAGCGCCCGGTGGAATCAAACTCCAGAAAAGACGCGCCCAGAGGCACCAGCAGGATATCCGCCGCCGCTAGACCGTTGATGGTCAGGTAACCGAGGGCAGGGGGGGTGTCGATGAAGACGAGATCATAGGCGTCCAGCACCCCGTCCGCCTCCAGCCGGTCGGTGAGCGCGTCCCAGAGCTTCCAGCCGCGCGCCTGCATACGCCAGACCGGCACCTGAAACTCGGCCCAATAGAGGTTCAGTTGTGCCCCGATCAGGTCGATATTGGGCCAGTGAGTGCTCTGGATCAGGTCCTGCGCGGTCATGCCCATCGCCGCACTCAGTGCGTCATCCAACGGCTGGGGCGGGTCGCCCCGGTCGAGACGGCGCTGGTTCTCGGTGCGCAGATATTCACCGTAATGGCGCGCCAGCAGCGGGAAGGCAGTCTGCCATTCATCCTCGACCTGACCGCCAAAGATCGAGGTCATCGAGCCCTGACTGTCCAGATCGATCACCAGCACCCGGTAGCCATCCAAAGCGGCTGACATGGCCAGATGCGCCGCGGTGCTGGTCTTGCCCACACCGCCCTTGAAATTGGCCACTGCTACCATCTTGGCGGGCTGTCCGGCGGGACGATAAGGCAGGTAGTTCTTGGCCTTTGACCCTTGAGCCCCGAAGAAGGCGCGCAGACGCAGCACCTCATCAAGGGTGAACCATTTGGCGCCGCCCTCGGTTTCTGATCGGCCCTGGGGCAGGTCGGGATTCTGTTTCAGCACGCGGCGGAAATGGGCTTGGGCCACCGGGATCAGATAGCGGGTGATCTCCCAAGTTGAAAACAGGCGCAGGTCTTTGCGCCCCTCTTCGTTGAGGCCCCGGCTGGCCAGATCGGCACGGCCCTGAGCACAGGCGCGGGCAATCTCGGCAAAGCCGCCTGTCTCTGTGGGTAAGTCGAGTTCTGCCAGTGCGGCATCGGGGTCGATGTTGAAATAGGGAGGAAGGAACGGGGTGTCCTTGGCCATGATTTTCTGCTCGATGTTATACGTTTTCCCCATGATACCGAAAAACACGTCACATGGAAGAAAAACCATCACAAGACGTGATTTTTCTCAGGAAAATAAGGGGATGCTGATGCCTTTATAGCGCAGATTCCGGCGATTTGCGTTTTTTTTAGAGTGTTAGAATCGTGTTATTTATAGTTACGGCATTGTGCTGCTTTATTTTTTCTCTTTTGTTTCAAGCGCTTTATGCCTTTCCGATGGCTCTGTGCGACTCTGAAACCCCGATAAAGTGACTCCGAACCCCCGATCGGGCGATTCCGAACCCCCGTTGCGAGGACCTGTGGATAACTCTAGGCTGGGTGTCACTAAAACCACGAAAGATTCCCGGACCGGAAAACCGGCCGGAGACAGGCCCCATCAAGAGGGCCGAAGCATTGAGGCGACGATGAGTAAGGCAGTGACAGGCGGGGCAGGGGGGTTACTCCCTGACCGGACACGGCAGGGCGATTTTTTCCTCTGCGATATTTTCGATGCGATCCCCAAGGATGACATCGCCAGCATGGAACATCCGCTGTTCTCGCTGGCGACCCGGCCCGACCGGCGCATCCTGAGCTATACCCATAACGGGGCCGAGATCACGGTGACCCCCAGCGTCAAGGGGCTGGCCACGATCCATGACAAGGACATCCTGATCTTCTGCATCAGCCAGTTGATGGCGGCGATCAATGCGGGGCGCGCGGTCAGCCGGACGGTGCATCTGAAGGCGCATGATCTGCTGATGGCGACCAATCGCGAAACCTCCGGCGATGCCTATCGGCGGCTGCGCGAGGCGTTCGAGCGGCTGGCCGGCACCCGCATCACCACCAATATCGTCACCGGCGAGCAGGAGACCACCACCGGCTTCGGCCTGATCGAGCGCTGGGAGATCGTGCGCAAGACACGCGGTGGACGGATGGTCAGCGTGGCGGTGACGCTCAGCGACTGGCTGTACCGCGCGGTGCTCAGCAAATCGGTGCTGACGCTCAGCCGCGATTACTTCCGGCTCAGGAAACCGCTGGAGCGGCGGATCTATGAACTGGCGCGCAAACATTGCGGGCGCCAGCCAGCCTGGACGGTGTCGGTGGACACGCTCTTGAAGAAATCCGGCTCCGCATCGCCGCGCCGGGTCTTCCGCAAGATGCTGCGCGACATGATCGCGGCCGACCACCTGCCCGATTACGAGATGCGCGAAGAGGCGGGCGACCTGATCCGGTTCGCACCGCGCGGCGGCCTGATCGAGAGCGAGGCCCGCCCGCCGGTTCTGTCGGAAGAGACCTATGCCCAGGCCCGCGCGCTGATCCCCGGCGCGGATGTCTATGGGCTGGAGGCAGAATGGCGCGGCGTCTGGATCCGCTCGGGCGCGCCACGGCTGCGCAAGCCGGATGCCGCTTTTCTGGGCTGGGTGAAGAAGCGGGCAGGGGGGTAGCGTTGTTGAAAACAGCCCGGCCTGCGGCTAGGGTGCGCGGCAACCCCAAGCGGTACGTCGCGGCCCGGTTGCAATTGGGCGCGGCGGCCAGGAACAGCGTCACATGAAGACGCGCAGGAAGGGAATGACAGGCAATGAGCACGCGCAGGGCATCAGCGCTCAAATTTCAGGTCACCACCAAGAATTCCGCGGAATTCCGAACCTGGTTCCGGGGCGAATACACCAATGGCAACCCGCATCTGGCGCATCTGCTGAGCGAGGATGCGATGGACAAATACGTGCTGCATGGCTGGACGCCCGAGGCCCCCATCATCACGCCCGAGACCCAGATCACCGCCTTTGGCAGCTGTTTCGCCGCCAATATCTCGAACTACCTGTCGCAGCGGAACTACAATGTCCTCAACAAGGACAAGAACGCCAAGCGCGCCTATGTGGTGGGCTGCGGCGAGGGGATGGTCAATTCCTTCGTGATCCGCCAGCAATTCGAATGGGCCTGGGAGAACAAGGTCTTCGACCAACCACTCTGGCATGGCTACAAGGCCGAGGAATACGGCTATGACGCTGAGGTACAGGCCACCACCAAAGAGATCTTCGACAACACGGATGTCTTCATCCTGACCTTCGGCCTGTCCGAGATCTGGTATGACGAACCCACCGGAAACGTGTTCTGGCGCACCATCCCCAAGGAAAGCTATGACCCCGAGCGCCACAAGTTCCGCGTCAGCACCGTCGAAGAGAACAAGGACAATCTGCGCGCCATCTACGATCTGATCCGCAAGCACCGCCCGGATGCCAAGATCATCTACACGCTGTCACCGATTCCCCTGCTGGCCACCTTCCGCAACAATTCCTGCATCACCTCGAACTCTGTTTCCAAAAGCGTGCTGCGGGTCGCGATCGACGAGGTAATCCGCG
The DNA here is from genome assembly GCF_041537905.1 of Ruegeria jejuensis. Classification (NCBI taxonomy): domain Bacteria; kingdom Pseudomonadati; phylum Pseudomonadota; class Alphaproteobacteria; order Rhodobacterales; family Roseobacteraceae; genus Ruegeria; species Ruegeria jejuensis. The sequence continues at coordinate 18,394 of NZ_JBGRUO010000020.1, read as the reverse complement.
AAAAGCAGGAGGAGGGCGTGCTGCATTACTGGCCCTCTTACGAGATCATCACCGATGTGTTCCGTCAGCCCTACAAGCCGGACCGCCGCCACCCCTACGAAGAGGTGCTGGATTACATCATGATGCTGTTTGAAAAGACCTGGTGCATCCCGCATGACAATGAAGAGGCGGATCGTCCCGACATCAAGGTGGGCTTTGCCAAGGCGCTGGTGGCCGCAAGGCTGGTGCCCGGTGTGATCACGCGGGTCATCGCCAAGGACAAGGATCACGCCATCAACCGGCTGCTGGCCCGTGACCAGATCATGGACGAGCCGAAATCGGAACGCTCGATACGGCGGTTCCTGAAAAGCTTCCTGAAAGACGCCGACGCGGCCTGAACCCGGAGCTGAGCCATGTCCGATGCGGAACCTGTCCTGCCTCTGGCGCTGCGGGAATGTGCGGCGCGCGGCCTGTCCGCCGATGCGTTGTTTCCGTTCCAGTTCACCCTGGGGCCGGTGTCCTGCGCCGGGGTTTCCGGTCTGATCCCGAAACCCTTCGGCGACCGAACCCTGTCCCATTCCCGCCGCCTGGCCGTGGCTGCGTTGCGCGACGGTGCGGGTGTCGAGATCGGCTATTGCCTGGGGGTGGCCGTGGATGCGGCGGGCGCGCGGCTGCGCGACCGGGTGCTGAGCGATGTCACGGTCGGCACCGATGATTTCTGGCTGCGGATCGAGGAATTCGTAATCGGTCTGGCGGGCCGCTACCTGCTGTTGCTGCGCGACGGGCGCGAGGATCGCATCTATGGCGATGTGAGCAGCAGCTATCCTTGCGTGTTCGATCCGCAGAGCGGGCAGGTGGGTACAACCCTGCTGATGGCGCTGCCCCGGGACATCGTCGAGAGCGAGGCGGTGGATTATCAACTGGCGCTGGCCGGTACGCAGCGGATGCCCTTTGGCCATAGCCGCGACCGGTTTGCCCGGCGGCTGGCGGCCAATCACTATCTGCGCCTGTCGGACATGTCCGAACACCGGTTCTGGCCGCGCCCCGGGGATGTGGCTGACACCGATGATCCCGCCACCGAGATCGCGGCGATCCGCACCCGGCTGGCACAGATCATCACCGGCATCGTCACGTCGGACCGGGCGGCGCTGCCCTTGAGCGGCGGCAACGATTCCCGCAACCTGCTGGCCTGCGCCAAACCGGTGCGGCATCAGATCGCCCGTTATTTCACCCAGACCCATAACCGCAACAGCCGGGTTGATTTCAGATCGGCACAGGGTCTGGCGCAGGTGTTTGACATTGCGTTGGAACATCACAAGCTCGAGACTGCCTTCACCGGCGACGCGCTTGCAGAGCGGACCGGGGCCTTTGCCCTGACCACCGGGTACGGCGTGCCGCTGCCGCATACCTACAACACGAATTTCTGGGATGATCTGGGCCGCGACGAGATCGTGATGGTCGGCAATGTGATGGAAGTGCTCCGGGCGGCACATTGGAGGACGGATGATATTAATCACCGCAAGCTGAACCGGAAATTCGGCCTGAAACGGTGCCTGTTTGTTGGCGGTCGAGACTTTACCGGCGAATTCGTCTCCAGATGGTTGCCGGATTACAATAGCTGGTATGAGGAACTGCCGCGGGATGCGCAGCGGAAATACATAGATTTCGGTTTTCTGGAGCATTACCTGCCCAATTTCGGGCTGGCGGCCTGCGGGTATCGGGACAATTTCTATCTTGCGCCCTTCAATGACCGCGCGCTCTATGCACGCTCGGCCCGCTTGCCGCTCGATTACCGGTTTTCCAACCAGGCCAATACCGATCTGCTGGCGCTGGCCGCGCCCGAACTGGCCGAGGTGCCGTTTGCCTGGGAAATCCATTCGGGCAAGGCGGCCTGACGTCAGCCGCGCCATGGCGCGCGCGACCCCAGCGCCCCGTCGAGACAATACGCGTTGCATGCGCAAAAGAGGCAAACTAGTTCTGGGTCCGAATTGCAGGGAGTTCATTGATGCAACGCATTTTCGTGACCGGCACCGCCGGCTTCATCGGCTATCACCTGGCGCGGCTGCTGCTGGATGAAGGGTTCATCGTCGGCGGCTTTGACGGCATGACCGACTATTATGATGTGCGTCTCAAGCAACGCCGTCACGCGATGCTGCATCAAAGCCCCAATTTCCGCGCCACCGAGGCGATGCTGGAAGATAATGACGCGCTGGCCGGGGCGATCGAGGCGTTCGAGCCGGATGTGATCGTGCATCTCGCCGGTCAGGCGGGGGTGCGCTACAGCCTGGAGAACCCGCGGGCCTATGTGGATTCCAACGTGGTCGGCACGATGAACGTGATGGAGGCCGCGCGCGCCGTCGGCGTCCGGCATCTGCTGATGGCCTCCACCTCCTCGGTCTATGGCGCCAATGAAGAGATGCCGTTTCGCGAGACCGACAAGGCCGACACCCAGCTCACCATCTATGCCGCCACCAAGAAGGCCAATGAGAGCATGGGCCACGCCTGGGCGCATATTCACAACCTGCCGATCACCATGTTCCGCTTTTTCACGGTCTATGGCCCCTGGGGACGGCCGGATATGGCGCTGTTCAAGTTCACCCGCGGCATCCTCGAAGGCACGCCGATCGACATCTACAACCATGGCGACATGTATCGCGACTTCACCTATGTCGAGGACCTGGTGCGCGGCATCCGGTTGCTGATCGATGCGGTGCCGGGCGGGCCCGAGACCGCGGTCGAAGATGACACGCTGAGCCCGGCTGCCCCTTGGCGTGTGGTCAATCTGGGCAATTCCGACAAGGTCAAACTGCTGGATTTCGTTGATGCGATTGAGGCGGAACTGGGGCGCGAAGCGATCCGGAACTACATGCCGATGCAGACCGGCGACGTGCCCGCCACCTGGGCTGATGCCAGTTTGTTGCAGAACCTCACCGGCTACCGCCCGCAGACCGATTTCCGGGATGGCGTGGCGCGGTTTGTTGCCTGGTATCGCGATTATTACGAGATCTGACGCCCGGGGCGATTCTGCCGCCTGCGTCGAGCCCGGCGCAAATGCGACATGCCCCGGATATCGGGATAGCTGCAACTATCTGTTTTTAAGTATAATTTCGGCCTCTTCTATGAGGCCGCTCTCAAGAAACAGAGCTCATATATAAGTCAGGTTATGTTAAATAACGGGGGTTTTCAGAGATATTCCTGCCGTAGGTGCCTATGGAACGCCGGTAGGGCAAGCCAAGCGTATGGCGTCGCGCCGGGGGCTCGATTCGGTTCGGGATGTTGTCAAATTGCCTAAATTTGTGGGGATTGTTCCGAGAATCACACATCCTCTCATCAATTTGCGGCGCAAGGCAGGGAATTTTCGGGCAAACTTAAGGCAAATGAGTTTGGCGCTTGCGGTGACGTTAAGGAATGGTAAACTCTCACCACAATACCGCCCCGCATATTTTTGTCGGTGGGGTGTTGGGAGATTACTGTTTGGTAAAGTCTTTTTTGTGTGTGGCGAGTGGGGGTATCTGTGATGTCTTTGGATTCCGTGACATCTGTGTCGGGGGAAGATAGGGCTTTTGTCGGAGGAAGTGAGGCGGCGTGCCGTTTCTCACGTTCTGTTGGCGAAGTCAGTATTGCCGGTGGATACCGGTTATCCGAGAAGTTCGTGAAGCGGCTTTGCGATGTCGCGTTGTCGTCGATGATGATCGTGCTGTTTGCACCCATCATGGCGTTGCTGTCGCTGTACATTGTCGCGGTGTATCGGGTATCGCCGATCTTTCGCCATGACCGTGTTGGCCTGGATGGCAAGGTCTTCTCCTGCCTGAAATTCCGTACCATGGTGCCCAATGCCCGCGAGGTGCTCGACAGGCTCCTGGCCGAGGATCCGATCCGGCGCCGGGAATGGGAGCAGACGCAAAAGCTGAAGGACGATCCACGGGTCTTTCCCGGTCTGGGAAATCTGATGCGTCAGTCGAGCCTGGATGAGCTGCCGCAGATCTTCAACGTGTTCTTCGGAGATATGAGCATTGTGGGTCCGCGTCCGGTGACGCGCGAAGAGCTGGCTCATTATGGCTCGGACAAGGTCTATTACGAGGCCGTGAAACCGGGCATAACCGGTGCCTGGCAGATCGGTGGCCGTTCCGACACGTCATATGAAGAGCGCGTCTCGCTGGATGTGTGGTATGTCCGCAACCTGAGCTTGCGGCTTGATCTTCAGATTTTCTTGAAGACCGTGCTCTTGTTTGTCACCGGTCGACTGTCCGGCGCTGTCTGACCGGGCCTTCGGGCCCGGGGAAGTCCCCAGATTCTGAAGGACGTGTTATGTTCGATGACGAGCATGACTATGAGGAGCGGTGCCGATAAGAGCCAGCCAGCCACAAGCCATGCAACCCAGGATCCCCCCACCACCAGCCATACGGCAAGGCACGATCCGATTGAAACGGCTGAGGAAAAGAACAATCTGGATATGATCATTGCTTATCTGGATCCTGCCTGTTAGCAAACGCGGAGTCGCACCCGTTCTCATGCGGAGTCGAATGCCCTGATGTTGCGGGATTTCGACCATAAATGGAACTTCAAAATTGCTTTACAAGGTCGTAAGCAAAATATGGCCGCGCTGGTGACGGGACATGAATATTGATATTGGGATCTGCACGTTCCGGCGCGACAGCTTGTACGGGACCTTGGAAAGTCTGGCCGCCCAGCAAGGTCCGGACAGCCTGAAGCTCCGGATCATTGTCGCTGACAATGACGAACAGCCCCTCAAACAGGCCGAGATCGAAGCGCAGGCAAAAGAGCTGGGGCTGACTCTGTGGTACGTACATGCCCCGGCCCGCAACATCTCGATCGCGCGCAACGCCTGCCTTGAACATTCTGATGCGGACCACCTGCTGTTTATCGATGATGACGAGATTGCCGGGCCGGATTGGGTCGCCAGTCTTCTCGAAACCGCGTCACAGGAACAGGCCAAGGTTGTGTTCGGCCCGGTTCATGCGGTCTACCCGACGGGCGCGCCCGATTGGATGCTTGAAAACATGGCCCATTCAAGTGTGCCATCGGCCCTGAACGGCACTGTAGAGACGGGATTTTCCGGCAATGTCCTGCTGGACCGGCGCGACCCGACCCTGCGCGCGGCCCGGTTCCGTCTCGATTTCGGTCGCACCGGGGGGGAAGATATCGACTTCTTCTTCCGGCTGCATCGCAGCGGCGTTCCCATGGCAATCTGCACGAGCGCCATCGTCCGTGAACCGGTGGCCCCTGCGCGGCTGTCTTTCAAATGGCTTTGGACCAAGACCATGGCAACGGGTACGATCTACGGGTTCTGCGCCCTGCAGGGACAGCCGCGAAAGCGACCGCTGCTGCTGCTCAAAAGCCTGGCAAAGGCGTCATATTGCGGGATGCGTGCGGCGGCCTCGGTGGCGCGCAAAAACAGATGCGCCTTCTGGGCGCTCCGGGGCGGGTTCCACCTCGGGGTTCTGAAGGGCTGTTTTACCAGGCCAAATCACGAATTTTACGGCGGCTGAAGCCCCGTCCGCTTTCAGGCTGCGCGTGTTTTGACAGCCCGGATCATGTCACTATCCGCCGAATAGAGTGTTTCCAGACGCGTCCTGAGAGAGGCATCAATAAAATCTTCGTCCTGAGGCATTGTGCCCATGTCCGTAAAGCGGCGGGACAGCTCTGCGCTTGGAATGTCCATCGCTTTCGGAAGATAGGCTTTCTGGCTCTTGGTGGCATTCACGGGCTGTGAAAAATACTGATCCGCCAATGGCTGACCGATGATCGAACGCATCCTGTCATGCAGCGCGCCAATGGGGATCGCATCGGTGTAGCGGAAACGCTTGAGGTGCCAGACTTGCGGCAGCACATGCCGGTCGAGCGCTGTGAAATCTTCCCGCAGGTAATGCGTGGCGAACCGCCGGAATGTTGTCTGGTCGGGGTCTTCGCCGGCAAGGGCGGGATACTTTCGGAACAAGTCCTCATGCCCGCTGCGCATGATGAATTTGTTCTTGAACAGCGAGACGATCCGCGCGACCGGATCGCGATACACAAACACGATGCGGTCACACAGGGGCGCATCAACCGAGCGCATCATCTGGTGTTTGACCAGGAAATCGATCGGGCGTTCTCCGGATGCGGGGTCGTAATCCGCTTCGGCCAAATCCATAAACAAACGCTTGAAACTTGAGCAGGCATTTTTTCGGATGTAGCAATAGCCAAGCCGGACATCGCCCACCTGGCCGTGCAAATGCAGCTCACCCCGGCGCCCAAGGCGGTCCATTACTTTCTGACCGTATCCCAGACCCGTCCGGTCCAGAATGGTTCGATTGTCCAAGCCAGTTGTCTCTAGACCATCCATGAGATGCTCCTACTCCGCAGCATTGCCACGCTGCTTATATTCACCCAGGCACTTCAGCAACAGAGCCTTCGGCAATCAAGCCTCTTCATCGAATAGATAACTTGCCCTGCAACATCGGGTCCGTTAGGGGGTCATCGGGGCGAAAGGGTTGGTGCCTTGGCGAATAGATTTCCCGATTTCATCATTGGCGGTGCGCCGAAATGCGGCACGACCTCGCTGCATTTCATTCTGAATCAGCATCCTGCGATCGGTTTGCCCGACGAAGAGATACATTACTTTGACGCGGATGATCCTGTCACGCATCCGGATTTTTTCTTCCATAAAGATGGCGAATTGATCCATTATGACAATCGGGCCGAAAATGGCGAACTCCTGTCCCATTATGCCGCATGTTTTGCACCCTTTGCCGATCTGCCGCTGGTCGGAGAGGATTCGACCACCTATCTTTTTTCCGAAGTGGCGCCTGTACGTATCCGTGACCGTCTGCCGGAGGTGCGGCTGGTCTTTATGTTGCGCAATCCGGTTGCGCGGGCCTATTCGCAATACTGGCACATGGTCAAAAGCGGGAGGACCATCTGCACCTTCGAGCAGGCAATCCACACGCACTTGGCCATCATTCTCGGATCGACCTATCTGCCGCATCTGAAGCGCTATTACGACATTTTTGGTTCCGACCGGGTCAAGGTTGTCCTGTTTGAGGATTTCATCGCCAACAATCAGGCCGCGATTGATGGGGTCACCGATTTCCTCGGCACCTCGCGGATGGAGGTGCGCGACGAGGCCTCCTGGTTCAACAAGACCTATTACCCGACCAGTCTGACAGGCCAGCTTGCCCTTAATCGGGTCGGTCGGAAAGTGGTCGCCTGGCGATACGGCAATCATCTTGGCAGCCGCCGGGGGCCGGGAGTGGGCCTGCGCCAGAAGCTCCACCATCTCTGGTTCACCCGGGTCAACAAAATTCTGCTCAAGGCCGAGCGACCGCCGCCGATGCGAGAGAGCACCCGGGACTATCTGAGTGATCACCTGTCCCGCCGTAACGACGGGCTCTCCGAGTTGTTAGGTCGGGATCTTGCGGCGCTCTGGCCGGGTTTTGACGGCTGATCCGGGGGGGCGTTCAGCCACTAGCCTGGCCTGAAGACAGCGATGGCTTTGCGCAGGTCCTTGCGCTGTATTAAGACCATCAATCCCAGACCAACGGTCAGGATGCATCCGGCGATACCGATTTCCGCCACATGTCCGGGGGACAGGAACGACCGCAGCGTGGCGTGACAGCACACCATCACAAAGGACAGCAGCACCGGCACAAAAAGCGTGCGCAGGCAGTCTGGCACAGAGATCGGCACAACCTGCCGCGCCAACAGCCAGCCTCGGGGCACGATCAGCAAGCCCCAGATCGAAATGGCGGTTGCAACGGCGAGGACCCCGGACAGCGCGGCAGCGGTGACCACCAGAATGATATAGAGCGCTGCGGATTGCATGCTCAGCTTCACCTGCAGATCCGTGCGGTTGGTGGCGCGAAAGATGCAGGCGAGCAGGACCACGGCGATTGCCTCGAAGGTAAGGCCGGAGATCGACAAGGCAAAGATCGGTGCGACCTGTGCCCATTCTGCGGACAGCATCACGGTGAACACCGCCGTGCCGGCCACGGCTGTCATCGCAAGGGCCGGAAACAGAAGCGTTGCCATCAGCTTCATCGCGCTCAGATAGATTTCCACCAGACGCGCGGGATTGTCCTGTGCCTTGGCCATGCGCACATAGACAACGGTCGAGACCGGCCCGACCAGGCCGAATTGCGGCAGCCTGGAAAACCGTGCGCTCATCGAGAACAGGCCCAACGGCGCCTCGCCGTTGAGCTTGCCGATGGCAATGACGGCGGATTGGGTCCTCATTGCCGAAATGGCCGAAACGGTCAGGGCGTTGCGGGCAAACAGCAGATGCCCACGGACCAGATGGGGTTTGAATACCAGGTTGGGTCGGAAATTGGACAGAGAGATGATCCCTGCCAGCCTGACGACTGCCAGGGAAACCTGCTGGGCCACAAGTGCCCATACTCCTGCCCCCAGAATAGCGAGGCCAACAGCAAGGCCAAGGCTGACCACCGTCGTTATCGTCTGGACCTTGGCGATGCCGGTATAGTTCTCACGCCGCTCGATCTCGGCGTTTGGGGCGGCAGACACCGCCTGGCATAGCGGCACGATCGCCAGCGCGGCAAGGATCGGCACCAGATCCGGCTGCTCGAAGAAGGCCGCCCAGAGCGGACCGATTGCGAGTATGGCAACCGCCAGCCCGACCCCCACCGCCACCAGAAGCCAGAACACGCTGACCCATTCCTCGTGATCATAGGAGGGCGTTCGGATCAGCGACCGCCCAAGACCGGCATCGCTGAGCACGCTGCAAAACACCACCACCGACATGGCCATCGCCATCAGGGCGAACTCGTCAACCGTCAGGTGCCGTGCAACAATCGGCAGCACCAGAACCTGGGACAGGGCCAGGAACAGGCGCGCCGAGACAAGCGAGCTGACATTGACGAAAAACCCTCTGGCCGGACGCCCGTCAGGAGACTGATTCATCGTCATGTCACATCAGTCCAGGGATTTCACATCCGCCCAGTCAAAGGTCTTGATCGCCTCGCCGGGGGTCGTCTGTGCCAGCCAGTCCGGCTGTGCGAAGCCGGGCCAGCAATCGCCCCCCTGCACGAAGGCCACCGGCACATAGGCGCTGCGGAACTTGTCGTCTGAATAGAGCCCGTCAAAGGCATTGTCGGCATGCGACCAGAAGGCCAGCGAATTGCCTTCCGCGCAGGGCCGGTTGAAGGCGGCCAGCACGTCGGGTGCGTGTTTCCAGAAGGTATCCTTGTCAAAGCTGGCATGGTTGCGCATGCCGACCTTGACCGGGTTGGCATGGGCCATCTCGACCCAGTTCAGGCCCAGCAGGTCGAGGATTTCGCCGTTATAGGCCAGCGCGATGCCCCCGGCGGGGCCGACCCCGATCGTGGGAAGCGGTTCGATCTCGTTCAGGAAATGGCCAAAGCCAAGCCCCTGCTCGACCAGCGTATATTCCTTCCGGATGTTGAAGCGCGACTGGTAATATTGCATCCAACCGGCCATCAGCAGGCCGATGGCGGCGGCTCCGGCGGCCAGCACCGCCGGGCCTCTGAGCGCAGAGCTCCGGGCCTGGGTGACACCCGCAGCAACCAGCAGCGCCAGGCAGAGCGGCAGCAGCGGAGCCACCGGCTGATAGAACCGCCACAGCACGAAGTGATCGCCGCCAAGTGCTGCATAGACCAGCAGGATGCCGAACACCGCAGCCCCGGCCACCAGCAGCGCGCGGGCACCGGGCCGGGCCTGCGTGGCGCTGATCAGCGCCCAGAGCACGCCGCCCAGCCAGATGACCACGAAGATCTCGACAAACGGGCTGCTCAGCAGGAAATCCAGCAGATACTTCAATCCGTCTTTCAGGCCCTGGACCTTGTCCGAGGAGACTTTGGCATAAAACGTGTTGGGAAAGGGCTGGCCGAAATAAGACAGCCGGAACGCGGTGACCGCCACAAACGACGCCAGCGCTGCCAGCACGCCCACCCCCAGGGCACGCCAGAACCGGGGCGCGAGCAGCAGGCTCAGCACCAGCAGTCCGATCGCGGCGGCGATCCCTTCGGGGCGCACCAGCGGCATCAGCAGCGCCGCGACCAGCAGGCAGAGCGTATGGCCCTGCCCCCGGTCGTCCTCGACCAGCCGGGCCAGCAGCGACACCATCCAGATCAGCAGCATCGACCAGAGCGCCAGCTCCATCATCGTCCAGACCGACCACATGAAATAGCCGGGGCTGGCGAGCAGGCAGGCCGCCAGGACCCAGATGGCGGGGCGCGGGTCGATCTCCAGCCAGTCGGCCAGCGCCCGTGCCAGCCGAAGCGTGGTATAGACCGCCACTAGGGCAAAAACGGCGCAAAGCGCAATGATGAGGAGTTCCGGTGTCGGTGTCAGGCTATAGGCCAGGGTCAGGATGGCGACCCATAGAAACGCGGTCGAGCCTTCGACCCGCTCGCCGCCGACATTGTAGACATAGCCTGCGCCATTGGCGACGTTTTCCGCATATGACCGCGTGATGGCGGCGTCGTCGATGCCGATAGCGGGCAGCCCGCCCGACAGCAGCCAGGCCAGCGCCGCGCCAATGACGGTCAGGCCCAGTGCCAGAAGGAAATCCTCGAAATGTCGTTCCTGTGCCATTGTCGTGTCCGGCCTCTTCAGAATTTCGTTTTCATGAATATACGTTCGGGCAGATGTGTGATCACCGCCATCAGGGCGCGCCAGCGCAGGTCCGAATAGACCTGCCTGCCCTTTTCCATGGCGCTCACCACCCGCTCGGCGAATGGCTCGGCATCGCTGGTCAGCGGTCCGGGCAGGTCCATGCCCTCGGTCATTGCGGTTCTGACAAAGCCCGGCTTCACCGTCATCACATGCAGATCGCTCCCCGCGTATTTCTGGCGCAGCCCCGAGATATAGGTGGCGAACCCGGCCTTGGCAGAACCGTAGACATAGTTCTTTGCCCGCCCGCGATCGCCCGCGACAGAGCCGATTGCCACGATCGAGCCGCCGCCTGATTGTGCCATGCGGGACGCGGCCTGTTCCAGAAACAGGCAGGGCGCCAGATAGTTGCTGTCCACGACCAGCTTTGTGGCCTGGGCATCCCCGGCGTCACGTTCCTGATCGCCCAGCACGCCGATGGCGCAGATGATGATTGACGGGGTTGCGGGCAGGCTGTCGAGAAAGCCCGCATGCCCGTCCAGATCCAGCACGTCGAACTCATGGGCAGTGACCGTGCAATTGTAACGGATCGACAGGTCGGACACGTCGCTGTCCAGCTCCCCTGCTCTGCGCGCGGCCAGCATCAGCGGATGGCCGCGCTTGGCCAGGGCGGCAGCGATGCCACGGGCAATGCCCGAGCGGGCACCGAGGATCAGGGCGGGGCGGTCGGCAGGTGTCACAGATTTAACCTCTGGGATAACAGGGATTGGAACAAGGGGCGCGATCCGGTGGCGTCGCGCAGGGTGCGAAAGATGGGCACCCCGTCGGCATATCCGGCTTCCAGCGTGGCTTGGCTCATGCGGCTGTCCTTGGCCATGTAAAGGCGGCCGCCATGCTGGCAGGTAATCTCGTCCATCTCCGTCATCAGTGTCAAAGCCTCGGGGGACAGTTGAAAGTCGAGCGCCAGAGTATAGCCTTCCATCGGGAAGGAAAGCGGGCGTTCCGGGCTTCCGGGCCCGAACCGTTTGAGCACCGCAAGGAACGATCCCAGACCGGCATCCGAAATGGCACCCAGCAATTTCAGCAGCGCCTCGCGGGAACTGGACAGCGGGAAGGCGCATTGGTACTGGGCAAACCCGCCTCTTCCATACATGCGGTTCCATTCCAGAATGGCATCCAGCGGATAGAAATATGTGTCGTAATCGACCAGCTGGGTTTCGGGTTTTCCGGAATTCACCTTGTAATAGAGCCGGTTGAACGCGCGCAGCGTGTAGGAATTCAGGGCCCAGGAGGGCGCGTCCATCGGCATGCGCAAGTTGCGGCGGGCGGGGATGTCAAACGGGCGTTCCGCTTTGGCGCCGTCCAGCGCGTCGGGCGTTGCATGTTCGCCCAGAAACACCAGCGAGCGTCCGCGCGCGGCCCCTTTGGCCAGGCAGTCGATCCAGGCCACCGAATAGGTCGCGTCGTGATGCGCCTCGAAAATCTCGATCGCCTGATCCAGATCGCTGGCCTGAAGGGTCTTTTGGGTGATCCAGCCCGAGTGGACTTGCAGCAGCTGTGTACAGACCGTCAGGATATGCCCGGTCAGGCCGTTGCCGCCGATCGTGGCGTTGAACAGATCGCTGTTCTGCTCACGCGAACAGCGGCGCGTCTGACCATCCGCACAATAGAGGTCGAACCAGAGGACGTGATCTCCGAAACTGCCGACCTTGTGGTGGTTCTTGCCATGGGCATCCACCGCGATCAGCCCGGCCAGGGTCACGAATTTGGTCCCCGGCGTGACTGCCGGAAACCATCCGCGCGGCACAAAGACCTGCAGAATCTCGGCGATGCTCAGACCCGCCTCGGCGACCAGTTCGCCACTTGCCGCATCAAAGGACAGGATGCGGTTGCGCTGTGCCCCCATCAGCGTCAGGTCGGGATTCATCGCGATATCGCCATAAGAGCGGCCATGTCCGCGGGCGATCATCCCCTGCCCCGCCTGCGGGCTCAGATCCGCTAGGCGACCGGGATCGAGCGGCGCGGTGTTGCACGTTCTTCGGGGCCAGCGGGCCCAGCCGGACAGGGGTTGAAGCGTGCTCATGCCTTATGTCCGAACCCCGGATGCGCGACAAAGACGAAGCGTTTGTCCAATTGGTATTTGGTGCAATAGCCGATGCTCAGCCCCAGCACCGCGCCGGCCTCACGCATCAGGTCGCTTTGCCAGATCAGCCAGAACCCGTATTCGGTGCCCCAGAAGATCACGGTCGTCACCACACCCATCAGCGTATAGAGACCGAATTTCCGGGTCTGGGCATCTTTCGAAACGTCAAAGAAAATCCAGCGCTTGTCGAGATGGAACTTGACCACCAGACCGGTCACCGTGCCGGCGAAAATGGCCAGCGGAATGGCGAAACTGCCCTCATAGAGCGCCAGCGACAGGCGTTGCGTGAGCAGATTGACGATCGTGGCTACAACCGCAAACGCGCTGTAGCGAAACACAAGCTGGGTGAGTGTCATAACAGTGCGCTCGCCACGAAGACCGCGCCGCAGCAGGCAAACACAATCAGGCTGACCCGGTCGCGCAGGGCAAAGACGATCGGATCGTCATCCATCTCGCCGCGATACGAGATAATTGCTACGCGGTTGATCCAGTAGAGCAGCATCATGCAGACCAGCCAGAGCAGCTTGGGTTCGGAATAGAGGCTGACGACATTCGAGTTCGACACGTAAAGCGCCAGAATGACGATCGAGCAATAGCCCGAGGCCAGCATCGCGCCCAGCACCACCGGCAGATCGGAGACGCGATAGCCCCTTCCATCGGTGCTGGTCAGGTTGCGGGCTCGCAGATCGGTCAGTTCCGAAATCCGTTTGACGGCGGCCAGCGACAGGAACACGAACATGGAAAACGCCAGAAGCCATTCCGACAGCGGGATACCGGCGGCCGCCCCTCCGGCGATGATCCGGATGGTGTAGAGCGCGCCCAGGGTCCAGATGTCGATCATCAGCTTGCGCTTAAGAACCAGCGAATAGGCGAATGTCAGAGCCACATATCCCAGGAGAACAGCGGCAAAGGACGCGGAAAGGATCAGCGCGATCACCATCGCGGTCAGAAACAGCGCCCCGGAATGCACCACACCATGGGAGACCGGAATCGTCCCGGCAGCAAAGGGGCGGTTGCGTTTGCGCGGGTGCTGGCGATCCACATGCAGATCCAGCATGTCATTGATCAGATAGATGCTGGAAGCCGCCAGGCAGAAGGCGCAGAACGCAAAAAACGACGGCAGCAGCATCGCCATGTCATGCGCGGCCAGAGCGGGCACAAAAACAAGCAGGTTCTTGAGCCATTGATGCGGGCGCATGGCTTTCACGTAATGGCGCGCCCGCGCGAGGGCGCTGTCGGCGTCATCTCCGGTCAGATGGGTGGCGTCGAGGCCCATGTCATCGACATGCTGTCGTATGGATGCGTTCGACCCGACCGTGATCGCCTTGCGGGCCCGCGGCCACACGTCGAGATCCGCGCGCGAGTCCCCGACATAGTCGAAGCCTTTCTCGCCAAAGCGATCAACCAGCCAATCGGCCTTTTGCGTGCCGGACAGGTTGCGCGCGGCATCCGAGCCGACGGCCTCATCAAACAGGTTCAATTGCTCGGCGATCCGGCTGACCTGCCGCTGGTTCGAGGCCGAGACCAGCAGCACCTTGCGCCCGTCTGCCCTGGCCGTGCCAATGAGGTCGAGAACTTCGTCGCGCAGGGGAACAGAGGCCGCATCGACCACCATTTCGGAGGCCAGCCTGTCCTTGAACTCGGCCTTTCCCGACAGCAGCCAGGTCGCAATCTGCGGCAGCTTCACGGGATGCTTTGCAATGAACAGCAAAAGCGCCTCATGCATGGTGTCGGATTTTGTCAGCGTACCGTCCAGATCGACGATCAAAGGTACATCTGAGTGATCGGACGTGTCCATATCAGGGGTGTCAGCCATCTCGCGCCGCGCTGCAAAGGTCGACATCATATCTTTCCAAAACCAAATAATCGCAAAACTCAAGAAGCCCGGGGCCTCAAAGGAAATTCTAAATCATGCCGAACGCAGAGTTGGAAGGATAATCTCTCTGCGTGCTGCTGCGGTAAACCGCAAGGCGCAATATATATTCATCCTGGGCCAAGAAAACGAGAGTTCAAAACAAATTTGCAACAGGATCTTCGCCGCCGCCGGATCGTCCAGCAAAAGGAAACCGAAGCGCCGAAGATCTGCTCATTGTTTCCCGTACCCGGTTCGGGGATCGGGAAAGCGATCCGCAGGCCTGCCGGGGCATGGCCTGCGGTTGGAGGCATTCAGAAGATGAAGTCGCTTGCTTCAAGCTCTCCGGAGTTGATGCCGATCAGCGTCATCGTATTGCCGAGCCCGTCATCAATCACGGCGTTTGCCGAGCCCGACAGATGTGCCTGCAAATTGGCGAAATTGTCGATCGCGGCCACACCCGAGAGATCGATCCGGTCGCCCGGACCGAAGTCGATCACCTGATCCGCGCCGGTCGAGAACACCATCGTATCCGCGTCCGCACCGCCGCGCAGTGTGTCATTGCCAGCCCCACCATCCAGCAGGTCGATGCCGGCACCGCCCCAGAGCTCGTCATTTCCGGCTAGCCCCAGCACGGTGTCGTTGCCGTTGCCGCCAAAGACCGTGTCGTTGCCGTTGCCGGCCCGGACGGAATCATCGCCGTCCTTGGCGAAGATCCGGTCGTAGCCGGCACCGCCGCCGATCATGTCATTGCCATCGCCGGCCATGATTGTATCGCGCCCGTTGCCGCCCCAAACCGTGTCGTTGCCCGCGCCGCTGTCCAGTTTGTCATTCTGCGCGCCGCCACCGATCCGGTCATTGCCGCCACCGGCAGAAACCGTGTCATCGCCATCGCCACCCCACAGCGCGTCCTGGCCGCCCAAGGCCGAAACATAATCGTCACCTTCAAGGGCGGAAACCATATTGTCGCCGGAACCGGCAATGATCCTGTCATCGTCGGAACTGCCCTTGAGGATGTCGTCGCGATGGGTGCCGCGCAGTTCCTTATCGGTTGTATCTCCTCCGCCTGTGCCGAAGTCCTGGTCGATGGAGTCGATCCCGTCTGTGTAGTAATGCTGAACTTCGTTTGACGGGGGTGTGAAGCCGTTGATCTTGTATGGCTGCAGCTCCGAATCTTTGAACCCTTGAAGGCGCAGCGGGATGAACACGGCCTGGTTTTCACCGGTCATCCGATCCCCGACCCACCAGTAGAACGCCAGATCCCAGGTGCCGTTGCTGTTCTGGATCGCGCCGTATTTTTCGAGCGCATAATCCACATCGCGAGACTGCAATTCGGTCTGCAGCCCGTCAAATGTATGCACATCCTGACGATACCAGGTGTTTGCGTGGAAGTTGAACGTGCCGAGACTGTCGGTCAGCGTGCCGCGGATGTCGATCTCGCCTCCATCCGGGCGGATCACCATCTTGGTGCCGCCATCCGCCTTGAAGGTGATCTGCTCGACGGGGGTCACTTTCGAACCATCGATGATCCGGTTGTCAAAGCTGACCAGGTTCCCGCTCATGTCGCGCGCCGTAAGGCCGCGATCGACGTCATTCCATGTCACGTCGACATAGGTCCCGTCGGCATTGTAGCCACGCGCGTTGAACACCTCGAACGCGTCTTCCACATGGACATTGGACAGGTTGATGCCCTCGGCCTTGTCGCCCACCTTGAAGCCGCGACCGACGCCGACAAACAGTACATCCTTGAACACATATTCATTGGTGTAGTTGAAGATGTGCACCGCCTCGCCATCGACCTCATAGGCAGTCAGATCCGAAAAGGTCTGCTGGATGTCGGTGGCGTTGTCGATGTTGCGGTGACCGGTGAAGATGCCTTCTTCGACGGCGATGATCTGGTTGCCGGAGAAGCCCATGATCGACGTCTCCTCTTCGTCGAAACGCTCTTTCTCCTTGAACGGGTTGCCCGAGGGATCGAACTGCACGACATCGGTTGTCGGGCCCTGGGTGCTGGTTTCGGAGGTGTTGAACATCCAGGCGGTCTTGGAGTTCGCGGCGATATTGTCCTGCTGGATGATCTGCCGCGCCTGGCTTTCATAAGCGACGCCTTCGATACCGAAATCGCCGGATTTCTCCAGGGTCAGGACATTCGCGTCACCATCGCGGTTGGGATCGCGCCCGGTGCCGACGGTGGAGGTGACAAAATTGCCGATCCATTGGCCGGTTTCATTGGCGTCTTCTGACACAATCCCGGCGCCGGCGACGCCATAGACGAAATTATAATCGACGGCCGCGTGGCTGTCGTGATGCACGATGCCCCAGCCGGGGCTGCCGGTGACCGAATTGCCCTCGAGTATCGCGAGCTTGGCGTCCTCTTCGGCGCCGGTGCGGTGGATGTGCAGCGCATAGCGGCCCTCCACATTCTCGGTGCCGGGATTGCGCGCGGTCCCGATCACATCACCGGGGCCGTTCTTGATGTCGGGGCCGCGGTTCGACCAGTCGTCCTCGTCCCAAAGCTCGTTGGTGTTGATCGGCTTGGATTTGTCCGTCCGGCCCAGCTCGTCGAACTCGGCATAGCGCACTTCCACATCCGCGTTGTGCATGAACATCACATGGCCGCGCACCCCTTCGGGGTTCTCCGACGAGATCGTCACATTGCGCGAGGAGTTGCCCACATAGACGGATAGTTCGTTGTCGATCCCGTCGCGGCCCTCGTAGTCCGGCGTCGTGTGATCGTATTTGAGGGGCCGGTTGAGGGTGACGGTGCCGGTTTTTGCGTCAATCGCGACGATTGTCACCTCTTCGTCCTGTGTCTGCAGGACGCCGTTCGAGTCATTGCCGATATGTTTGGTGCCCATGACCACCAGGCTGTCGCCGACCTGCCAGCTGTCGACATCGCCTTCCAGCTTGAGCGTCCGGTCACCCGCCTCGGGCTCTTCGGCCAGCCTGAGATAGGGGGCTTTGGTGGCGCCGTGAATCTCCACCGCGCCATGGGTGACGACCCCGTGGCCCAGCTGGCTGGGGTCCTCGGACAGGTTGATTTTGCTATCGGTGATCACGATCTCGGCGTTGACATCGGCCTGCACCGGATTGCCCTCGACCCCGATCGTCAGCGTGGAGGACGACCCGGTCAGCAGCGATTCAACTTCCATCCGGGTGTCGGTATCGACGGCGAAATGCAGCCCGCCATCAACGCCCACCGTCCCCAGCTCGGCCGTACTCACACCGTCATAGACAACGGAGATGCCGTGCGGAATATAAGCATCCGACCCGGCGCCAGGCACTTTGCCGCCTGCCCAGGTTGCGCTGTCGAACCAGGACCCGCCCTTGATGGCGACGGAGGTGCTCCAATCACTGGCATCCGGCATCAGGTTCATCAGGTTGAGATGCTCGCCCTGCTTGACGGAATCGTCCATATGCGCAGAATGATGCGCCCCCGACAGCGCCTCCTGCTGCATCATGACGGCTTCGGCGCGTGTGGTGCTGCCGGACCCGGTCAGATCCTGTTCCCCGCCACCAGTTCCATGCCCGGAGTGATGCATCTCCGTTGAGTGGTTCATGTCGTCCATTACTGCTCCAGTCGCCCCGCATACCGAAGCCCCGGCCAAAAGGCCGACGCAAAAGATCAGAACGGAACAAGCCGCCCTGAATTCGGTGTTGTCATGATTCCGAGACGACTGAGTGTATCGTCCCGAATTTGCAACGCTGGCGTACCGTGCCAAAATGGCAAGAACCATAGTCCTAAAAAAGCAGTCTAAAGATCGGCAAATTCCTGCGTGAAACAATGCAGGACCGCTCCATATTCCGCCTATCAGAACCTCGCGAAAAATCGT
>NZ_JBGRUO010000019.1:0-111488 GCF_041537905.1 Ruegeria jejuensis | reverse complement strand
AAGCCCTCTTCGATATAGTCCTGAAACCGCGCCCGAAGCGCAGATGGCAGTGCTGCTGACATAAAACATCCTCCTAATAAGGAGGAATCACAAATCAATTGCGCTTGGAAGCCCCCGATTCACGTTTCAGGCGCGCCGCTTTAGCGCCTCGATCCCAGAGATTTTCCCCTGTTCCAGCTTTTGCATTGTGTGGTCCAGCGCCTCCAGCGCGCGGGGCAACTTCAGGCCGAGAAGTGCACCCTGGATCCGGTCGAGTGTCTCGGTCATTGAGCCCCTCCCGCAGCCAAGCGCTGACCGACCGCATCATAGAAGGCCAGTGACCGTTGTGGCACCCCCGCAGGCCTTTGCGTTATCTCCCGTGGCGG
Source organism: Ruegeria jejuensis (assembly GCF_041537905.1). Taxonomy (NCBI): domain Bacteria; kingdom Pseudomonadati; phylum Pseudomonadota; class Alphaproteobacteria; order Rhodobacterales; family Roseobacteraceae; genus Ruegeria; species Ruegeria jejuensis. Next base: position 111,123 of record NZ_JBGRUO010000019.1, on the reverse strand, counting down.
CGGGGCGTTGCGATGCGCGGGGTCAACCCGGCGCCGGTTGCGCCCTTCCAGTACTGGATGGTGGGCGATGCAAACGCTGTCTTCGAATATGCGGATCTCATCGACGTGGTTCTGCACCTCGACTATGCGTTTGCGCGTCGTTTCCGGCACCGAGTAGTAATTGCCATCAACCGAGACCATGCCTTCATGGCTGACCCGCCGTTCCACCGTCAGTACCGCGCTGTAGGGAATAGCGGGCAGCGGTCTGAGCGTCGGCTTCTCCTCGGCAAAAGCCTCATCCACGACCTGCTCGGTGGTGGCATGCACCCGCGGATTGGCAATCTCGCACCGCCAAGCGTCCAACTGGGCGTTCAGATCATCGATGTTGCGGAAGGTGCGCGCCAGAAAGAAGTCCTGGCGGATATAGCGGAAGGGTCGCTCCACTTTGCCCTTCGTTTGCGCCCGGTACGGTTTGCAAGCCTTGGGCGCAGAATCGTAATGGCTCAACAGCGCCACGAGCGAGGTGTTGTAGGTGACAATGCCGGCATCATCCTCCCCGATGACCGCTGTCTTCATCCGGTCATAGAGGATCTCTTCCGGAGTACCGCCCATCGCGTCAAAAGCGGCGATGTGACATCGCATCACCGTCTGAAGGTTTTGGCTGGACACGAACCTGCCCCAGAGCCAGCGTGAATGGCCAAAGACAAGGCTGAACAGCCAGACCTTGCGGATCACGCCGGGCTCATCCGTGAACTCCACCTTGAACTCGGCAAAATCCACCTGCGCCTGCTTGCCCGGAGGCGTTTCAAACCGCACCGCAAAAGGTGCGCGTCGAGGCGGACGCAGCTCGCGCAGAAAGGGCTTCAGTGTCGAATAGCTGCCCTCATACCCCATCGACTTGATCTCGCGCAGAAGCCGCCGACTCGACAAATCAGGGAACGCCCGAACACGCTCCGTCAGATAGATCCGGTAAGGGTCCAGCACACTGCCTTGCAATGGACGCGGGCCGTAGCTCGGTGCTTCCAGGCCCTGTTCCAGATATTTGCGCACGGTCTTGCGGTCAGAGCCAACCTTGCGCGCGATGGCCGAGATGCTCAGCCCCTGTCTTCGTAAATCGTGGGTCAAAACGATCTCCCTCAATCCCTTCACCTGACTCTCATTAATCAGAGCATCAGGCCTGCTTCCCGCGACAGCGCCAATTCCAAATATTTGAGGTTTGGAATTGGCGCTGCCGCTCACGGCTGGGGAATTTTCAATTGCCACTTTCGGGGAGAATACGACTGCCACTAACAGGATGCCAACTTATCGATGCGAACTGTTTTTGTTGCGCTTGCTGTGGATGGCCGGGTTGTAAGAATTCATAGGCAGTAGATTTAGCACTCGCAGCGAATGTCTCCTTCGACGGGCCGTGCCGCAGCATCCATGACGATAGTTGGATGGCAGCTTTGGGCTCGACTAGCAGATCTAAGTCGCCAAGTGAATGTCGGCTCCCAAGAAACGGCTCAGAGTTTGCAAACTCCGCTTTGTGCGCATCGCTGACATCGGCTCACGACCCGGATTTGCGAACGACGATCAAAGCATTGGAAAGGCTGATTTACTTTTCCAGTATGACACCTTCACGGATGTGGTAAATGGTTGCTATGTCGCCCTAATGCACGGAGACACTATCCTTGCCTCGTGGTCAGCGGCAACGGCACGGAGCTAACCAATAAACGCAGACTCTAAAGGGTGCAGGCCATCTGATTTATGACTTTTGACCAGTCTGCCAGTTCCTCCAAGATCTGGTTCGAAGTTTGTTCGCTTGGGGGCGCCATAAAATCAATAGCTTAGAAAATCTAGTCTTCGCATGTTTCTGTTACATGCAACATGTTGCCATGTAGTACGGCGTTGTTTGACAATGGGAATCGCTTCTCAAAGGGCTTCATGTGCTCGTCGCTTTCAGCCTTGTCAGGCATATAAAGACTGACAGGGATATCCCTAAAAAAGACCCTCTGAATCAGCTATTACTGACTGACGGTTTGGCGGTCAGGTTCACACAACAAAAAACCGGTCGTAGCGGCGATCAGAGCGGCTCGGCGCTGTCCGCTTTGTGTTCTATGAGCGTCCGACACCTTGACGATAGATAGACCTATCGCGCTGCGCCTTCGTTAGGTCGTCCATCTTTGCCATTCTGCTGTCGGCATATAACTCTGCCATGATGTCCAGAGCCATATCTCTCACCTCGACGGGTGTGGGTGTATTATTGGCGTTTGGAGGTTCGAACAGGGCTTTGTCGTGCGGAAAGAATGTGTTGGTGAACCAGTCCAAGTCTGGTCCCATTCGCTTTCTGAGTGTCCTTTGCTGCCCTGCATTGAGAGAGATCTTTTGTCCATCTGATGAGCGCTGAGACACTGCGCGAATAAGGTTGGCGTGTAAGGGGTTGCGGGTACCATCCGACAGGAGTTGAGGGATCGTCCGGTTGAGGGCGCGCAGGCATTCCGCTCCTGACGCAGTCAGGGATTCATTGAGCCTTGGAGGGCGCTGAAGACCTGAACCATCTATCCCGCATGCATGGCAAAAATCAGTTACGAGATCTCCGCCCTCTAGCCAGTTCCTGTTAAGAAGCCTCACATTGAGGCGTTCTGCGCCGACGACGTCCAGCCATTTCCCGATGCGTCTGTATGTGCTTACAGAATTCAACTTGCTCTGAAAAAAATCGCCGAACGGTTTTGTGTGACCCGTCTTGATGTGTTCTGAATACTGGCTTGCGATGAGGTCTTCCGGCGCCCGAAAGTATGCCAAGTATGTGACATCTGAAAACACCTCAAGAAACATCTTGTGGAACTCTTCGATGTTCTCAGTGGTGGTCAACCAAGGCAGCGCGTGCTCGGATGAAAAGAGCGCCACATGGTCTGGAAACCTACGCGGCAATTCTACGAGACCTTCGGCGTAAGGGATGGAGTTTTTGCGCTGCTCCTCAAGTGTTCTGCATTTGTAGCGAAGTCTGTTGTCGTCTCCGGGCAGGTGTATGCCCATTCGGGACAGCGCGGCGATTGGGTATTCGAACTGACTGCCGCGACCCTTGATATTTTGCTTGTAGGCGAACCCCAGTTTCGACAAAGCCAGAGCGTTCTTTGCAAGCAACACCTGGATCGAAGAAGACCCCACTTTTGGCGCTCCGATGTGAATGATTGCTTTCATGTTGCTCACTGCCCTTTGAGGTTTGATGAATCGGCGAAATCAAACACGCGCTAAGCGGTTTGGCAACCTGGCACAAGTCCGCTCAGATTGTTAATTTGCCGCGCAGCCCGCTGTCCACGGTACTATATCTGCAGAGCAGGATGAATATCGAGCGCCCGAACCAGGTCTGGTGCGCCGACATGGCCTTCGCACCAGATCAAATGCAGCTCATGTGACCGCGACGATCTTGTGCTGCGGGGCGTCACAATAGCAGAAACCCCCGGGCAAGGCCGCGGGGGTTAGGTAGGGGCGTACTGTCTAAGTCCAGAACCGCTGAATCAGCGGCCCCAGTTGCGCACGTCGCCGCAATCCATATGCACGAAATTTGAGCGCGAGTAACGCCCGACGCCACCGGCGCGGCAGGATTGGGCTGCGCGGGCGATCTGACCCACGGAGCGCGAGGAGAGGCGCAGATCGGCGGCCTGGCCCTTCATGTGAAGCGAGTTCTTGGCCACGCCACGCGACCGGCTGCGCAGCATCGCGTTGGTCTGGGGGCTACGATAGCCGGAGAGGAGCATATAGGGCTCGCTCACATCCATGAGGTTATGCGCGGCGGCCATGATATCGACGGTGCGCAGATCCATGGACTTGACCTGATCGGTGCGCCAGTCGCGCATGAAGTGGTTCACTTCTTTGACAGCGTCCTTGATATAATCGCCGTCGATCCAATATATCATGTCAATTCGCTCGCCTGTGCGACCGGAATACATGCGGATGCGCCGGATGTCGCCGCCTCCGCGCAGGAAACCTGCGGCTTGGGAATATGTCGGCGCTGCTGCAACAGCGCTTGCTGCGAACGCACCCAATAGAGCGCGCCGGGTCAGACCCGTCGATGTGATGTCAGTCATTTGCTGCTCGTCCCGTACTAGTCCTGCCTGCGCCCGATGTTACGGGTGCTTTATTAATATTCATCCCCAAGTGGTGACGTTATGCCATAGTGGGATTCGTCGGCCAAGCGAGGAATTTTTGGTTTAAAGACTAGGGGGAATTTTCGGCAATTTTCTGCGCAAAGAGACATCAATGCATGTTATTTTGACAAACGTGACCTTCGGGCAACGTTCTGTGGCGATGCAGCGCTGCATCATCTGCAAAAACTGTGATGCGCTGATAGGATTGTGAGTGGACATTTTCCGCTTTTGTTACCGAAAATTACAGAAGATGTGACGAGTGATGCGTTTAACAAGGATTTTAAGGATTTTCCCCATGGCTCATAAAAGACGGCGTCAACAAATCAAATCGCTGTCGGCGGTTTTTCGCGCGGCTATCGTGGCGGTTGTGATGGGCGCACCCGTTGCTGCGCAAGAGATGGCGTTCAAGCAATCCGTTGCCGCAGCAACCTATGGCAGCGAACATCTGGCCACTTTTTATCGTGAAAATGCCTATCAGCCGGTCTGGACGGGTGAGGGACCCGAGTTTCAGGCGCGCCGTGCCGCCCTGATCGCTGCCATGCGTAACACCGATGTGCATGGGCTGCCGCAGGGGCGCTATGACAGCGCCGCGTTGATCGAGCAGATGTCGCAGGCCAAAACCCGTCAGGACCTGGCGCAGGTCGAGGTCGCCCTGAGCAAGGCATTCCTGAAACTGGCGCGCGATCTGCAATCCGGCATCCTGCGCCCTTCCGACATCGATGCGGAATTCATGGTGCGCAAGGTCGAGCGGGCAGATCCGGTTGTCACGCTCAATGCGCTGATCCGGTCCGAGCCCAACGCCTATATGCGATCGCTGGCCCCGTCCTCGCCGCAATATCGGGCGTTGCAAAAGGAAAAGATCAACCTTGAGGCGCTGCTGGCGCAGGGTGGCTGGGGGGCTGGAGTGCCCTCGGGCAAGCTTGAGCTGGGCAGCGAAGGGCAGGGCGTTGTTGCGCTACGCAACCGTCTGGTTGCCATGGGGTATATGCGCCCCAATGCCGGCCGTGATTTCGACACCGCGATGCAATCGGCGGTTCAGGCCTTTCAAGCGGCGCATGGTCTGGAACAGGACGGCGTCGCCGGACCCGGCACTATAGAAGAGCTGAACCGCTCGGTTTCAGACCGGCTGAAATCTGTGATCGTAGCGCTGGAGCGCGAGCGCTGGCTGCCCGAGGAACGCGGCACGCGCCATGTTCTGGTGAACCAGACCGATTTCTCGGCCAAGATCGTCGATGACGGGCGCATCACCTTCGAGACCCGCGCTGTGATCGGCAAGAACACCCATGACCGTCAGAGCCCGGAGTTTTCCGACGAGATGGAGCATATGGTCATCAACCCGAGCTGGTATGTGCCGCGCTCGATCATCGGCAAGGAATACCTGCCCAAGCTTCAGGCCAACCCTTACGCGGTGTCGCATCTGGAGATCACCGATCGCCGGGGCCGGGTCGTCAATCGGGGAGCGGTCGATTTCACGCAATATTCCCGTCGCAATTTCCCCTTTGCCATGCGCCAGCCCCCCAGCACCAAGAATGCGCTGGGTCTGGTAAAGTTCATGTTCCCGAACAAATACAACATCTACCTGCATGACACGCCGCAGAAGAGCCTGTTCGCCCGCGAAACCCGCGCGTTTTCTCATGGCTGCATCCGTCTGGCGCAGCCCTTTGACTTCGCTTATGCTCTGTTGGCCAAACAGGAGGAGAACCCCAAGGCGTTCTTCCAGCGTACTCTGAATACCGGGCGCGAAACCAAGGTCAATCTGGAGCAGAAGGTGCCGGTTCACCTGATCTACCGGACCGCTTTTGTGGGTGCGGATGGCAAGGCGCAGTTCCGCCGTGATGTCTATGGGCGCGATGCCAAAATCTGGAACGCGCTGAACCGGGCAGGGGTGGTCCTTTCCGGCGTTCAGAGCTAAGCACGAGGGGCACCCGAACAAGCCGGAGGCCCCTACGTGTTCACAGTTCAGGAAATAGCCGAAACGCTCGGCGCCGAGGCGGCGGGCGATCTATCGTTGGAAATCCGGCGCGCGGCTGAACCGGGCGATGCCTCTGCCAGCGATCTGGCGTTGGCTATGTCTCCGAAATATGCCGATGCCCTGTCCGGCGGACAGGCCAAGGTAGCCATTCTCTGGCCCGATGCCGACTGGCAGGCGCTGGGGCTAAGTGCGGCGATCTTCGCACCCCGCCCGCGCATGGCGATGGCAGGTGTCACGGTGATGCTCGACCAGGGGCAGGGCGTGGCACCGGGCATTCATCCGTCAGCAGTTGTCGACCCGTCAGCAGAGCTTGCCGAGGGCGTCTCGGTCGGCCCGCTGGCCGTCATCGGCGCGCGGGTGCGCATCGGTGCGGGTTCGGTCATCGGGCCACAGTGCAGCATCGGCATGGATGCGGTTCTGGGTGAGGGCGCTTATCTGCGTGACCATGTCAGCATCGGCGCGCGGGTCATCATAGGTGACCGGTTCATCGCCCAGCCCGGCGCGCGGATCGGGGCTGATGGATTCAGCTTTGTCACGCCCGAGGTTTCGGCCGCCGAAAACGCCCGCAAGACCATGGGCGATGCGGGGGGCGCACGGGCGCAATCCTGGCTGCGCATCCATTCGCTGGGTGCCGTGGAAATCGGCGACGATGTCGAGATCGGTGCAAACTCCACCGTCGACAATGGCACCATCCGCAACACGCGCATCGGCAGCGGCACCAAGCTCGATAACCTCGTGCATGTGGGCCACAACACCCGCACCGGCACCGATTGTCTGCTTTGCGGCCACACCGGCGTCTCCGGCTCGGTCGAGATCGGCAACAATGTGGTGCTGGGCGGTATGTGTGGCGTGGTCGACAACATCTTTATCGGCGACGGGGTTGTTGCCGGGGGCGGGTCCAAAATCCTGTCCAATGTCCCGGCGGGCCGGGTCATCATGGGCTACCCTGCGATCAAGATGGACAGCCACACCGAAATCTACAAAACGCAGCGCCGCCTGCCCAGACTGGCCCGCGACGTCGAGACGCTGAAAAAGGCGGTTTCCAAACCCGACCCCAGCGATTAAATCTGCGCCGAGACAAACAGACAGAGGTCTGACATGAGCATCAACGACCGCGTCATTGCCATCATAGCCGAACAGGCGGTGCTGGAACCCTCCGATGTGACACCCGAAAGCACGCTGGAAGATCTGGGCATCGACAGCCTCGGGCTGGTTGAAAGCATCTTCGCCATCGAGGAAGAGTTCGACATTTCGATCCCCTTCAATGCCAATGAGCCCGAGGCGAGCGATTTCGATATCTCGAACGTGGCAACGATCATCGCCGGTATCGACAAGCTGGTGACGGAAAAGGCCTGATTCCCGCATATGAAAAGAGTTGTCATCACTGGTGCGGGCACGATCAATGCGCTTGGCCATACCGTGCCCGAGACGCTTGAGGCCATGCGCGAGGGCCGCTGCGGGATCGGCGAGCTGGAGTTCCGCGATGTTGACCGGCTGGCCATCAAGATTGGCGGCCAGGTGCGCGGGTTCGAGGCCGAGGGCCGGTTCAACCGGCAGCAGATGACGCTTTATGATCGGTTCACCCAATTCACCCTGACCGCCGCCAAAGAGGCGATCGATCAGTCAGGGATCGAATTTCACGGCGATCTGGCGGCACGTTCGGGCGTGGTTCTGGGCACCGCAGGTGGTGGCGTCAGCACCTGGGATGACAATTACCGCTCGGTCTATGAGGACGGCAAGAACCGGGTGCATCCGTTTGTGGTGCCGAAACTCATGAACAACGCGGCGGCCAGCCACGTGTCGATGGAGTATAACCTCAAAGGGCCCTCTTTCACCGTCTCGACCGCCTGCGCCTCGTCCAACCACGCCATGGCGCTGGCCTTTTCTATGGTGCGCAGCGGGGCCGCCCCCGCGATGGTCACCGGCGGGTCGGAATCGATGCTGTGTTTCGGCGGCGTGAAAGCCTGGGAAGGGCTGCGGGTGATGTCCAAGGACGCCTGCCGCCCGTTCAGCGCCAATCGCAATGGCATGGTGCAGGGCGAGGGCGCGGGTGTTTTCGTCTTCGAAGATTACGATCACGCGCGCGCGCGCGGCGCGGATATCCTGTGCGAGGTTGCGGGCTTTGCGATGTCCTCGGACGCCGCTGATATCGTAATGCCCTCGAAACAGGGCGCGGCGCGGGCCATGTCCGGCGCGCTTGCGGATGCGGGCATCAATCCCGATGAGGTCGGGTATATCAACGCCCATGGCACCGGGACCACGGCCAATGACAAAACCGAATGCGCCGCCGTGGCGGGTGTATTCGGCCCGCATGCCGATGACCTGATGATCAGTTCCACGAAATCCATGCATGGCCACCTGATTGGCGGCACCGGCGCGGTGGAACTGCTGGCCTGCATCATGGCGCTGCGAGACGGGGTGATTGCCCCCACGATCGGCTATGAAGAGGCTGATCCCGAATGCGCTCTGGATGTGGTCCCCAACGAGGCGCGCGAGGCCAAGATCGACGTCGCGCTGACAAACGCCTTCGCCTTTGGCGGCCTGAACGCGGTGCTTGCCCTGCGCAAGGCCTGAGACTGGCCCGTCGATCCGCACTTCATCTGGCTGAAAATATCTCTGGGAAGGCGCCCGGAGGGCGACGGGGGCAGCGCCCCCACCGCAAACGCCATTCAGTTGTCGACCACATCCACCGCGTCGAACCCGGCGGTGAAGCCCTTGAGAGACATCTTGATATCGATCTTCTGATCCGGCGCCGGGGCGGGCACCAGCGTGATCGTCGCCTCGGTGCCTTTTTTCATTGCGTCGATATCGGCCTGGGTCAGCCCGATCTGCGCCACACATCCGACCGGGTTGCACAGCGTGTAGTTATACCGTTTGCCCGGCGCTCCATCGATCGAGATGACCAGCGGCACGGTCAGCAGCGTCTCGAGCGGGACGATGATTGTTGCTCCCGCAATTGCCGCACCGCTGTTTTCGATCCGGAACATCGACATCTCTGCCATCGGTTGACCATCAGGACCGTTCATGACCTGCAACAAGGAGCAGGGATCGGTCTCGGCTTCGGTCTTGACGCAGGCCAGAGTCCAGTCGCCAAACGTTTCCTTGGCATAGCGGCTGCCCAATTGCGGACCATCGCCAACGGGCTGCCCAAGGTCCAGCACACCCTCGCTTTGAGCGGATTCGACGGCGCCCTGATCCGCCTCCGGGTTCTGCGCCGCTTCCTGCGCATAGGTGGCGCTGCTCAGCGCCAGAAGGGCCGCCACACAGGCCGGTGTCATTGTCTTGAACATGCTTGCCTCATTGGTTTTCGCTCTGTTTGAGCAGGGTCTAGCATGGCCGCCCGGGCGTGTCAGGGCCAATTGGCGCGGGCCGCGGCGTTTTGCGGATATGCGGGAAAAAACAGTGGCAGAAAACAGAAAGAGAGGCCGTTGATCAGCCTCTCTTAAAGAATGTTTTTCTCCCCGTCGGACTGGCCGACTTGCTTATGCGCAAACGTTACGAGAGCAGAGCCAACGGGTCAACAGCTAAGCGCAAAAAAACGAATCGCGCGGAGCGAAACGCGAAAAAAAGCCGTGCCCGAAGGCACGGCCAGTCTGACAGGGAGGAAACCGCCCCACCAAGCGGCGGGACAGAAAGCACTATCGCAAGCAAAGGTTAAGTTTGTATGGTCGGGGCGAAACGGTGATATCGGGGCTTAAGATTAATGGATGGCAAGATTTTCCTGGGCGGCGGCGGGCCGGACTATGGCGTCAAACAGGGGCTGGCGCTGAACTACGCCAACCGCCATGGGCTGATCGCCGGGGCAACCGGCACCGGCAAGACCGTGACGCTGCAAATCCTGGCCGAAGGATTCTCGCAGGCCGGGGTCCCGGTGTTTCTGGCGGATGTCAAAGGCGACCTGTCGGGGCTGGCCAAATCGGGCCGAGCCGATCACAAGCTGCATCAGGCCTTTACCGACCGCGCCGCGCAGATCGGGTTCGATGATTACAGCTACGGCGCCAGCCCGGTCACCTTCTGGGATCTGTTCGGCAAACAGGGTCATCCGGTGCGCACCACGGTCAGCGAGATGGGGCCGCTCTTGCTGTCGCGCCTGCTGGAGCTGACCGAAGCGCAGGAGGGCATTCTGAACATCGCCTTCCGCCTGAGCGATGAAGAGGGGCTGCCGCTGCTCGACCTCAAGGACCTGCAGGCGCTGCTGGTCTGGGTCGGAGAAAACCGGGCGCAATTGTCACTGCGCTACGGCAATATCTCGACCGCATCGGTGGGCGCCATCCAGCGGCGCCTCTTGGTGATCGAGAACCAGGGGGCAAGCAAACTGTTCGGCGAACCGGCGCTGGAACTGTCCGACCTGATGCGTCAAGACGGTGAGGGGCGGGGTATGATCAATATCCTGGCCTCTGACAAGCTGATGTCGGCGCCGGGGCTGTATGCCACCTTCCTGCTTTGGCTGCTGAGCGAATTGTTCGAGGAATTGCCCGAAGTGGGCGACCCCGAGAAGCCGAAACTGGTGTTTTTCTTTGACGAGGCGCATCTGCTCTTTGATGACGCGCCCAAGGTGCTGGTCGACAAGGTCGAACAGGTGGCGCGGCTGATCCGGTCAAAGGGGGTCGGGGTCTATTTCATCACCCAGAACCCCGCCGACGTGCCCGAGGATATTCTGGGTCAGCTCGGCAACCGCATCCAGCACGCGCTGCGCGCCTTCACGGCGCGCGACCGCAAGAACCTGCGGCTGGCGGCCGAAACCTATCGCGAAAACCCCGCCTTTGACACCGAAGAAGCCATCCGCGAGGTCGGGGTGGGCGAGGCGGTGACCTCGATGCTGCAAAAGAAAGGCGTGCCGGGGATTGTCGAGCGCACGCTTATCCGGCCGCCCTCATCTCAGCTTGGCCCAATCACCGCAACTGAGCGCAAAGCGATGCTTGCCAACTCTGATCTGGCCGGGAAATACGACGCCACGCTGGATCGCAAATCCGCCTTCGAGATCCTGTCCGCACGCTCCCAGCAGGCAGCGCAGGAGGCTGAAGCCGCTGAGATCGCCGCCGAAGAACAGCCCCCCGCACAACGCGAATATGCCTCGGCCCGGCGCTATAGCGGCGCGCGGGTCAGCCGGTCATCCTCTCGCATCACACGGCGCAAGGACACCTTTGCCAGCGCGATGGGTCAGGCGGTGATAAAGGAACTTAAGGGAACCACCGGCCGTCGCATCGTGCGCGGCATACTGGGCAGCTTTTTCAAGGGGCGGTGAGCGTCAGCGCCGCTTTTCGCGCTTGCCTTCTTCCTTGCAGATGGCGTCAGCCTCCTGCACGCCCATGCTGTTGGGTCGGTCAATCGCTCTGTCCCAGACCACGAGGTCCTTGGAATAGAGCTGACAGGTGACGATGCCCTTTTCGGTCTGCACTTGTACCGGCGTCGTTTCGTAATTCTCCGGTGAGGGCACGCATCCCGACAGGATCACGGCAGCAGCACAGGCAAACAACGGAACGGAACTCTTTACACTTTTCATGACTTTCTTCCCCCAAAGAAACGTTGGAGGGGTATAAACCGTGTAAACCCCCTGCGGAAGGGGAAGATCGCGTGACCTGCGTCACGTTTGCGGGTGGGCTCACTTCTCGGGGATCAACCCGCGCGGGCTGAATCGCAGCACCACCAGAAGGATAATTCCCATTGTTAACAGGCGCATATGGGCGGCTGCGTCGATCAGATGGGTCTTCAACCCGCTGCCATCGGGCAGGCCCGATGTGATCAGCTGCATCAGCCACAGGCCAATCGGCTCCACCTGTATCCAGAGGAACCAGATCAGAAACGCTCCCAGCACGGCACCGAAATTGTTTCCTGACCCGCCCACGATCACCATCACCCAGATCAGGAAGGTGAAGCGCAGCGGCTGATAGGTGCCGGGCGTCAACTGCCCGTCCAGCGTGGTGATCATTGCCCCAGCGATGCCGCAAATGGCCGATCCCAGCACGAAAATCTGCAAATGGCGGCGGGTGACATCCTTGCCCATCGCCTCGGCCGCAACCTCATTGTCGCGGATCGCCCGCATCATCCGTCCCCAAGGGCTGTGCAGCGCTTTCTGCGCCATCCAGAGCAGGGCCAGCAGCACCACGAGAAACAGGAACGTATAGACCAGCTTGACATAAAGCGTCGAAGCGATGACCGGGTCTAACCCCAGATTGGTCGCGCGATCGACAAATTCCGGCGTGTTCTGCAAGGTGATCTCATAAGGCGCCGGGCGCGGGATGCCGATCACGTTCTTGACCCCGCGCGACAGCCAATCCTCGTTCTTGATCACCGCAATGATGATCTCGGCAATGCCCAGCGTCGCAATCGCCAGATAGTCCGAGCGCAGGCCCAGAGCCGTCTTGCCAATCAGCCAGGCCGCGCCCGCCGCCAACAGCCCGCCAACCGGCCAGGACAGCAGCGCAAACAGGTCCGCGCGCAGCTCGGTCCGTTCGGCAGCAAAGACGTTCAGCCCGCCCAGATAGCCTGTTGCTGCCGGGTTGACCGCCTCGATTGCGGCCACCGACGGGTCGAACACCGCACGAAACAGGAAAAACCCGCCCACAAGCACGACGATCACGGTGAGCGTGCGCGCACGGCCTTTGGGCATCCGGCTCATCACCATCACCGCTGCAAAAACGGTGGCGGCCCCCAACAACAGGCCAAGGATGACGCCCAGCCCGCCGCCCGACCAGGCCTCGGGCACCGGCGGCATGGCAACCAGAACCGCCGCCAGCCCACCCAGCGCCACAAAGCCCATGACACCGACGTTGAATAGCCCGGCAAAGCCCCATTGCAGGTTCACGCCAATCGCCATGATGGCCGAGATCAGCCCCATGTTCAAAATGAACAGCGCGCTGTTCCAGCTCTGCATGAACCCGGTCAGCACGATCAGACCGGCAACGATGGCAAACAGCCCGGTATTCCTGACGCTCTCGCTCATATCGTTTGCCCCTTGAACAGGCCCGTCGGTCGGAACAGCAGCACGATCAGCAGGATCACGAAGCTGACCGCGAATTTGTAATCAGTACTCAGCAACTGCGCGAGGCCCGAAGGCTCAAGCGCTTCGGGCATCATGTAGACCAGCACTTTCTTCCAGGCATAGGTGATCAGCACTTCGGAAAACGCGATCAGGAAGCCACCCGCAATGGCGCCCAGCGGGTTGCCCAGCCCGCCGACAATGGCCGAGGCGAAGATCGGCAGCAGCAGCTGGAAATAGACAAAAGGCCGAAAGCTCTTGTCGAGCCCATAAAGCACCCCCGCCGTGGTCGCCAGCGCTGCCACGATCAGCCATGTATACATCACGACGCGCTCGGGGTTGATGCCCGACAGCAGCGCCAGATCCTCATTGTCGGAATAGGCGCGCATCGATTTGCCGGTGCGGGTGCGGTTCAGGAACCAGAATAGCAGCGCCACGCAGATCACCGCCACAACCACGGTGATGCCTTGGGTGGTCTTGATCGCCAGCCCTTCTTTCAGCCCGGTCATCGCCTTGAACTCGCGCGCCGAGATGATGAACCGCTCGCCATCCACAAAGCGCTGATCGCCGGGGCCGATGATGAAGCGCACGAGCCCGTTGAAGATGAACATCACACCCATCGAGACAATGACCAGGATCACCGGCTTGGCCTTCTGCTCGCGATAGAAGCGATAGACCATCCGGTCGGTGACCAGCAGCAACGCCATGCAGCCGAGAATGGCAAAGGGCAGGGCGAGCAGGGCGGTGGGCAGCGGCCCGAGGCTGATGCCGACGCTCTGCATCCACCATGTGACCAGCACCGCGATCATCGCCCCAAAGGCCATCGTGTCGCCATGGGCAAAGTTCGAGAACCGCAGGATGCCGTAGATCATCGTCACCCCCAGCGCACCCAGCGCAAGCTGGCTGCCGTAGGCGATGGCGGGGATCAGAACAAAGTTGGAGAGGGCCACAAGGGCGTTGAGGAAGTCCACTAATCGATAACCTCGCAAGTGCCGAAATGGTTGTACGCAACGTTGCGCGCCAGCGTAAAGTGGGCCGTCCAGATAGCGTCGTGATTTGGGAGCAGAGTTAACATTGAGGAACCACTCCCATCACTTGTGGAGACAACGACATAGGGAAGGTCTTCATACTTTCGATACTCAAGTGCCGTACCAGTTGTTTGACTGCCGTTTGGACGAGTAACGGTGGCCGAACCTGTCGAACCATCGATCCAAAAACCCAGTTTCAAACGTTCATCCTGGCAGTTTTTGCCAGATTTATACCTCTCCCCGGCAATGCAGTTTTCAACGAAGATGCACTGAGCTTTCATGGTAGCAGGGACGGTCGGCTCAAGAGCCCTCTCTGCATTCACGGTTAGGGGCATTCCCGACGTCAGCATAAAGAAAGAAGCAAAGATGTAGGGGGCGATGTTCGCACTGATATATTTCTTCTCGGACTTCATCGTATTCCCAACGCACCTTGCCGCGCCCAAGATCAGTATTGGGATGTATATGGTCGCTGTCTTCATACTCATCCCCCCAAGAAACTCTTGCGCACATCCGGATCGGCCAGCAATTCCTTGCCCGTCCCCGTATAGGCATTGCGCCCCTGCACCAGCACATAGCCTTTGTCCGCGATCTCAAGGGCTTGCTTGGCGTTCTGTTCTACCATCAGGATCGGCAGGCCGGTGCGCGAGACCTCAATGATCCGGTCAAACAGCTCATCCATTACGATGGGCGACACACCCGCCGTGGGCTCGTCCAGCATCAGCACCTTGGGCTGGGTCATCAGCGCGCGGCCCACGGCCACCTGCTGGCGCTGACCCCCCGACAGTTCTCCGGCGGCCTGATTGCGCTTTTCCTTCAGGATCGGGAACAGGTGATAGACCTGCTCCATCGTGCCCGAGATATCGTCGCGCCGGATGAAGGCGCCCATCTCCAGGTTCTCCTCCACCGTCATCGAGGTGAAGATGTTCGAGGTCTGCGGCACAAACCCCATGCCCTTGACCACCCGGTCCTGCGGAGACAACCCGGTGATATCCTCGCCATCCAGCCGCACATGGCCAGACCGCACGTCCAGCATCCCGAACACCGCCTTCATCGCCGTCGATTTGCCCGCCCCGTTGGGGCCGACAATGACCGCGATCTCACCGGGGTTCACCGCAATGGTGCAGTCATGCAGGATGTCCGGCCCGTTGCCATAGCCGCCGGTCATGGTGTCGCCGATCAGAAACGGCTCAGCCATCACTTGTCTCCAGCTTTGCCTTGTTCTTCAGGCCGGTGCCCAGATAGGCCTCGATCACATGCTCGTTGGCCTTGATCTCGTCCAGCGTGCCCTCGGCCAGCACCTTGCCCTCGGCCATGCAGATCACCGGATCGCAAAGCCGACCGATGAAGTCCATGTCATGCTCAATCACCACGAAGGTATAGCCACGTTCCTTGTTCAGCCGGATGATCGCGTCGCCGATGGTGTTGAGCAGGGTGCGGTTCACGCCCGCGCCGACCTCGTCCAGAAACACGATCTTGGCGTCCACCATCATGGTGCGGCCCAGTTCCAGCAGTTTCTTCTGCCCGCCCGAGACCTGACCTGCCTTGTGGTCCGCCAAATGTTCGATAGTCAGAAATTCCAGCACCTCATCCGCCTTGGCCCTGAGCGCGCGTTCCTCGTCAGCGATGCGCTTGCGTCCGAACCACGTGTTCCAGAGCGACTCGCCCGATTGCCCGCCGGGCACCATCATCAGGTTCTCGCGGCAGGACATGGTGGCAAACTCATGCGCGATCTGGAAGGTGCGCAGCAGCCCCTTGTGAAACAGCGTATGCGGCGGCAGGCCGGTGATATCCTCGCCATCCATACTCACGCTGCCCGAGGTCGGTGGAAGAACGCCAGCGATCACGTTGAAAAGGGTGGTTTTTCCGGCCCCGTTAGGTCCGATCAGCCCAGTGATCGTGCCCTGCGAGATTTCCAGCGTCGCCCCGTCGACGGCGTGAAAACCACCGAAATGCTTGTGCACGTCTTCTACGGTGATCATAGAAAATTGCCCCCGCGCCGCTTTGCTGCGGCTTTTGATTTTATTGAAACAGCCCGAGGGGGAGCCCCGGGCCGTTCAATTCGTTCTGGATCAAAGGATCAGCGGAACCCAACCGTTTCGTTGCTGCCATCCTTGACTTCGATCTCGCGATAGGTGCCCGCGCTTTCGCCGGGGCCGATCAGTTCAACCGCCGAGCCGCCGACATAGTCGATCTCGCCACCATCCTTGAGGATTTGCAGGCCCTTGGCCAACTCGCCGGGATAGATTTTCTCACCCGGGGCATTGGCGACTTCCATGATTTTCGGGCCATATTCTGCGGGATCGGTCGAATTGGCCGCCTGCATGGCAAACATGAACAGTGCCGCCGCATCATAGCTTTCCGGCGCATAAGGCGAGGTGGCGTCAAAGGCGTCACCGGCCAGCGCAGTCAGCCGCTCGATGCCTTCACCGCCCGAGCCCGCGATCTGACCGAAAGACCCGTTCAGGTCGGGACCCACATTGGCAGGCAGGCTGTCACCGATCATGCCACCGGGCAGGCCGAACGTGTCGAAGGCTCCGCTATCCAGCGAGGACTGGATGATGCCCAGACCGCCCTGGTCCAGATAGCCCGCAACCACCAGAATGTCGCCTCCGGCCGAGGCCAGCGCGCCCACTTCGGCGGAATAGTCGCCCTTGCCATCCTCATGCGCGGCGGCAATGGTCACTTCGCCGCCTGCAGCCGTGAACGCGTTGGTGATCGCATCGGCCAGACCCTTGCCGTAGTCATTGTTGGTATAGGTCAGCGCGATCGAATTGATGCCGCGATCCTTCAGCACATCGGCCATCACTTCGCCTTCGCGCGCATCCGAGGGCGCGGTGCGGAAGAACAGGTCATTGTCTTCAACCGTGGTCAGACCCGGCGAGGTGGCGGAGGGCGAGATCATCACCATCCCGTTCGGGATCGCCACGTTTTGCAGGATCGCGCCGGTTACGCCGGAGCAATCGCCGCCGATAAGCCCGTGAATGCCATCGGAAATCAAACGCTCTGCGTTCGAGGTGGCCAGGCCGTTATCGATACAGTTGGTGTCGGCGCGCATCGGCACAACGGTGGCGCTGTCCAGCAGCAACCCGCTGTCTGTCGCTTCTTTCATCGCCAGTTCCGCGCCCGACGCCATGGCGGGGGCGAGCGATTCAATTGGACCCGTGAAACCGATCAGAATGCCGAGCTTGACCTCATTTGCGTGCGCATCGGCAAAGGCAGCACCCGACAGCAATGCAGTGGCCGCAGTGGCCGTCAGCAGTTTCTTCATGAATTTACTCCCAGTTTGGACGTTTTTTGTTCTGCTCTGACCCTAGGCAAGTGTCATTAAAAAGAAAAGTGCAAAGGAAACTGGCTGGCATGACGTAAACTTCATCTGCAATCGGCTCGCCTCGGGGGCATAACGGCATAGATGTCAGACAAGTATTCTCAGGTGTTCAGGAGGTTTCATGCGTCTGCTCAGCTCAGTTTTTGCCGCCCTTGTTCTTGCCGGGGTGGCGCAGGCCGCTGATCCGCTGCAAACCAGCGCGGGACCGGTCAGGATTGACGAGATGGCAAGTGGTCTTGATGCGCCCTGGGCCATCGCCCATCTGCCTGATGGCGGGTTCCTGGTCACCGAACGCTCTGGCGATCTGATCCATGTGGTGGGCGGCAAAAAGACCCGGGTCAAAGGCGTGCCCAAAGTGGTGGCGCGCGGGCAGGGCGGTTTGCTGGATATCACCCTGCCGCGGGATTTTGCGCAAAGCCGCGAGGTGTTTCTGACGTTTTCAAAGAAGATGCAGGGCGGGGCCGGCACCGCTTTGGCGGTTGGACGGCTCAGCGCCGATAACAGCCGATTGCAGGATGTTCGGGTGATTTTCGAGGCCTCCGAAGGCCGCTCGGGCGGGCGGCATTTCGGCAGCCGCGTGGTCGAAGCGCCGGACGGGACGCTCTTTGTCACCATCGGCGAGCGCGGTGATCGCCCTTCGGCTCAGGATGTGAGCAATCACAACGGGACAATCGTGCGGATCAACCGGGACGGATCGGTGCCCGCCGACAACCCCTTTGTCGGACAGGATGGCGTGCGTCCGGAAATCTGGTCTTACGGCCATCGCAATCCGCAAGGCGCCGGGCTGGACCTGCAGGGGCGGCTCTGGACGTCGGAACATGGTGCGCAGGGCGGGGACGAGGTGAACCTGATCCGCAAGGGGGCCAATTACGGCTGGCCGGTCATTTCCTACGGGCGGCACTATTCGGGTGCAAAGATCGGTGAGGGCACCGCAAAAGACGGGATGGCGCAACCCGAGTATTACTGGGACCCCTCAATCGCCCCCTCGGGCCTGATGGTCTATTCCGGCGAACTCTGGCCGGACTGGCGTGGCGATATCTTTGTCGGCTCGCTGAAATTCGACTATATCTCACGGCTTGCCGGAGGTGATCTGCGCGAGGTCGAGCAGATCGAAGGCCAGTCAACCGCTCGCGTCCGCGACATTGTCGAGGCGCCGGATGGATCCATCTGGTTCATTTCGGTGGGCGACGGGGCGGTTTACCGGATGACGCCAGGCTGAGCTGACGCAGAAAGCAAGAGAGGAGGCGGTTGCCTCCTCTGTTTTGTGTGCGATCATCGGTCGGTCTGCGTCGCATTGGCCGCTTCAGTGAAACGACGTCGCATAAGGCGCGTTCTGATAGACGCTCGCATAAGCTTTGTGCTTGATGTCGGGGCGTGCGATGCCGATGTCGTTCAACTGCATATCGCTGAGGTTTTCAAGCTCGCGCACGGTTCTGCTGTAAAGAGCGCGGCGATACTGGTTGAGTTTGTTCTCGGCCCAGGCAGAATAGATCCGCGTGAGGAAACCGGGGTGTGTCGCTGTATGTGCATAGGTCATGACGTGTTCCTCCAAACTTGTTATCGGGGCTTCCGATACAATTTGATGAAAGCATCGCGGATTAAGGGGGCCGGTCCCGAAAGTTAATTCTCGTTAACATTCGGGAAAATAGCAGGAAAACCCCCGAACGGGCCGTCTGGTCCTGCAAATCTCTGGCACAAGCCCGGCACTATCGGCCACGCTTGTGGAACGCGGCCTAGCCAGACGTCCGCCCTGCCTGTGCGCCACGCTCGCGATACGGCGTCGTGTTGTAATGCGCGCGGTAGCATTTCGAGAAATGGCTGGGCGAGGCGAACCCGCAGGCCAGCGCCACGTTGATCACCGTCATGTCGGTCTGCATCAGCAGGTTGCGCGCCTTTTGCAGGCGCAACTCCATGTAGTAACGCTTCGGGCTGCGATTCAGGTAGCGCCGGAACAACCGTTCAAGCTGGCGCGTGGACATGCCCACATCCTTGGCCAAGATCGAGGGGCTGATCGGTTCCTCGATATTGCGCTCCATCATCTGGATCACCTGGCTCAGCTTGGGGTGGCGCACGCCGATGCGGGTGGGCACCGACAGGCGCTGGGTGTCCTGATCGGTGCGGATGGTGGAATAGATCATCTGATCGGCCACAGCATTGGCCAGCTCCTCGCCGAAATCATCGGCGATGATCTTCAGCATCAGATCAATGGACGAGGTGCCGCCCGCCGTCGTCATCCGGTTGCCGTCGATCAGAAAGACGGATTTGGTCAATTCGACCTCGTCGAATTCCTCGGCAAAACTGTCGGAGTTTTCCCAATGGATGGTGGCGCGCTTGCCATCCAGCAAACCCGCCTTGGCCAGTGTGAAGGCTCCGGTGCAAAGCCCGCCGATCCTGATTCCCTTGCGCGCCTCGCGGCGCAGCCAGCTGAGCAGGCGCTTGGTGGTGGCCTGTTGCACGTCCACGCCGCCGCAGAGCAAAATCGTATCATCGCGCGACAACTCGCCCAGATCGCCGTCCAGCTTGAAACTGGTGCCTGCCGAGCAATGCGCCAGATCCCCACCTTCGCCGATCAGGCTCCAGCTATATAGCTCGCGACCCGACATGCGATTGGCGATTCTCACGCTGTCCAGGGCGGAGGCAAAGGACAGAACCGAGAACTTGTTCAACAGGACAAAGACGTAATGCTTCGGTTTTGTGGATTCGGTGTCCACATCGACAACTTGGCGTTGCTCTTTCATTCCAGGATCTTCCCAAACTGGCGCCTGTTTCGGAGGGTGCCGAACAGGGTGGCGTGCGCAGCACCATGCTCTGACGGAAATTGCCACGTCAAGGGCCTCAAATCACGTATGGCCTCTGTTTCAGGCTTTTTGTATAGAAGCCTTCTGAACAGTTCTTAGCGGAGACGAAAAGCTATGAGTGAGTGGCAAAAAACCGACTGGCGCAACAAGCCTCGGGTTCAGATGCCCGACTATACCGATCCGGCGGCCCTGGCTGCGGTTGAGGCGCAGCTTGCGAAATATCCTCCGCTGGTCTTTGCGGGCGAGGCGCGGCGGCTGAAACAGCATATCGGTGCGGCGGGCCGGGGCGAAGCGTTCCTGTTGCAGGGGGGCGATTGCGCCGAGAGCTTCGAGCAATTCAGCGCCGATGGCATTCGCGACACGTTCAAAGTGATGCTGCAGATGGCGATGGTGCTGACCTATGGCGCCAAGGTGCCGGTGGTGAAACTGGGCCGCATGGCGGGTCAGTTCGCCAAGCCGCGCAGCGCGCCGACCGAGGTGGTGGATGGCGTGGAACTGCCCAGCTATCGCGGTGATATCATCAACGAGCTGGATTTCACGCCCGAGGCGCGTATTCCCGATCCCAAGAAGATGCTGCAGGCCTACACCCAGGCGGCGGCGACGCTGAACCTGATCCGGGCCTTTTCCACGGGTGGTTACGCGGATGTGCATCAGGTCCATGCCTGGACGCTGGGCTTTACCGAAAGCGAAAAGGCCGAAGCCTATCGCGAGGTGGCCAACCGCATCACCGACACGCTGGACTTCATGAAGGCGGCGGGCGTGACCAATGACGCCGCCCACACGCTGCAATCGGTCGAGTTCTACACCAGCCACGAAGGTCTGCTGCTGGAATATGAAGAGGCGCTGACGCGGCTCGATTCGACCTCCGGCAACTGGCTGGCAGGGTCGGGGCACATGATCTGGATTGGCGACCGCACCCGCCAGCCCGACGGGGCGCATGTGGAATTTGCGCGCGGTGTGCTGAACCCGATTGGTTTGAAATGCGGCCCGACCACAACGCCGGAGGACCTCAAGGTGCTGATGGCCAAGCTGAACCCCGAAAACGAAGAGGGGCGTCTGACCCTGATCGCGCGATTCGGGGCGGGCAAGGTGGGCGAACACCTGCCGCGTCTTATCAATGCGGTGAAAGAAGAGGGCGCGACCGTGACCTGGGTCTGCGACCCGATGCATGGCAACACGATCAAGTCGGCCACCGGTTATAAAACGCGGCCCTTCAACGCGGTTCTGGGCGAGGTGCGTGATTTCTTCGCGGTGCATCAGGCCGAGGGCACCATCCCCGGTGGCGTGCATTTCGAGATGACCGGTCAGGACGTGACCGAATGCACCGGTGGCGTGCGCGCCGTGACCGAAGAGGATCTGAGCGACCGGTATCACACGGCCTGCGATCCGCGTCTGAATGCCAACCAGTCGCTGGAACTGGCTTTCCTCGTGGCCGAGGAATTGTCGCAGCGCCGCCGCAACGGTGACAAGCGCGCGGCCGGCTGAGCCAAGCGACTAACGAAAACGGATAAGGCGGGCGATGCGCCCGCCTTTTTCATGCCTCGTCGACCGAAATCAGACGGACCCCGGTGCGTGCGCGCGCGTGCGGAGATGACGGCGCATCCGGGCGTGGTGCGGGCTCAAAATCCGGATCTACTGCCCGATGATGTGCGGTCTCGATGCCCAGCTGGCCAATATTCCGGGCCGTGTCATCTTCTGACACGACCACCCCCAGCGCCCGGTCCACCCGGCCACATTCACTGCGCAGCGGCAACAGGATCATCCGCGCACCGGCCGGCTTGCGCCCAAAGCGCCGCTGCCCGTTAAGGGTCAGTTCCACAATGGCGGGACCGTCGAACAGCCGGGTCAGATGGTCACTCATCATCTGCCGGTCAGATCCTGCAAAAAGCGCGGTCAGCGGGATGCCCGACACCTCCATATCCATCAGCTGCGTCAGGTGCTGCCCGGCCAGCCGAAACCGGGCCACACCGGGAGCCACACGTTCCAGAATGAAGGCATATTGCAGCAGGTTGGACAGCCCGCGCGGATCAATCGCCGCCCGCTTGGGAACCCCATCCCCCTCGCGCAGCGCGGCCCAATAGGCTTCGGCCTGACGCAGCGGCGACAGGCTGGCGCGGGGCCGGAAACTGTCGAGCGTGACAATTTTTGCACCCTTGTCCGAGATATTGTCGGGTCCGGCCAGCGGTTTCATCGATGCGCTCCTCTTGCGGTCTCATGTCCGGTTTCATCCGGGGTGGTTCACCCCACGAAACCTCTGCTGTCTCTCAAACTGACATGATTTGCTTCAATTTTGGATCAATTCTTTAACGACTGGTTAACGAAGCTGCTCCGCGTGACGGGGAATTTTAACACTCTATGCCCCTGTCATGGGCTGTCTTTCCTCGCTGGGCCGTATTCAGAAGAGGCAGAGTCGGGACGCGCGGTGCGTGGCATACGGCCATCGATCTGGCTGTAAGCGGTACTTGAGCCGCTACTGCTGTTGTTTTCGAGGGTAGGGCGCTTGCCCAACTCCTTCCTCAGAGGAGGTGCACCGATAGATCATCTATCGGCAGACCCTCAGCCTCGCATCTTCGTGGATCACCCGATTGCCTACTTGTTCAGATGTCCAACCGTGTAGCCATAACATCTCGGATAGACAGAACTCCGAGCAAAGTTCCACTGAGCGCTTCTGAGTGCGCGCCATCTCACAAACACGAACCTTCGCTTGCCAACACCGTTTCATCCCGCGGCTTTCTTCGCAGCTCAGTTGCGAATATCCGGTGCCCGTGCCATGATCTCCGCGTCAGATAAGCCCTTGGTTTCTAACAGGAGCCGCACTTGAAAGTAGCGCGCATCACTGTGAGCGATACTTTGTATAATTGGTATTATGTAAATTGGATATAGCTTGATATGGACATCAAAGATCGAGTGATTGTCGTCACTGGTGCTGCCGGTGGTATTGGACGTGCGCTGGCAAAGGCATTTGCCGAGCAAGGCGCAGCCAAAGTTGTCTGCACGGATTTGCGGGCGCAGGACGTTGAAGACGTCGCGCGTGATGTCGATGGCATCGCCGTGGCTGCTGACCTGCGCAACGAGGCCGAGATCGCGCGGTTGGTCGAGGACATCGAAGACCAGACCGGCGGGATTGATATCTTCTGTTCCAATGCGGGCATCCTGACACTCGGTGGTGTCGACGTCAGCGATGCGGACTGGCAAAAGACATGGGAAATCAACGTGATGTCTCATGTCTGGGCTGCGCGTCACGTGGTCCCGCGCATGATCGAACGTGGTGGCGGCTACCTTCTGAACACGGCTTCTGCGGCTGGCTTGTTGAACCAGATCGGCGCCGCGCCTTATGGCGTTACCAAACATGCCGCCATTGGATTGGCGGAATGGTTGCATATCGAATATCACGATCAGGGCATCGGCGTTTCGGTCCTGTGTCCGCAGGCCGTACAGACCGACATGATCCAGGGTAACGAGGCGTCAATCGCCAGTCTGGATGGCATCATATCGCCGGAAGATGTTGCGAAATCCTGTATGGAAGCTATTGAAAAGGAAGAATTTCTTGTGCTTCCGCATCCGCAGGTTCGCGATTATGTCGCCCTGAAAGGTAGCAACTATGATCGATGGTTGGGTGGTATGCGCAAGCTGAAGCGACAATTCGGGCTCTAACGCTCCAGCGCCTCCAATCCATGTTGCGCGAAGATCGGCACGTAACGTCCTAATCTTGCAGCATGTTCCGGGTTCGAGGCATTGCCGTCCTGCGCCCGTTTGGCGACACCTTGCAGGATACCGGCCATGCGAAAAAACGTGAAGGACAGGTAGAAGCCGAACCGCTCGATCCCTGGCAAGCCGCGTCTCTCGCAATAACGCGCCACGAATTCGGCATCCGAGGGCAGACCAAGTGCGGCACGATCGATGCCCGCCAGCCCCCGCCCTTCCCGGCCCGGCGGCATCTGCCATTGCATGATGACGGCGGCCAGATCGGCATAAGGATGGCCGATGGTGGACAATTCCCAATCCAGCACCGCCAGACATGCGCTGCCTTCGGGCGCGTAGATCAAATTGTCGATCCGGTAGTCGCCATGCACCAGTGTCCGTTGGCCGTCATCGGGTGGCATCGCCTTGGGCAATGCCTCGATCAACGCGTTCATGCCCGGAATATCAAGGGTTTCCGAGGCGCGGTATTGCTTGGTCCAACGGGCGATCTGACGTTCGAAGTAGTTCCCCTCTGGGCCGTAATCCGACAGCCCTGCCCGCTCGATATCGACACCGTGTAACGCCGCCAGGACCCGGTTCATCTCATCAAGGATCGCGGCCCGTGCCTCCGGCGTTTCATCCGGCATAGTTGGATCCGCAAATATGCGCCCCTCGATATGTTCCATCACGTAGAAATCCGAGCCGATCACCGCATCGTTCTGACACAGAACATGCATGGCCGCGACCGGAACCTCACTGCCTTGCAGCGCCTTCTGGACCCGGAATTCACGGTCGACCGCATGGGCTGATTTCAGCAGAGCACCCGGCGGTTTGCGACGCAGAACATATTTCTTTTCAGGGGTTTGCAGCAGGAAGGTCGGGTTGGATTGTCCGGTTTCGAACTTCTGTGCCGTCAGCGGCCCTGCATAACCGGGAAGCTGCTCGGACAGATAGGCATCAACGGCCTGCAGATCGATGGATTGTGCCGCGTTGGTCATAGGCTCATCTTTCGCGTTTATTCAGCGTGGCAAGGTTGGCTCATTCGAGCGCGGCGGCAAAGATGTTCTGCCCGGACATCACGTTGATGCCGCCAGAGACCGGAATGATCGCCCCTGTCACATAGCCGCCACCGGGGCCGCACAGGAACTGCATTGCGGCGGCGATATCCTCGTCGCGGCCAACGCGGCCTAGCGGAACCGATTTGCCGACCTTATCGCGGGTCTTGGGGTCTGCGGTTGCAAATGCGGTCATGCGCGAGACAAACGGCCCCGGCGCAAGCGCGTTTGCGGTGATATGCTCAGGGGCCAGTTCCTTGGCCAGGATCCGCGTCATGTGGATGATGGCGGATTTGGACACAGCATAGCTATAGGCCCCATCGCCCATAGGAACCTCGCCCATGACCGAGCCGACATTCACGATCCGCGCCGGGTCCTCGGCGCTTGCCGCCGCGCGCAGCAGGGGTAGCAATTGGCGGGTCAGTTCGAACGGACCGGCGACATTGACGGCCATGACGCTTTGCCAGGCGTCATACGGGAACTCTTCCAGCGGGGCACCCCAGCTTAGCCCTGCGTTATTCATAAGAATATCAAGCCTGTCCGTTCGACTCTTAATCTCTCCCACGAGGGCCGAGAGACCCTCGGCCGTGCCGACATCACCGCCGAATCCCTCTACGCTGCCCTCGGCTCCAATCGCGTTCAACTCATCGGCCACGGCCCGGCAGGCGTCGGCCTTGCGTGAGGCGATCAGAACCCGCGCGCCAGCCTGGATCAGCCCTTCGGCGGCCATACGACCGATTCCGGTTGCCCCCCCGGTCACCAGGGCGGTCTTGCCATGCAGCGAGAACAGGGTCTTTGGGGTAAGATTGGTCATAGGTCTTCCTGCGATACTCGGATTGGTGTCAATGAACCATTGCATCGGGGGACGCGATAAACAACATTTGCCTGAACGACTTTGCGTCATCCCGCAGAGCCAGCCGAAATCACAAGAGCGAGACTCCGATGAAAGCCATGCTAAGCACCGAGCCGGGCGGCCCCGAAACGCTGGAACTGACCGACCTGCCCGATCCCGAACCGGGCAAAGGACAGGTTCTTGTGCGCGTGCATGCGGCGGGCGTCAACTATCCCGACACGCTGATCATACGCGACCTCTACCAGATGAAGCCGCGTCGTCCCTTCGCCCCGGGCGGAGAGATCGCCGGCGAGGTTCTGAGCTGTGGCGAAGGGGTCACCAGCGTCAAACCGGGCGATAGGGTGCTGGCGCTGACCGGCTATGGTGGCTTTGCCACCCATGCGGTTGTTCCGGCCACGGCGCTGGTGCCGCTGCCAGATGGGATGCCTTATGATGTGGCGGCGGCGTTCATCTTCACCTACGGCACATCCTACCATGCCTTGCATGACCGGGCGGCGATCAAGCCGGGTGAAACCCTGCTGATCCTTGGCGCAGCGGGCGGCGTCGGCTCTGCCGCGATCGAGCTAGGCAAAGCCGCGGGCGCCCGCGTGATTGCTGCGGTTTCGTCTCAGGAGAAAGCCGAGTTCTGCAAATCTCTTGGTGCGGATGATACGCTGGTCTATGCCAAAGACATGGATCGCGACGCGCAGAAAGCGCTGTCAAATGAGATCAAATCGCTAACCGGACACAAAGGCGTGGATGTGGTCTACGACGCGGTGGGTGGTGATTATGCCGAACCGGCGCTGCGGGCCATGGCGTGGCAGGGGCGCTATCTGGTTGTTGGGTTCCCGGCTGGTATTCCCAGCCTTCCGCTGAACCTGCCGCTGCTGAAGGGGGTCCAGATCGTCGGTGTATTCTGGGGGGATGCGGTGCGCCGCGATCCGCAAACGCATGCTGCCAACATGAAGGCGCTGTTCACCCTCTATGCCGAGGGTGCGATCGCCCCGCCGATCAGTGCACGCTATCCCCTGCCCGATGTAGCACAGGCGCTGAACCTGATGCAGGATCGCAAGGTGATGGGCAAAGTTGTGATCCTCACGGGCGAACCGGAATGATCCCGCCAAACGTGCTCAAAAATTCAGCACAAGGCGCCTCCGCCCGGTGCAATTCGCCCGCAAAGCGGGCGCCGTGCTGCTTACTGCGACATTCTGACACCTCTGGTGCGATCAACTTTCGGCGGGTTCATGCCCCTAAATGAGGTTTTTCAGATTTTGGGGCACACACGTATTGGCTGCGGTATATCTGCAGTTGCCGTTATTTATCCAATGAAAAGGCGGAGGTTTCATCCTTAAGTTGATCGCAATATCTCGTTTTAGCCCATGACAGACGGATCGACTTACCTTTCGATGCCTGCCGCACCGTCTCTGGACAAGCCGGCCGCAACGCGCTTATTGGTTTTATGAACGGGGACTTTTGATATGGCGAATATTCTGGTTCTGAATGGTCCGAACCTCAATCTTCTGGGCACACGGCAGCCCGAGGTCTATGGCGCGACCACTCTCGCGATGGTTGAGGATGCCTGCTCGAGCCACGGCGCGCAGATCGGGGTGACGGTCACCTGCGCCCAGAGCAATCACGAAGGCGCGTTGATCGACCTGATCCACGAGGCGCGCGGCACGCAGGACGGGATCGTCCTCAATGCCGGGGCCTATACCCACACATCGATTGCGCTGATGGATGCGATCGCCTCGGTCGAGCTGCCGGTTGTCGAGGTGCACCTGTCCAACATCCATGCGCGCGAGCCGTTCCGCCACAACTCCTATATCGTCAAGGTAGCGATTGGCCAGATCAGCGGGTTCGGAGCCGACAGCTATATTCTGGCGCTGGATGCGCTGGCCGCCCATATCCGTGGGGGGCGGCCGGAATGAAGCTGATCGAATATCTTGAGTTCATCAGTTATACGAAGACACTCGAAGAACTCTGGGCCGGCCATTGTGCCCAGATGGCCAATTACGGCTTTGACCGGTTGCTATACGGCTATACCCAATTTCGAACGGCCACGTCGCTGGGTGACCCCGAAGATTTCGTTATCTTGACCAATCATGATCAGGATTACATCGACGGGTTTCTGCATTCCGGTCTCTACTTTCACGCACCGATGCTGCAATGGGCGCTTGAAAACGAAGGCGCGGGCAGCTGGCGCATGATCGGAAAGCTGATGAACGAGCGCGGCGTGTCCCAAAAAGCCTGCGAAGTCCATGAATTCAATGCCAGCAAGGGCGTGACGGTCGGATACACCGTCAGTTTCAACTCGGTTTCAATGCGGACAAAGGGCGCGATTTCTCTGTGTGCGCAATCTGATCTGTCACAGGACGAGGTTGATGCGCTATGGGCCGAAAAGGGCCGCGAGGTGCTGTTGATGAACAATATCGCGCATCTCAAGATCCTCACCCTGCCCTATGCCGCCCCCAACCGCGCTTTGACCAAACGGCAGCGCGAAGCGCTGGTATGGGTCGGGGATGGCAAGACCATTCAGGATATCGCCGTGCTGATGGGGCTGACATCGGCAACGGTCGAAAAACACCTGCGCCTCGCGCGGGAATCCCTGGCGGTGGAAACCACGGCCCAGGCGGTTCTGAAAGCCGCATTGCACAACCAGATGTTTGTGGTCGAAGCATAAGATTTGGGCGCCGTTTCTTTACTCGCGTCAAGTTTACGTAAGGTAAGGAATCCATTACTTTCGTTATGATACATATTTTAGCAATATGTTTACGTTCCGTGAGTGGTGGCTTTAGCCAAGGGACATTGGGATATGACCCCTGTGATTTCAGGGCTCTCTAACCTGTCCGGAGTTGGGTGTGTATAGTCCGCATCCACTTCGGAGCTTATGAGGGGCTCCGTCCATCCCCATTGAACTGGGGCCCCTCTTCCATAAACCCTCCATGAAACTAAGCGCTGAATGTACCCGTGCGGGTTGCATATGGGGGTGCCCTGTGCGCGGCGCAAAAAAACCGGCCACCCTGGGGTGACCGGTTTTAAGGCTTTGGAGGGGATCAGGTTACCCGATCCTCACTGCGACTGGTTCAGCCCTGAGCGGCCTTGGCCACCTCGGCTGCGAAGTCTTCCTTTTCAACCTCGATGCCTTCGCCAACTTCCAGACGCACGAAACCGGTGATGGTTGCGCCCGCTTCTTTGGCGGCGGCTTCGACGGTCAGGTCGGGGTTCACAACAAAGGCCTGGTTCAGCAGGGTCGATTCAGCGACGAATTTCTTCATTCGGCCGATGATCATCTTTTCGATCACCTGCTCCGGCTTGCCGGATTCGCGGGCGATGTCCATCTGGACCTGCTTTTCCTTTTCGACAACCGCCGGGTCCATGTCCGCTTCGGACAGGGCCGCCGGGTTTGCTGCCGCGATGTGCATCGCAACCTGCTTGCCGATGGCCGCGTCGCCACCGTTCAGCGCGACCAGAACACCGATTTTGCCCATGCCATTGGTTGCCGCGTTGTGCACGTAGCTGACAACGGTTTCGCCTTCCAGCTTGGCCATGCGGCGCACGGACATGTTCTCGCCGATGGTGGCGATCTTGTCGGTCAGTGTGTCGGCGACGGTTTTGCCACCCAGATCAGCCGTTTTCAGCGCGTCGACATCGTCAACACCCAGCGCCGCAAAGGCGATCTTGCCGACCATTTCCTGGAACTCGGCATTCTTGCCGACAAAGTCGGTTTCCGAGTTCACCTCAACCGCAACACCGGTGCCACCGTCAACCACAACGGCCACCAGACCTTCGGCGGCGGTACGGCCCGATTTCTTTGCAGCTTTCGCCAGACCCTTGGTGCGCAGCCAATCGACGGCCTCGTCCATGTTGCCTTCGGTCTCGGTCAGCGCCTTCTTGGCGTCCATCATGCCTGCGCCCGTGCTGTCGCGCAGTTCTTTCACCATTGCTGCTGTGATTGCCATCTCTTGGCTCTCCTCAATTCAAAACGGTTTGGGGCAGGTCATACCCTGCCCCTCATGTCATTCCGATGACGGTCGGATCAGGCTTCGGCGGGCGTTTCCGCTGCCGGTGCTTCTTCCGCGACCGCTTCTTCGACCGGTGCCTCTTCCATCGCGCCCAGGTCAACACCTGCGCTGCCCAACTGAGCGGTCATGCCGTCCAGAGCGGCGCGCGCCGCCAGATCGCAATACAGCGCGATGGCACGTGCGGCGTCGTCATTGCCGGGGATGATGTAATCAACACCATCGGGCGAGCAGTTGGTATCGACAACAGCCACAACCGGGATACCCAGCTTGTTGGCTTCGGCGATGGCCAGCGCTTCTTTCTTGACGTCGATGACGAAGAGCAGGTCGGGGGTGCCGCCCATCTCGCGGATACCGCCCAGCGAGGCCTGCAGCTTCTGCTGGTCGCGTTCCATGCCCAGACGCTCTTTCTTGGTCAGGCCTTCGGCGCCACCTTCCATGGTCTCGTCAATCTGACGCAGACGGTTGATCGACTGGGACACGGTTTTCCAGTTGGTCAGCGTGCCGCCCAGCCAGCGGTGGTTCATGTAGTATTGTGCCGACTTCTCGGCCGCTTCGGCGATCGGCTGTGCCGCCTGACGCTTGGTGCCGACGAACAACACGCGGCCGCCCTTGGCGACGGTGTCACGGATGGCCTGCAGTGCCTGGTCCAGCATTGGAACGGTCTGCGTCAGGTCCATGATGTGGATGCCGTTGCGCGAGCCGTAGATGAACGGGCCCATGCGCGGGTTCCAGCGCTGGGTCTGGTGGCCAAAGTGAACGCCAGCTTCGAGCAGCTGACGCATGGAGAACTCAGGAAGAGCCATGCTCAAGTATCCTTTCCGGTTTCGATCCTCGACGGGGGTGCAGAGCGGATGCTCCAACCGGGGGTCTGTCAGGGATGTCTCTCCTGAACAGGCCAAAACCCCGCCTGTGGGTTAATGGCGCGCGTATAAGTCAGCGCTGACTTAACCGCAAGCTCTATTTTTCAGGGCTGCGCCTCCAGCGCGCGCATGTCGGTATGGCCTTGCCGCACGGCCTGCTCGCAATAGGCTGCCAGCATCTTGCGGTCGGCAAAATCGCTGACTTTCACGGGCGGATGATAGGTCAGTTCCACCCCGCCCTGCGGCCAGGCGGCCAGCGTTTTCAGCAAATGCGGGCCGAACTCCATCTCGCCCCACCAGCCATAGAAGCGATCGGGCTGGCCTTTGGGCGCATGAAACACGACCGAGACCGGCTGCACATGCATGAAGTCGCGCAATTGCTCGGTGAAGAACGCGGCAAAGAGCGTGGTCTTGAAGGGCAGTACCCGCTGCCCGTCGGTCGAGGTGCCCTCGGGAAAAAACAGCAGCTTGTGCCCGGCCCTTAATCGTTCTTCGAACATTTCGGTCTGCTCGCGCGCCTTGCGACGATCACGCTCAATGAACACGGTGCCGGTCGCGCGGGCCAGCCACCCGATGCCGGGCCACTTCGCCACTTCGGCCTTGGACACGAAATAGATGCGTTTGCGGGCGTTCAGCGCAAAGATATCCAGCCACGAGCTGTGATTGGCCACAACCGCGCCCCGCTCGGTCATCAGCGCGCCGCGTGTGCGGAATTTCATCCCCAGAATGCGGAACGCGTTGCGGCAGACGAATTGCGTAATGTAGGGCGTCACCGGTCGGCGCGTTCCGAATATAGGGCGCTCAAACAGGCGCAAAAGCAACAGGATCAGCAGGCCACCAAACACCAGCATCGCCAGAACGAGCCCGCGCAGGGCCACAAGCCCCCAGCCGATCACGCCGATCTGCAGCGGATCGGGGGCATCGTCACCCTGCCACGTCGCACTCATTGGCTGCGGTCCCCGCCATAGATCCGCCGCTGCCGGGCGTTGAGGCGCGCAGTGTCCAGGACCAGACAGATATCGGTGGTGTTGAAGGCATGGTCGATGAACGCCCCCTCGCCCACAAAGCCGCCGAGCCGCAGATAGGCCTTGATCAGCGCCGGTACCTGCACCATCGCAGCACGCCGGTCCAACTGATCGGGGGCGATCAGATCCATCGACTGGAAATGCGCAGGCTGGGCACGGACCCGAAGTTCCGGTGGCGCCAGATGGTTGTGGTGCAACATCGACAGCGGCTGCGCCAACGCACTCATATCGGTGCCGTGAAAGCTTGCCACGCCGAACAGAACCTCGATGTCGTGATCGGCCACATAATCCGACAGCCCGTTCCACAGATGATACATCGCCGCCCCGCCCCGGTAATCGGCATGCAGGCAGGAGCGGCCCAGCTCCAGCAGCTTACGCCCGCTTTGGCGCAGCACACTCAGATCGTATTCATCCTCGGAATAGAATTGACCCAGTTTCTCGGCCTGATCGCCGCGCAGCAGGCGGTAGACACCGACCACCTGTCCCGAGCTGTCATCGGCGATCAGCATATGGTCATAGAAGGGATCGAAGCGATCCTGTTCCAGCCCCTGCTCATGATCGACCATGTCTCCGCCGCCGCCCAGTTCACGCACGAAAACCTCATAGCGCAACCGCTGCGCGGCGCGCAGATCGGCGTCACTTTCGGCCAGTCTGACTGTAAAGCTCGGTCCGCTATCCGGCATGGGGTACAGGTCTCAAAAAGCGTGGGTTTGCGCGCTGATACCGCATCTCAATCGGCGATTGCAACCGAAGGCAGATTAACCTTTCATAAACCTATTTCACGGATCAAAGACGGGCATCAGGGCGATGCGCGTGCCGTCGATCACCACCTTCCCTTGATCTGGGAAATTCACGGTGATCTTGCCGCCGATATTGGACTGCACCTGTCCAATGCCCCAATCGGGGTAATCGGGGTGGCGCACGAACATGCCCGGTGCAAGGATAGCGTTCAGATCAGACATGTCGGCCCCTGTCTGGGATATGAGAAAGCGATTTACCGGAGGTAGCGCATGGGCGAAAGCACCGTCAACCTGGCAACCCTGATCGGGTCGCGTATCTGTCATGATCTGATCAGCCCGATCGGTGCCATCAACAACGGGCTGGAACTGCTTGAAATGACAGGCGCGCCCAGCGGCCCCGAAATGGATCTGATCTCGGACAGTGTCGGCAGCGCGGGCGCGCGCATTCAGTTCTTTCGCATTGCCTACGGAATCGCCGGGGCGCAGATGCTGGGCGCTTCGGAGATTAATGCGGTCCTGAAAGAGGTGAACCGGGGCGCGCGCGTCACGGCGGAATGGCGCTGCGTCGATCCCGCTCCGCGCACCGCTGTGCGGCTGGCCTTCCTCGCCTTCCAATGTTGCGAAACGGCTTTGCCGCAGGGCGGACAGGTGCGTTTCGACCATATGGACGGGCGTTGGAGCGTGACCGCAACCGGCCCGGCCCTGGCGCTGGACCCCAATATCTGGGAAACGCTCAGCAACCCGTCCGCCGGGGCCGAAATCACGCCTGCGCTGGTTCAGTTCGCCATGCTGCCCGCTGCGGCCGCCGAGCTTGGCAGCCGCGTTGAGGTGACCTCGGACGAGGCGCAGATCACCATTCGGTTCTGATCGCTCAGGGCCGGAGGGTTCCATCACCCTCGACCAGATATTTGAAACTGGTCAGCTGCGCCGCGCCCACCGGGCCACGCGCGTGCATCTTGCCGGTCGCAATCCCGATCTCGGCGCCCATGCCAAACTCACCACCATCGGCGAACTGGGTCGAGGCGTTGCGCATCAGGATCGCGCTGTCGAGACGTTCAAAGAACCGCGCCGCCGCCGCGTCATCCTCGGTGATGATGCAATCGGTGTGGTTCGAGCCATAGGTGCGGATATGGGCGATGGCCTCATCTATGTTGGCAACGGGCTTGGCCGCGATGATCATGTCGAGGAATTCCCTGCCCCAATCCTCCGCCGTAGCGGTCGAGGTGCCCTCTTGCGCAAGCGCCCCCTCGGCATGCACGTCAACGCCCGCCTGTACCAGCGCCGCGATGGTGTCGTGGCCGATGCTGTTGAGGATGTCCTGATGCACCAACAGGCATTCGGCGGCACCGCAAATCCCGGTGCGCCGGGTCTTGGCGTTCATCACCACCTCGCGCGCCTTTTTCGGGTCAGCATCCTTGTCGAGATAGATATGCACGATGCCTTCGAGATGGGCAAAAACCGGCACCCGTGCCTCGCGCTGCACCAGGCCGACCAGCCCCTTGCCACCGCGCGGCACGATCACGTCAACCGTGTCGGTCATGGTCAGCAATTCCTGCACCGCCGCGCGGTCGCGGGTTGGCACAAGCTGGATCGCATCTTCGGGCAGGTTTGCGGATTTCAGCCCGTCCACCAGACAGGCATGGATCGCGCCCGAGGAATGAAAGCTCTCCGACCCGCCGCGCAGGATCACCGCGTTGCCCGATTTCAGGCACAGCGCACCGGCATCAGCGGTCACGTTGGGGCGGCTTTCGTAGATCACCCCGATCACGCCCAAAGGCGTGCGCACCCGGCGAATATGCAGGCCAGAGGGCATGTCCCATTCGGCCAGCACCTCGCCAACGGGATCAGGTTGTTCGGCCACCGTGCGCAACCCGTCGACCATGCCGCGAATGCGGTCCTCGTCCAGCATCAGCCGGTCCATCATTGCCGGGCTCAGACCCTTGTCGCGGCCATAATCCAGGTCTTTGGCATTGGCCGCGATGATCTCGGCCCGGCGGGCCCAGACCGCGTCCGCAGCGCCGATCAGCGCGGCGTGCTTGCGTTCGGCGCTGGCAAAGGCAAGCTCTGCCGAGGCCGCTTTGGCGCGGGTGCCGATATCAGCCATCAGGGCGGGAATGTTGTCGAGGTCTTTCATCACATGCGCCTTTGGTCAGGTTCTTGTTTGTCTTTAGCAGGAAGACGCCTCACAGCGCCATATCGTCCCGGTGAATCAATGCGGCGCGACCGGGATAGCCCAGCGTCGCTTCGATCTCGGAGGATTTGCGGCCCTTGATGGCGTCAGCCTCCTGCGCGGTATAGCGGCTGAGGCCCTGGCCCAGCCTGCGCGTCTCTGGTCCACGGATGGCCACCGGATCACCACGCCCGAAATCACCAGTCACTTCAACGATCCCGGCGGGCAGCAAGCTCTTGCCATTGGACAGCGCATTGGCCGCTCCGGCATCGACCAGAATCTCACCGCGCGGCTTCATCGCTGCGATCCAGCGTTTGCGGGCGGCCTGCGGATCTAGCGTGGCAGTGAACCAAGTGCAGGTCGCGCCATTTTCAAGTTTTGTCAGTGGGTTATCGGGCGACCCTTCCGTGATCGCCATGGCACATCCTGCCGCCGTCGCCATCTGCGCCGCCATCAGCTTGGTTTTCATGCCGCCTTTCGACAGCCCCGATCCCGCATCACCTGCCATCCGCTCGATCTCGGGCGTGATGCGGTCGATCACGTCATAGCGTTTGGCGGTGGGGTCATCTGATGGGTTGGCGGAATAGAACCCGTCCACATCCGAGAGCAGGATCAACTGATCCGCCCCCACGGTGACGGCCACCTGCGCTGCGAGCCGGTCATTGTCACCATAGCGGATTTCATCGGTTGCGATGGTGTCGTTTTCATTGACGATCGGGACCACGCCGAGCCCCAGCAGGGTTTCCAGCGTCGCGCGCGAGTTCAGGTAGCGGCGGCGATTGGCGCTGTCTTCCAGCGTGACCAGCACCTGCGCGGTTTTGATCTCGTAAGGTGTCAGCGCCTCTTCATAGGCCCGCGCCAGTCGAATCTGGCCGACAGCGGCCGCGGCCTGCGACTGCTCCAGTGCCAAAGTATCGCCATTCAGGCCAAGCACGCCGCGCCCCAGCGCGATGGAGCCGGACGAGACCAGAATGACATCAGCCCCCCGCCCTTTCAGCCAGGCCACGTCCTGCGCAAGCGAATGCAGCCAGTGGGCGCGCAACGCGCCGCTGGCACGGTCCACCAGCAGGGCGGAACCGATCTTGACGACAATTCGTTTCGCCGCGCTCACGGTTGCCAAGGCGCGGCCTCCTCCACAGGTTTGTGGCGCAGACGGTCGGCGTCGATCTGGCTGCGCAGGGTGCGCAAGACCTCGGTCACGCCTTCGCGGGCCACGCCCGACATCAGCATCACCGGGCCACCCGACGCCTCGCGCAGCGCCTGCGCGGCCTCTTCACGCTGCTCCGCGTCCAGCGCGTCGACCTTGTTCAGCACCGTCACGCGAGGCTTGTCGGCCAGATGACCACCATAAGCCTCAAGCTCACCGATAATCGTCCGGTAATCTTCGGCCACGGTGCCCGAGGTGCCATCCACCAGATGCAACAGCACCGCGCAACGCTCCACATGGCCCAGAAACCGGTCGCCGATACCGCGCCCTTCATGGGCGCCCGCGATCAGGCCGGGAATATCGGCCACGACAAATTCCACGTTATCCACGCCGACAACGCCCAGATTGGGATGCAGCGTGGTGAAGGGGTAATCGGCGATCTTGGGCCGCGCGTTCGAGGTGGCGGCCAGAAATGTCGATTTGCCCGCATTAGGCAGACCCAGCAGACCCACATCGGCGATCAGCTTCAGCCGCAGCCAGAGCGTGCGCTCGACCCCCTCCTGCCCCGGATTGGCGCGGCGCGGGGCCTGATTGGTGGCGGATTTGAAATGCAGGTTGCCGAACCCGCCATTGCCGCCGCGCGCCAGTTGCACGCGCTGACCGACCTCGGTCAGGTCGGCGATCACCGTCTCTTCATCCTCATCAAGGATTTCGGTGCCGACGGGAACGCGCAGTACGATATCATCGCCATCCTTGCCGGTGCGCTGCTGGCCCTTGCCGGGCTGGCCGTTCTTGGCAAAGAAATGCTGCTGATAGCGGAAGTCGATGAGCGTGTTCAGCCCATGCACCGCCTCGGCCCAGACCGTGCCACCCTTGCCGCCATCACCGCCATCCGGCCCACCATATTCGATGAACTTTTCGCGGCGGAAGCTGACACAGCCGCCACCGCCACCACCGGATCGGATATAGACCTTTGCGAGATCGAGAAATTTCATGTGCATCCCCTAATGCAAAGGCCCCATCGACCTCAAGTCAGAGTTTTCGGCTATAGGTCCAGGTGGGCACATTTGCATCGCGCGCCACAGAGAAACTTTCGGCATCACCCAGATATTCGAATCCGCACCGCGTCAGCACCCGCGCCGAGGCCGGATTGTCCTGAAATACGCTGGCAAACATCGTGTCATTGCCAAGCGGGTTATTCTCGACGAGCGCTTCGACCGCCAGAGACGCGATGCCGGTGTTCCAGAACACCGGCGCAACCCAATATCCGATCTCGGATTGGTTGCGATCCATCCACTCAAGCGCGATCAGCCCCATCAGTTCCGACCCGCCATCCTTGCTGCCATCGATGGCCCAGACATCCTCGTCGCGATCCTCGGACATGGAGCGGGTCACAAAGGATTCGACCATTCCCGGCGGTACCGGGTGCGGGATCGACCGGGTCATATAGGCGACGCGCTTGTCACTGGCAAAATGCTCGATCAGCCCCATATCCGAACGCCGCAGAGGGCGCAGGACAAACCGTTCGGTTTCAATGACCGGCTGATTGATGATGGTATCAAATTTCATATGTGCGCCCCTCCTCCGAACAGCACAAACAGGACGGATGCGACGGTGAGCACCGCCAATGTCCACATCAGATATTTCTCCGCCGGGCGTCCGGCAACGCTATGCGCGATCCGATCCCCGGCGAAGGTCCAGATCGGGTGCAGGATCACCTGGCAGCTCAACAAACAAAGAGCGATTGTGAGCGTAGACCAGAATGGTGACGATCCTGGGGCGACGAAGCCGGTAAACCCGGCCACGATCATGGCCCAGGCCTTGGGGTTGAGCGGATGGACGATCAGACCGGGCAGAAATCCCGGCGCGGCCTGCTCTGCCTGTCCTGGTGTCAGGCGCAGGTTCGCGACCTTCCATGCCAACCAGCAGATATAGGCGGCCGAGGCGTATTTCAACGTGGCGAACACAATGGGCGCCTGATCGGCCAGTTGCATCAGGCCAAAGCCCACCGGCCAGATGATCAGTTGCTTGCCCGCGCTCACGCCCGCCACGAAAGGCAACGCGGCCCGGAACCCATAGCGCGCACCGGTGCCCAGCAAGACCATATTGGCCGGTCCCGGCGTGCCGACCTGGCTGGCGGCAAAGATCAGGAAGCTGCCCGCAGCAACGCTCATTGCAGAGCCTCCCAGCGGGAGCGGGTGAGGGCCACGTTCTGGAGCGTCACCGTCTCGCCGGTTGCTCGGACCTCTTTCTCGCTCTGTGTCGTGGGCTCGAAGCCCAGCTTGGACAGGATCGCGCAGGAGGCCGCATTGCCCAGATGGTAAGATGACTGCAAGTCACCCTGTTCGCGTGCGAAATGTCGCGCAGTGACGGCGCGCGCAGCTTCGGTGGCATATCCCTGCCCCCAGAACGGCTGTCCCAGCCAATATCCCAGCTCATCACCAGCCGAGATCAGTCCGATCAGGCGCTCATCCTCGGTGATAGCAAATGCATCGTATTCCTGCTCGGCCCGATCGCGGATGAAGTCCTCGGCATGGTCGATGGTGAACGGATGCGGCACGTTGTTGACCCAACGCGCGACCTCCAGATTGTTCAGCAAGGCGGCCACGTCACCCGAGTCCCGACTTTGGAACCGGCGCAGAACGAGGCGCTGTGTGGTGATCGTTTCACACATCACAACGCCTCCCATCTGGCACGAGTCAGAACCATGTTTTGAATCGTGACTTCGCGTTGCAGGGCCTCCGACACCGCACGGCGCTGCCCTGCCAGCAGAAAGCCCAGTTTGCCCAGAACCGCAGAGGATCTTTCATTGCCCAGGTGATAGCCCGACGGCAGATCGGCGTCATGTCGCTCGAAGTACCTTGGGATCATCGCCCTTGCAGCTTCGGTCACATAGCCCCGGTTCCAATAGGGCTGCCCAATCCAATAGCCCAGCTCCTGACCCACGGAAATCGCGCCAACAAGCTGCTGATCTTTCAGGATTGCAAAGGCATTCAATTCCCGGGAAGCGAGATTCTCAATGAAATCATACGCATGATCGAGCCGGTAGGGATACGGCACCCTTGTGAGCCAACGTACCACATTCAGATTGTTCAGGAGGTCAACCAACGCATCCGCATCGCCACGCCGGAAGCGGCGCAGGACAAGGCGTCTGGTTGTGATCACGTCGGTCATGGGACCGCTCCTGAAAACGAGAAAGGGACCGGCATTTCTGCCGATCCCCTGATTTTGTTAAACCTTTGTGGGTTCCGGCTTACTCGGCGGCCTCCGCCACTGGCAGGACCGAAATAAAGGTGCGGCCTTTGAGGCCCTTGTGGAAGGTCACGGCGCCATCAACAGTTGCAAAGATCGTGTGATCCTTGCCCATGCCAACGCCTTCGCCCGGCCAGAACTTGGTGCCGCGCTGACGCACGATGATGTTGCCCGGGATAGCCGCCTGGCCACCATAGAGTTTCACGCCAAGGCGACGACCCGCAGAGTCGCGACCGTTACGGGAGGAACCGCCAGCTTTTTTATGTGCCATTCTCTCTCTCCTTAGCCTTTGGCCAGTTCTTTGGCCTGCTCAACCCATTCGGGTTTCACTTTGACGCTGTCGATAGCAGCAATCTGCTCGTCCGACAAGGCGGCCAGAGCGGCAAAGCTCTCGATACCGGCCTCGGCCAGCTTCTTGGCGGCGGCAGGGCCGACGCCGGTCAGCTTGGTAAGATCGTCAGCAGTAGCAGCGGCTGCGGCAGGCGCTTCGGCTTTTGCCTCGGCCTTCTTGGCAGGTTTCGCGGCGGGCGCAGCAGCGCCAGCAGGTGCGGAACCGGTTGCGGCCTTGATGCCCGACTTGTCGGCGCCAGCGGCCAGAATGTCGGTGATCTTGACCAGCGTCAGCTTCTGACGGTGACCTTTGGTGCGCTGCGAGCTGTGCTTGCGGCGACGCTTGACGAAGTGGATGAGCTTTTCACCCTTGATCTGGTCGATGACCTCGGCCTGAACGGCGGCACCGTCCACAAAAGGCGCACCAACAACCGGAGCGTCACCGCCCAGCATCAGAACTTCGTTGAATTGAACTGTTTCGCCGGCATCAGCAGCAAGTTTCTCGACGCGCAGGATGTCGCCCGCCTGAACCTTGTATTGCTTGCCGCCGGTCTTGAGAACCGCGAACATGCGAGTTTCCTTTTCTTTACCGCGTTCTGTGGTCCCCGGTCCGGGTGTTTGCGACCCCCCGTTTCAGGCAGGGCCACCTTCGAACAGCGCGCCCTTTGTTCGGGCGGATTTGCAGGCCCCGAGGGACCAATGATAACGAAACCCGGCGCAGGACATGCCGGGCCGGGATGGGCGCTTATTGATGGATCGGGGGCAGATGTCAATCCCTTTTCAGAGGTCGCTGAATCAGAGCTTTCGGACGCTGTTCAGAGATCGCTGGATTGCATGGCGAATCCCACCGCCTCGCCCAATTCGAACGAGATCCGGTCATAGATCCGGTCAAAGCCCACGAACAGCGCCTGATTGAGCGCCTGCCCCGTCTCGGAGGCGGAAAAGGCAATATTCTCGCGCATCTGGATATCTGTGAGCGGCTGATAGGCCAGCACCAGGAACCCATGCAGCCAGTCCCGCGTCTCGCTTTCCATTTCATCGCGCTGGGAAAACAGCTCTGCCAGCAAGGCGCGGTCGTCGGATTGTGTGTCTTGAACCGAGGCCATGCCCTGAAAAAAGCTGAAATCGGAACTCAAGGTGCCTTCGACATTGCGCGCGACCAGTTCGTTGACCTCGATATATTCCTCGATCAGGTGAAACCGGTCGCCCTCACGGTCCATCAGTTTCGCGTTTTCCTGCGCCATCTCTTCGACTGCCGGGTCTTTGAGCGCACGCCGGGCCGAATTTTCCAGCGAGATGATGGTCTGCCCCAGATCGCTACTGAAAAACACCGCTGCCTCGGAAATCTGTTCCGGGCTCAACTCCTCTCGGATGGTCTCACGCATTGTCCGGACCATCTGATCGGGCGCATAAATCTCGTCGACCTTGTCGAAGAAATAGCTGCCCGCATCCCCGTCCAGCATGTCAGTGTTCAGCGACGCGGCATAGCTGCGCCCTTCATCGACCAGAATCGTGACAACCTCATCCAGCCGCATGGCACCGACCAACTCGTCCAGCGATTCCTCCGCCCCCGCGGGCGCCGCCAACAGCATGGCGGAGGTCAGGATTGCAGCCGCCTGACGCATTACAATTCCTGCGAGGGGCGCAGATCGGCCATGCGCGCGGCCAAGACTTCGAACCGGTTGGCCATGATCTCGTACTGAACCGCGTTGAGGAGTTCATACACCTCCTGCATCAGCGGCTGTTCCAGCGCCTCGGTATAGGCCAGCACATCCTCGTCCGAGAAATCCTGATAGGTATAGGCCGCTCCGGCCAGAGCTGAGCGTTGCAGGGCCAGCCGCAGCTCGGTTTCGTTGTTTTGCAGCATCTCGCGCAGATCGCCGGGATCAAGGCGCAGATCGACCACCCCCGCAGCGCTGGCCGCCAGCAGGAACCGGTACTGGATTTCCTGCAATGCCCGCAGCGAGCTGCCCGTGGAATCGATGGCCATGTTCATCCGCTTGAGCGTTTCGACCCGATGCGATCCGTCCGCGACCCATTGCGACACCAGCGCCTCGCC
The DNA here is from genome assembly GCF_041537905.1 of Ruegeria jejuensis. NCBI lineage: Bacteria > Pseudomonadati > Pseudomonadota > Alphaproteobacteria > Rhodobacterales > Roseobacteraceae > Ruegeria > Ruegeria jejuensis. The sequence goes on along the minus strand of NZ_JBGRUO010000019.1, from coordinate 69,742 downwards.
CGCGTCGCGCTTGACACTGTCATCTTCGATCATATGCGAGGCGTTTTCGGCCTCGACCAGACGCTGGCCCAGATTGCTGGCGTAAAACTCGACCGCATGGGTCAGCGCCTCGTCGCTCAGGGTCTGTTCGAGGATGTCCAGGGCGAGGCCGCGCATCACCTCGGTATCAAAAACCTCGTTGGTCAGGCGCGTCCATTCGGACCCGAACTCGCCCGGGTCGAACCCCAGCATCTCAGGGGCCGAGGACGAAGACAGCGCGATACTGTCCAGCGCTACGTCAAATCCGGTGGTTGCAAGGAATGCCTCGACCCGCGTGCGATCCGCGGCTTGCGCTGCGGGTGTCGTCCAGAGGATCAGGGCTGCGATCAGGGCCGTAAAGACCGGCGGTGTCAAAACTCGTATCAGCATGCTCTCAAGCCTAATCCATTTCCGTAAACGGGCAATCAATTTCGGGTGATAATTTCCCAGGTGTGGTTTTCGGAAATTTCTGCTTGCACCGCGCGGCGTTCCTGACTACATCCCCGCTTCACCAGACCCCCGCGGAGAGGTGCCGGAGTGGTCGAACGGGGCGGTCTCGAAAACCGTTGTGGGTGCAAGCCCACCCAGGGTTCGAATCCCTGTCTCTCCGCCACTAATCATCAGAATATCATGCGTTTTTACCTGTTTGATGCTGAGCTGAGGAACGGATGTTGGTGTTCTTCCGCGTTGAGAGTCGGCCTGCCAACGGCGTCACACGAGACGTCTAACGGCCTAGAGTACCCACCGATAACGGTTTCATCGAAGGGTTCAACAGTAAGCTCGGGGCGGGGTGATTGAACACGCTGTTTACAATTCGCGAAACTTTCGAGTCTTGTTAATGCCGTCACGCCCCAAGCGGTTCAATCACCTACTTTGAACGGTGGTTCTGACTGTCAGCTCTCGGTCTTCATGAACAGCCCCGGTCGTTAGATTTGCGAAGGCAACAGGTTTCTCGCTGATTGCGGTCACGCTGCCAACGCCCGCTGACACATGGCCAGCCAGTTGCTCTTGCTGGGGCATCAGTTCAATCACTTCATGCGCAAGCGTCAAGCAGGACGACAACCAATCATCCCTTTTGGCATCGTCGCTGAATGTTTCCCTGACTCTAGCACTGGCAAACGAAGGAGTGCCGGGCAATTCCGTTGCCAGCGCGATGTGTGGCGCAAAGGCGCCGCGAACTGTTTCTGAACTATCGAACCGACTACCAGACACCTCAACAAATGGTGTCGTTCAAGAGTCCAACAAGCGGGCGAATGCGTGCGAGCTTCAGCAAGCCGGGAATTTTCTGGGCCCCACGGTTCGAACTGGACACCTTTGCCGGAGGCAGCGTGAATGATGGCGCGACAACACCTGACCTGTCCGCGGCAGATGGGTGGATCGGCGGTTATGAATTTGGCGCCCGTATGTCGCAGCTTTTGTTTAATGCCGGGGCAAAGCGCCGTTCTGGACGCACGGGTGCAGCAACGCGCCCAAGAGATTCGGGTTGTGTCCTAACGTAAATCGGCAAGCCGTCACTTCTCGGCCCAGCGGGTTCGTGCCGGGGTAAGCCTCTGAGTGTGTCTCATTTGACCTGCGCTGAGCAGCCAGGTGGCTGCTCTGGGCTGGCTTCATTGCTGCTTGCGACTAAGCCACTGTTAGCGCCGCACCAGTGCGGCCAGTGACACGCCCAGCACCGACATCAGCGCCAATGAGGCTGCGGGGGCCAGCACCGCCAGGGGCGCGCGTTCCATGTAAGGCAGCGCGTCAGCCAGGATCAGGCCCCATTCCGGTGACGGCGGCGGCGAGCCGAGCCCGAGAAAGCCAAGCGCCGCCAGGGCAAGCGCGTTTCCCGGCAGGCGCAGCATGGCGTGGCGCATTACGGGGCCAAACACCGCAGGCAGGATTGAACGCGGAATGAGGCGCAGACGTGTGACACCCAGTATAGGTGCGATGCGGACATGGGGCTGGGATCGCGCCTCTGAAACCAGCGCGGCGGTGTGCGCCGCAAGGGGCGCCCAGGCGACCGCACACACGGCGATCAGCGCGCCGATCAGGCTTGGCCCGATTGCGGCCACAACAATCAGGGCAGCAATGGTCGGCGGCGTGGCTTTGGTGACCTCGATCAAGCCGATGGCCAGACGGGGCATCAACCCCATAGCCAGTCCGATGATCAGCGAGACCAGCGTCACGACCAGTGCCATTCCGATGGTCGCGACCGCGCCATGTGCAATACGTGCGAGCACATCCCGACCAAGGCCATCAGCTCCCAGCGGCAAAGACAGGCTTGGGGGTTGCAATCGAATGTATAGTGATGTGAACGGGTCGCGCGGCAGACCCAGAACGATCATCAAAAGAAGGATAAGCACAACCGCGCAAGGCACCAGCCAGAGCCGACGATCCCGCGTTGGTTGTTCGAGTTCGGGCACCGGCAGCGCACCTATGCCAAGCGCGCGACCCAGCAGGGCGACCCGGATCAGGTTGGCGATCACTCCGATCAGCAGCGCATTGACCAGCAGGATCAGGATTCCGGCCTGGAGCGCCGGAAGGTCCTGCGCCGAGGCCGCCCCAAGAACTGCCCGACCAAGGCCAGGGATCGAGAAGACCTGTTCAACGGCGATGGCACCACCTGTCATCGCCACGATAACCATGCCAATCTGCGGCATCAGCGCAGGCAGGCTGCGACGCATAACAGCCCGCGCGATTTTACCGCGCGAAAACCCCGCCATGGCCCATGTCGCGATCCAACGCTCCTGGAATGTCGCGGAAATCGCATTTGAAATAAGCCGTCCCAGATACCCGCCCGCCGGCAGGCCCAGAGCAAAGGCCGGCAACACGACATGCACCACATCACCCCAACCATAGGGGGGAAACCAGCCAAGCCAGACCGAGAACATAACCAGCAGCAAAGCCGACAGCAGGAACTCGGGCAGTGCGGTCAGCGTCGCTGCGACGATGCCGGATGTCCGGGTATCACGCCCGTGCAAACCGCGCCGCATCGTGGGCCAGCAGACCAAAAAGGCAATCGCGCTGGCAACCGTAAAGGCCGCCGCCATCAGGATCAATGACACACCGAAGGCATTGAGCATGTCCGACAGAACGGGGGCGCCGGAAATCCACGAGGTCCCCAGATCGCCATGCAAGAGCCCCGCAGCCCAGGCCTTGAGGTGCTCAACCGGCCCGAGCGCCAGTCCAAGCCGCTCACGAATGGCCGCCAGCGCTTCGGGCGTCGGGTTCTGCTCGCCCATCCGCGCCCGCAGAATGCTGAGCGCGGGATCTTTGTTCGAGATCCAGGGCAGCAAGGCCACCAGAACCATCACACCAACCAATGTCACCCCGCGCGAAAGCGCGGGGGTCAGACGATCCAGCGTTTGGATCATTTGGTCAGCGTGGTGTGTTCCGTGATCAGCCTGCGCTCGCGCGGGTCGCGTTGCGCTCCGGACACGTTAGCGGCCTCACCTTGAATGATGCGCCCATGCAGCATCGGAACGGCTGCACCACTTGCCAGAATGGCGGCCTCAGCGGCGATGATGGCCTCGCGGCGCTCCACACCGGGCTCGATTGCGGCTGCGGCCTCAAGGGCGGCGTCGACTGCCGGGTCGCAAAGCTGCGAGATGTTGAACGAGCCTTCGCACCCGAAATCACTGACCATGTAGGACACCGGATCACCGCTATCGAGCACGGTGGCACGTGACAGAATAATGAGGTCGAAATTACCAGCCAGCATGTCGGCCTCGATATTGGCGTATTCGCGGACATCCTGAGTGACGTCGAAACCCGCCTCGCCCAGCATTTGGGCGACCAGTACGGCGACTTCGGGCAATTCGGCCCGGTCAGTATAGGTGCCAAGCGTGATCTTGGTGCCTTCAGGGGCCTTGGCTTGGACGTGATCGATCGGCGTTCGCAAGGGGTTCGCCCAGGGTAGCGCCGGGCCGAACAGACCGCGCGCGACGTCGGCCCGCCCTTCATAAACGGTCCGGACGATAGCGTCGCGGTCAATCGCATCACGTACCGCGCTGCGCAGGGCGGGATCGGTCAGCGGGCCCTTCTTGGAGTTCACGTAGAGCGTATTGGTGCGCGGCATCGGGACTTCGTGAATCAGAGCCGGGTCGATCAGCGCAGCCTGGCTGACCGGAACGGTTTCGACCACCTGCGCGGTACCGGTGCGCAACGCGGCCCCTCGCGCGGTGCCATCGCCTACATAGTCGGCATCGATGCCCGCTAGCTTGGCACGCTCACCCCAATAGTCGTCGAACCGATCCAGATGCGCGCTCGTCACGCCGTTGATTTCCGTCAGAACAAACGGGCCGGTCCCTGCTCCGGTCGGTGTCACGACACCTTTTTCGCCATAGGCTTTTTCAGCCAGAATCGCGAGCTGCGGGCTGGAGAGACGATTGGGTACCAAAGGATCGACGGCCTCGGTGCGAACGATCACGGCATTGCCATCGACCTCAACCGCCATCTCGACCCCATCAAGAATGCGCGGCTTGGGCGCGGCCTGCGTTGCCGCCAACAACGCGGCTGCGACCTGCTCCGGGGTCAGATCGGTGCCATCGTGAAACTTGACGCCGGACCTGATCACAAACCGCCACGTATGATCGTCAATTCGGCTCCATTCGGTTGCCAGCAAGGGCTGCGGTTCACCGTCGGCGTTCAGGCGGATCAGTGTTTCCGCAGTGGACCAGCGGGACAACTTGAAGGCGTCGTCGGATAACGGGCTCAACCCCGAGCGCGGCGGTTGCAGCATTGCGACACCGATGCGCGGGTCTTCGGCATGCGCAGCGCCTGCGAGGCTCAGGCCGACGAGCGCGGCGCTTAGAAGGGTAGATTTCATTGGGGGTCCTTTCTTATGCCGCGGCGATCATCGGCGGTGCGGCGTTTAACAATTCTTGCGTATGCGGGTGGTGCGGGTCGCGCAGCAGGTCGCGGGTGGGTCGATCTTCGACTATGCGGCCCTCTTGCATGACCAGTATCCGCTGGCACAGTTCAGCCAAAATGGAGATGTCATGTGACACCATAAGGAAGCCTGTGCCTTGATCTGTGGAAAGGTCTTTCAGCACGCGCGCCACCTGGGCGCGGATGGTCATATCCAGCCCACTGACCGGCTCGTCCGCCAGCAGGAATACAGGGCGCATCGCAATGGCACGGGCAATCGCTACGCGTTGCGCCTGCCCGCCAGACAACTCGCCCGGTCGGCGCGAAAGGAAACGGTGATCCAGGCCAATGCTGGCGAGCGCCTGTTTTGCGAGTTGTTCGGGGTTCCGGTCGATATGCAGGCGCAGCAACGGTTCGGTCACGAGTTGTAAGACCGTCATGCGCGGCTCCAGCGATCCCGCCGGATCCTGCGGAATATACTGCACCATGCGCCGATACCAGCGCAGCGACGCGACTGAACCTGGCAGGACGGCGCGCCCGTCACAAAAGATCTGCCCGGCCTGCGGGGCTTCAAGCGCAAGAAGGCATCGCAGCAGGCTGGACTTTCCAGAGCCGGACACGCCAACCAGACCGACTCGGTCGCCTGCGTCGAGATCGAAGGAGACTTCGTGCAGCGCGGGCGCCGGCGGTGTCTTACGCCAAAACCCGCGCGGCGCCGGATACGCAAGCGACAGGTTACCTATCGACAGGAAGGTCATCCGTACAACCTCTCGCAGGCGATGCCGCAGTTTCTGGCTGAGGCGATCAACTCACGCGTATGCGCGTGCTGAGGATCGGTCACGAGCCGTTGCATCGGTGCGTCCTCGACGATGCGCCCTGCCTCGATGACAAGGGCGCGGTCACATAGATGCGCGGCTGCGTGAAGGTCATGGGTAATCAGCAACAGGCCCGGCCCGCCGGGGGCTTGGGTGACGTCGCGCAAAAGCCTCAGGATCTGAGCCTGCGTCACCACATCCAGCGCCGAGGTGGGTTCGTCCCCGATGATTGTCTGAGCCTTGCAGGCGACGGCCATCGCAATACAAACCCGCTGTCGCTGACCGCCCGACAATTCGGGAGAACACCGCCGCGCGATCTGCTCAGGCTCGGGCATGCCGACCCGCGCCAGAAGGTCGATGCTTGCTCGGCGCGCGTCCGCGGCACCCAAACCTGATTTTCGCAGCGGTTGTTCAAGCTGATAACCGATGGTTGTCAACGGGTTGAGCGCCGCCTGCGTATCCTGCATCACCATCGCCGGCCGTGCTGATGCGGGCCGCGAGAGGGCCGGCGTGCGGGTGACATCAACACCGCCAACGTCGATCCGCCCGGTGATCTCGGCCTGCGGCGGAAGCAGGCCCAGAGCGGCCCGTGCCGTCATGGACTTGCCGGATCCGGATTGGCCCAGCAGGGCAACCCGCTGACCCGGTTCAAGCACAAGATCGATACCGTTCAGGATCGATTGCCCATTCAGAGAAACCGTTAATCGGTCAATGGACAGGCAAGGGGAAAGCGCCACGATTTCACACAGAATCTGGTTCAGATTTACCTGTGATAGTATAACGTATCAGCAAGCTCAAGTGGCAGAATCGCTGGTAATTGACCCTCTGATGCGATCTTGGGTTTGATGTATCTTGTGCTTATTGGCGCTGCCCGGGCCGTAAGACCTAAGCCGACAAGAAGCGGTTTAGGCCTTGCCAAGTTGCATAGCTGACGATCCGCCGATACTTGTCGCTCAACAAGGGCCCAAAAGCTTCGTTGCGGCGTGCCAAAAGGGGCAGCGTTGCGCTAGCAGAATTGACGACTGACCATCTTTGGATGATTTCGAATCTTGACGATACAGCCCTGAGATGTCATGCGCGGTTTGTCGGTGTCCATTCGGACCTAACAGGGAATTCGCCATATGGGTCAGACCCATATGAACCGAAACTGCCCCCGCAACTGTAGGCGGTGAGCCAGCTCTGAACATACCACTGGGCCAAACGGTCTGGGAAGGTCAGGGCCAGCTAAGATCCGTCAGTCAGGAGACCTGCCGACGTAAACCTGAACCACCGGGCGGGGTTGCTCGGGAAAGGATCGTGATGCGACTGACACCTTTGTGCCGTGCATGGATTAGTGCACTTGCCTGCCCGGTTGCTGGCCTTTTTCTTTCTGTTTTCAAACCCCGGCATCGGATTTACCGGAGCCAAGACAATGACATCCAAATTCATCACCCTGACCGCGCTGGCCGCTGTGCTGAGCGCACCGGCCTTTGCGGATAAGACCAGCTATCCGCTGACCATTGAGAATTGCGGCCACACGCTGACCTTCGACAAGGCACCCGACAGCACCGTGACCATCGGGCAGTCCACGACCGAAATCCTGTATCTGCTGGGCCAGCAGGACAAACTCTCGGGCACCTCGGTCTGGTTCAACCCGGTCCTGCCCGAGTTCAAAGAGATCAACGACAAGATCGAACGTCTGGCCGATAATGATCCCAGCTTTGAAAGCGTCGTTGGCAAGAAACCCCAACTGGTCACAGTCATGTATGAATGGCATGTGGGAGCCGAAGGGATCGTCGCCACGCGCGAGATGTTTCACGATGTGAACGTGCCCACCTATGTGATGCCCACCGATTGCGCGGCCAAGGATAACTCGGTTGGGGTCGATGGCACACGGTCGGAACTGTTCTCGACCCAGCAATTGTACACCAGCATCGAACAGCTTGCCGAAATCTATGATGCTCAGGATGCGGGTGCCGCGCTGGTAGACGATCTGAAAACCCGCGAGGAACAGGCCATCGCCAAGGCCGCAGGCCTGAACCTGCCAGAGGGGTCCTCGGCGCTGTTCTGGTTCTCGTCGGCGGATATGGAGTCAGACCCTTATGTCGCCGGTCAGCAGGGCGTTCCTGCTTACATGATGGACAAGCTGGGTGTCGATAATGTGGTTACCTCGGGCGAGGAATGGCCGCTTGTGGGCTGGGAAACCATCGCCAAGGCTGATCCGACCTTCATTGTGATTGCCGAAATGGACCGCCGCCGTTTCCCGGCGGACGACGTCGAGAAAAAGCGCGCATTCCTTATGAGCGACCCGGTCGCCAAGGAAATGACCGCCGTCAAGGAAGGCCGGATCATCACCATCGACGCCCATGCCATGAGCCCGACCGTCCGCGCCATCTATGCATTGGAGCAGATCGCGGATGAACTGCCTGCTTTTGGTCTGACCCAATGACGGCAATTGATCGGCCACTTGCGCGCCGGTCGCTGTGGCACTGGGGGCTGGTCGTGCCCCCGGTGCTTCTGGCCGCGCTGTTGTTCGGGGCCGCTTTGGGGGAAACCAGTATTCCACCCGGCGTGGTACTGAAGGTGCTGGCCAACAAACTGTTTGATGCGGGCTATCCCGTCGACAAGATCGACGAGGGCATCATCTGGAATTACCGCATGTCGCGCGCGGTTGTGGCCGCCTGCTGCGGCGCGGGGCTGGCCCTGTCCGGCGTGATCTTGCAGGCGCTGCTGCGCAATGCGCTGGCCGATCCCTATCTTCTGGGCATCTCGGCGGGGGCCTCAACCGGAGCCGTCGCCGTCACCGTGCTGGGGCTGGGCGGCGGGCTGATCTCGCTGTCTGCAGGCGCGTTCATGGGTTCCCTGCTGGCCTTCGCTTTTGTCGCGCTGCTCGCCCATGCTGCGGGCGGCGGTGTCGGCCTGCGCGCGGCGGGGGTCATCGTTTTGGCCGGGATCGCCGGGTCGCAAATGTTCAACGCATTGACCGCCTTTCTGATCACCAAATCCGCCAATGCGGAACAGGCCCGCGCCATCATGTTCTGGTTGCTGGGCAATATGTCCGGTGTGCGCTGGCCTGACGTTGCCAGCGCGCTGCCCGCTGCAATGTTTGGCATCGTGGCCTGCCTGTGGAACACCCGCGCTCTGGATGCGTTCACCTTTGGTGCAGACAGCGCCGCCTCGCTGGGTATCGCTGTGAAGCGCGTGCAACTGACCCTGATCGGTATCGCCGCGCTGGTAACCGCCGCCATGGTTTCAGTTGTCGGGGCCATCGGCTTTGTCGGCCTTGTGATCCCGCACGCCATGCGCTTTGTGGTCGGCCACCGGCATGGCCGGTTGGTGCCCGCCTCGGCGCTCGCCGGAGCCGTCTTCCTTATCTTCGCGGATGTCATCTCACGCATGATCATCCCCGGACAGGTTTTGCCTATCGGGGTCGTCACCGCCCTGGTCGGCGCGCCCGTGTTTGCCCTGATCCTGATCGGCGGGAGAACGTCGCCATGATCCTGTCGTGCCAAAACCTCGGCTGGGAGACGCGCGGGAAACCCATCGTCAGCGATATTTCCTTGACCGTGAACGAAGGCGAAAAGCTGGGGCTGATCGGGCCAAACGGGTCGGGCAAATCCACTTTGCTGCGTATGCTTGCGGGCATCCGCACGCCCTCCAGAGGTTCCGTGCATCTGGGTGGCCAGAGCATGGCCGGGATGCGCCAGCGCGAGATCGCGCAAAGATTGGCGCTGGTTGAGCAACATGCCGACACTGCCGACCGCATCACCGTACGCGATGCGGTCGAATTGGGCCGCACCCCCTGGCTGTCGGCGTTGCGGGGCTGGGGCGCTCAGGATGATGCGATTGTTGCGCAGGCGCTGGCCGATGTGGACCTGTCGGGCTTTGGGCACCGACACTGGCACACGCTGTCCGGCGGCGAACGGCAGCGGGTTCATATCGCCCGCGCGCTGGCGCAGCAGCCGCAAATCCTGCTGCTGGACGAGCCGACCAACCATCTGGATATCCGACACCAACTGGCGATCCTGCACATGGTTGCGCGCCTGCCCGTAACCGCCGTGATTGCGCTGCATGATCTGAACCAGGCGATGCTCTGCGACCGGATTTGCATTCTTGAGAATGGCCGCCTCAAGGCCAGCGGAACCCCGAAAGAAATTCTGTCAGAGGGGATGCTGCGCGAGGTGTTCGGCGTCTGCGCCCACTTCCTCACCGACCCGGCGGATCAATCGCAGGTCATCCGTTTCCACACAGCCATGTCATAGCCAAAGGACCCAACATGCGTTTACTCGTTGCCCTCATTGTTTCTATCTTACCGTCCGTTGCGCTGGCAGAGCTGCATGAGGTTGAGATGCTGAACCGCGATGAGACCGGCTCGATGGTCTATGCCCCGAGCTATCTGAAGATCGCGCCCGGCGACACGGTGAAATTCCTCGCCACACGACCGGGCCACAACGCTGCCAGCATCGATGGTATGGTGCCCGGTGGCGCCGAGCCCTTCAAAGGCAAGATCAATGAAGAGATCGAGGTCACCTTTACGGTTCCCGGCATCTACGGCATCAAATGCACGCCGCATTACGCGATGGGCATGGTCATGCTGATCCAGGTCGGAGATGGGCCAGCGACCCCGGATACCCTGCCCGACGACCTACCGAAGCGCGCGAAGGACCGTCTTCTGAGCTATATCTCGGCGCAGCCGCAATGAAACCTTACCGATTGATCAACCGCCTTGGCTCGGGTGGCTTTGTTGTTGAGGCTGCTCTGACACTGGCCGACATACCGTTCGAACTCGATCTGATCGCATCCGACCCGTCCTCGCCATTGCCCGATCAGTTCCGCGATCTCAATCCATGGGGGCAAGTGCCCGTCCTGACCACGCCCGAGGGCGCGGTTCTGACCGAATGCGCCGCCATCCTGTTTTATCTCGCCGAGAGGCACAGATCGCTTCGGTACGGGCCAAACCTGTTTGTCGAAGATGTTTCCCGCTTCTATCGCTGGACCAGCTTTCTGGCGACCAATGTCTATGAAGGTATCCTGCGAAAAAGCTACCCTGACAGATACGCGATTGACCCCTCTATTCCGCAAGAGCAGCTACGCAACGCCATAAGGACCGCCGCCAGGGCCCGCACGCACCGGGCTTTGCATCTTATCGAAAACGAACTCGCGGATAGCGCCTTTCTTTGCGGGATGAGGCTGTCTCCGGCTGATATCTTTCTGGCTATGCTCTCGGCTTGGCACAACCCGCAGCCAGATCTGCCGCGCTGCAACGCAGTGACAGAATTTGTCGCCAATCAAGAGCAGATAGCGGAAATCTGGTTCCGGAACTTCGATCATCGGTTGGATCATCGGTGGCAAGACGAATAGCCAATTCGTGATACGACAGAACCTGCTGGAAGTTCAGAACCGTCTGATGTAGAGGGACAAATCACAAACGGCGCTCCAGCTCGCGTTCGGGCTTAAAGAGGCCCCACGCTTAATAAAAGGCCTGCAATCCGGTTTGGGCGCGCCCCAGGATCAGCGCGTGGACGTCATGGGTGCCTTCGTAGGTGTTCACCGTTTCAAGGTTCACCATGTGGCGGATCACCTGGAATTCCAGGCTGATCCCGTTGCCACCATGCATGTCGCGGGCGTGACGCGCGATCTCCAGCGCCTTGCCGCAATTGTTGCGCTTGATGATCGAGATCATCTCGGGCGCGGCACTGGCCTCATCCATCAGCCGCCCGACCCGCAGGCTGGCCTGCAGACCCAGCGCGATCTCGGTCTGCATATCGGCCAGTTTGCGCTGGAACAGCTGTGTTTGTGCCAGGGGCTTGTTGAACTGTTTGCGATCCAGCCCGTATTGCCGCGCGCCGTGCCAGCACGCCTCGGCCGCACCCATCACACCCCAGGAGATGCCATAGCGGGCGCGGTTCAAACACCCAAACGGCCCCTTGAGGCCCTGCACATTGGGCAAAAGCGCCTCTTCACCGACCTCGACGCCGTCCATGACGATCTCGCCGGTGATCGACGCGCGCAGGGACATCTTGTTGGCGATCTTCGGCGCGCTCAGGCCCGGCAGGCCCTTATCCAGCACGAAGCCACGGATTTTGCCGTCATGAGCGTCGGACTTGGCCCAGACCACAAAGACATCCGCGATCGGCGCGTTGGAAATCCACATCTTGGTGCCGGTCAGGCGATAGCCGCCCTCGATCTTTTCGGCGCGGGTTTTCATGCCCGCCGGGTCAGAGCCCGCGTCCGGTTCGGTCAGGCCGAAACAGCCGATATATTCACCGCTGGCAAGCTTTGGCAGGTATTTCTGACGCTGTGCTTCGCTGCCATAGGCATAGATCGGATACATGACCAGCGAGCTTTGCACCGACATCATCGAACGATAGCCGCTATCCACCCGCTCGATCTCGCGCGCGACCAGCCCATAAGACACATAGCCCGCGCCCAGCCCGCCATATTCCTCGGGGATGGTGATGCCCAGCAGCCCCATCTCGCCCATCTCGCGAAAGATCGCCGGATCGGTGGCCTCGGTTTCGAACGCCTCGGTCACGCGCGACTGCAGCTTTTCTTGCGCATAAGCGTGGGCGCTTTGGGCGATCATGCGCTCGTCTTCGGTCAACTGGTCCTGCAGCCGCAGCGGGTCTTCCCAATTGAACGGCCCCAGATCTGGCGCGTCCTTGGCTTTCAGGGTCGGTTTGGCAACGGGGGCGTTCATGGCAGGTCTCCAATGCAGGGCTGGGGTAAAAATAACGTGCGCAGGGCGCAAAAAACAGCGATAAAACCGCATCGATACGTGAGATTTTCGCATAGATGACTCCTGCCCGCCGTCTGATCCCGTCCCTTTCCGCGTTGCGCGCGCTGGAGGCGCTCGACCGCCTTGGCTCGGCCTCGGCTGTGGCCGAGGAAATGGCCCTGACGCAGAGTGCGATTTCCAGACAGCTTCAAGGGCTGGAAGAGCAACTGGGCGTCACGCTGATCCGGCGCGACAGAAAGCGCCTGTCGCTGACCTCGGCCGCATCCGACTATGTCGTCGAGGTCCGCGCGGCCCTGAACCAGATTGCGCAGGCGTCGATCCAATTGCAGGTACAGCCCACCGGCGGCAGCTTGACCCTTGCGATCCTGCCCACATTCGGAATGCGCTGGCTGGTACCCAGATTGCCCGAATTCACCCATCTGCATCCCGACATAACGGTCAACCTGTCGACCCAGCTCAGACCGTTCAGCTTCGACGTGGAACCCTTTGATGCGGCGATACATTTCGGTCAACCGGATTGGCGGGGCACCGAGGCGCTTTTGCTGAAGACCGAGCGTGTTGTGCCGGTGGCGGCCCCCGGTCTGATCGGTAGGCCACCCGATGATCCGGCGGACCTGCTGAAACTGCCGCTGCTGCATATTCAGACCCGGCCCAATGCCTGGCAGGACTGGTTTGCGCGCGTGGGCGTAGCAGTGTCACCGCCCCTGCCCGGCATGATCTATGATCAGTTCTCGACCATCACACAGGCCGCCCTGCACGGGCTTGGTGTCGCCCTGATGCCGGAATACCTGGTCGAGCAGGAACTGGCGACCGGACGGTTGGTTCCGGTTCATGACCATTCGGTCGAAGCCAACGGCGCCTATTATCTCGTCTGGCCAAAATCCGGGTCCGAGGACCCGGTTTTGCGACAGTTCCGCGACTGGCTGGCGCAGCGCGCCCAGCCCGAGGATGATCTGCCGCGCTAAGTGTCAGCCCAGAGCGTATCCCGCACCGCGCACCGTGCGCACCGGATCCGTGCCGCCATGCTGGGTCAAAGCCTTGCGCAGACGCCCGATATGCACATCCACCGTCCGCGTATCCACATAGATATCACGCCCCCAGACCCGGTCGAGCAACTGCTCGCGGCTCCAGACCCGACCCGGCTTTTCCATGAAGGTGCTGAGCAGGCGAAACTCGGTCGGGCCCAGCTTCAGCGGCTGTTCCGATCGGCTGACCTTATGGGTTTCGGCGTCCAGCACGATATCTTCGAATTCCAGCCGCAGCCCCACGGTCGAGGGGCGCACGCGGCGCAACTGCGTGCGCACGCGCGCCATCAGCTCAGCGACCGAATAGGGTTTGACCACGTAGTCATCCGCCCCGGTTTCCAGCCCGCGCACCTTGTCCACTTCTTCCGAGCGGGCCGAAAGCATGATGACTGGGATGCTGCGCGTGTCGGGCCGAATCTTCAGCCTGCGGCAGACCTCAATTCCGCTGAGATTGGGCATCATCCAGTCCAGAACGATGATGTCGGGACTGTCCTCTTCCACCAGCAGCAGCGCGTCTTCGCCATTCTCGGCCTTGACGACGCGAAACCCTTCGGCTTCCAGATTGTAGCCCAGCACTTCACGTTGAGCCGGTTCATCCTCGACCACCAGAACGGTTGGTTGTGCAGCGGCAGCAGCCATGAAACTGGTCCCTTATGCTGTCAGCGATGTTGTATCGGCTTTCGGGCGTGCCTCTTCCGGGCGTTCACCGGTAACGAGATAGACCACCTGCTCGGCGATCGAGGTGACGTGATCGCCCATCCGTTCGATATTCTTGGCGATGAAGTGCAAATGCATACAAGAGGTTATGCTGCGCGGTTCTTCCGCCATGAAGGTCAGGAACTCGCGGAACAGCGCATTGTACATCTGGTCGACCTCGCGGTCGCGTTCAATGACATCGGCAGCCAGTTCGGCATCGCGCTGGATATAGGAATCGAGCGCGTCTTTCAGCATCCGTTCCACCTCGCGCGCCATGCGGCGCAGGGCTGCGGCGCTGTCATTGACCGGCGGCACGGTGATCAGCACCGAGTTTCGCTTGGCGATGTTCTTGGCGTAATCGCCAATCCGCTCCAGATTACCCGCAACCTTCAGCACCGACAGCACCAGCCGCAGATCGATCGCGGTGGGCGCGCGCAGGGCGATGAGCCGCGCGGCTTCCTCGTCGATTACCTCTTCCAGCGCGTCGATGGCCTTGTCATCGGCGCGCACTTTCAGTGCCAGTTCCTCGTCGCGCGTTTCAAGCGATGTCGCCGAGGCACCGATGGCCGCCTCGACCAACCCGCCCATCTTCATGATATGCGCCTGAATCGACTCGAGCTCACGGTCGAAGGCGGATGCGATATGTTGTTCCGTCATGGTCATGCCCTTGCTTAGCCGATGCGCCCGGTGATGTAGCTTTCCGTCCGCGGGTCCTGCGGATTGGTAAAGATCTGGCCTGTCTCGCCGAACTCGACAAGGTTGCCCAGATGGAAGAACGCGGTTTTCTGGCTGACCCGCGCGGCCTGTTGCATCGAGTGGGTCACGATCACCACCGAATACCGCTGGCGCAGCTCGTCGATCAGTTCCTCGACCTGCGCGGTTGCGATGGGGTCGAGCGCTGAACAGGGCTCATCCATCAGCAAAACTTCGGGTTCGGTGGCAACCGCGCGGGCGATACACAGGCGCTGTTGCTGACCACCCGACAGGCCGGTGCCCGGCGCATCCAGCCGGTCCTTGACCTCGTTCCAGATCGCCCCACGACGCAGGGATTTCTCAACGATCTCATCCAGTTCCGCCTTGTTCTTGGCGAGACCGTGAATGCGCGGGCCATAGGCCACATTGTCATAGATCGACTTGGGAAACGGGTTGGGCTTCTGAAACACCATGCCCACCTTGGCGCGCAACTGCACCGGATCGACCCGCTTGTCATAGATATCCTCGCCATCCAGTAGGATATTGCCCCTGACCCGGCAGATATCGATGGTGTCGTTCATCCGGTTCAGACAGCGCAGAAAGGTCGACTTGCCGCAGCCTGACGGGCCGATGAAGGCAGTGACCGTCTTGTCACCGATTTCGACGTTCACATCCTTGATGGCGTGGGTGTCGCCATAATGGACCTGCACATCGCTGGCGGTGATCTTGGCTTGGCCAGTGTCCACAGCTCTCGCTACTCGTGCCATATCGTTCATATCGTGCCCCTCCATTACCAGCGGCGCTCAAAGCGGCGACGCAGGATTACGGCCACAGTGTTCATTGTAACAAGAAAGATCAGCAGGATGATAATCCCGCCCCAGGCGCGTTCATAAAACGCCGGGTCAGCCCGTTTCGCCCATTCGTAAATCTGCGCGGGCATGGCCGAGTTCGGCGACAGCAAGCCGCTTGCGACGCTGTCCGGCGCGTTCGAGGCGATGAACCCGACCATGCCGATCAGCAGCAGCGGTGCAGTTTCCCCCAGCGCCTGTGCCAGCCCGATGATGGTGCCGGTCAGGATGCCCGGCGCGGCCAGCGGCAGCACGTGGTGGAACACCGACTGCATTTTCGAGGCCCCGACCCCAAGCGCCGCATCGCGGATGCTGGGCGGCACTGCTTTGAGCGAAGCGCGTGTTGAGATGATGATGGTCGGCAGTGTCATCAGCGTCAGTACCAGACCACCCACCAGCGGTGCCGACATCGGCAGGTGCATGTAGTTGATGAAGACCGCCAGGCCCAGAATACCGAACACGATGGAGGGCACCGCCGCCAGGTTCGAGATATTGACCTCGATGATATCGGTGATCCAGTTCTTGGGGGCGAACTCCTCCAGATAGATCGAGGCGGCCACGCCGATGGGCAGCGCCAGCGCCAGAACTACCAGCATCATGAAGAGCGAGCCGATCATCGACACCCCGATCCCCGCAGCTTCGGGCCGCTGGTCAGAGGCATCCGCGCCAAAGATGAAGTCCAGGTTGAAGGATTTGACGATCACGCCATCCGCCACCAGTTGATCCACGAAATCCAGTTGCGCTGGTGAGATCGACTTGTCATTGGCGATGCTCTCCCGGCTGACCCGGCCTTTCATGTAGCCATCGACGCGGGAATTGGCGAGGAAGCGGAATTGAACCGTCTCTCCGATCTTGTCCGGGTTGGCGATCACATAATCACGCAGCTGCGCAGCCGCACTTTTGGACAGGATTGCAGCCTGGTCCTTGGCCGACAAATCGGTCTTGATGCCGAGCTTCTCAACCTCCTTGCCGATCGCGTCCTTAATCAACGGCGAGTATCCGAAGGTCGAGACCTTCTTGATCTCGTCCAGATTGCGGTTGCCGTTCTTGTCCAGCTTGTCCTCGGCCAGCGTCACCTCCAGCGTGATAAAGGTTTGCGTGAACGCCCCGGTACCACGGCTGACGATGTTATAGACCAGCGTGATCAGCATCAGGAGGCCAACCGCAATAGCAAGGATACCGTAGAGCTTGAACCGGCTTTCCGCCCGGTTGCGCTTTGCGGTGCGCGCGTCTTGCGACAGCAGCGAACTGGTGCGCTTGGGCGCACCGCTTTGACTGATATCGGTCATTCGTACTGCTCCCGGTATTTGCGCACGATGTAAAGCGCCAGAATGTTCAGCCCCAGCGTCAGAACGAACAAGGTCAGACCCAGCGCAAAGGCCACCAGCGTCTCGGGGCTGGCAAAGTCCGTGTCCCCGGTCAACTGGCTGACAATCCGCGTGGTGATCGTGGTCATCGATTCCAGCGGGTTGAGCGCGAATTTCGCGATCGCGCCCGCGCCCATCACAACGATCATAGTTTCACCGATGGCACGCGATGCCGCCAGCAGCACCGCGCCAACGATGCCAGGCAGCGCTGCGGGCAAAACAACCTGCCGCACGGTTTCGGATTTGGTCGCGCCCAGCCCCAGCGAGCCGTCGCGCATCGACTGGGGTACCGCGTTGATGATGTCGTCGGACAGCGAGGACACGAACGGGATCAGCATGATGCCCATCACCACACCCGCCGTCAGCACCGAGGTCGCTCCGGCCATCCATTCGACGCCCAGCAGGCCACCCTTGCCAAAGAAATCCACCAGCATCGGACCAACGGTCAGCAGCGCGAACAGGCCATAGACGATGGTTGGGATACCAGCGAGAATTTCCAGCAGCGGCTTTGCGAAACTGCGGGTCGCTTTGTTGGCATATTCGGCCAGATAAATCGCCGCAAACAAACCGATCGGCACCGCGACCAGCAGCGCGACGAACGAGATATAAAGGGTGCCCCACAAGAGCGGCAGGATCGACAGTTCTGAATCGCCCCGGAAGTTCGGCGCCCAGGTGCCACCGAAGAAGAAATCCTTCCACGAATGCAGGCCGAAGAAATTCATCGTCTCGAACAGCATCGAAAAGACGATGCCAACCGTGGTCAGGATCGCCAGCGACGCCGCCAGGATCAGCAGGACCAGAACACCCCGCTCGACCACGTTGCGGGCGCGGAAATCCTTGTGGGTGCGCGCATAGGCAATCGCCAGTCCGGCCACTGCCAGCAGAGCGACAACCAATGTCATCGCGTGTTTGCCGGTGGTGGTCATTTGCCGGTAGTTTTGCGCCGCTTCCAGAACTTCGGCCCTGACCTCGGCCCCAAGTGCGACGCCGACCTCACCCAACCGGGCGCGGATATCACTGGCTTCGGCGTTAAGAGACTGCGACTCCGCCAGGGTCATCGCCCCTTGCTCGACGGCAAAGTCCAGACCGCTGGCGACCCGGCGCACATCGGACATGATCAGGCTGCGGGTTGACTCCTCGGGGATGGCCTCGTCCGGGATTATGTCCGAGACCGCGTTTTCGATAACCAGCGGCTGCGCCAGCAACCAGATGATCAGAACGCCCAAGGCCGGGATGAGCGCGGCAAAAGCGACGTTCAGCCCGTAGTAATTGGGCAAAGAGTGCAGCGCCCGCGCATCGCCACCGGCAGATTGAAGGGCGCGTTTGCGACCCAGCACATACCCGATGGCGGCGAGAACAAGCACCGAAACGACCAGCCAGAGTGTTGGCATCGGTTTGCAATCCGTTGTCGAAGGAAGGGGAAATACCGGGGCGATCAACCCGCCCCGGCCACATCATGCGGGCGTCCCGATCAGGAATTGCCGCCCAGAACCGCCTCGTCGGCAACCGCGCCTTGCGTGTCGCTCAGCTCGGGGTCTGAGACCAGGCCATATTCGGCGAGCGGGCCGTCGGGGCCAGCGACTTCGTCAGCGACGAAGAACTCGGCATATTCCTTGAGGCCGGGGATCACGCCGATATGGGCTTTCTTGACGTAGAAGAACAGCGGGCGCGAGACCGGGTATTCGCCGGTTGCGATCGACTCGGTCGAGGGAACGATGCCCGACATGGTCGCAACCTGCAGCTTGTCGGTGTTGTTCTCGTAGAAGGCCAGACCAAAGACGCCGATGCCGTCCTTGTTGCTTTCGATACGGGCCAGCGTCTCGGTGTAGTCGCCGTCGATATCGACCGATTTGCCATCGGTGCGCAGAGCGATACAGGCTTTTTCGGCGGCTTTCTTGTCGTCGCCATTTGCGGCTTTCAGCGCGTCGAACGCGCCGGTGTGCTCGCAGCCCGCCAGGATCACCTTGTCCTCGAACACTTCACGGGTGCCGTGCTTGGTACCGGGGATGAAGGCCTGGATGTCAACGGCCGGGAAGTTCGGGTTCA
Organism: Ruegeria jejuensis; assembly: GCF_041537905.1. Lineage (NCBI taxonomy): Bacteria > Pseudomonadati > Pseudomonadota > Alphaproteobacteria > Rhodobacterales > Roseobacteraceae > Ruegeria > Ruegeria jejuensis. The sequence continues at coordinate 50,665 of NZ_JBGRUO010000019.1, read as the reverse complement.
CGTCGGCCCAGGTCACGTTCGGGTTGTCGACCAACTGGCCATCCACCAGAACCTTGTCGGACAGTGCCAGGAACCAGTCATCGGGCGTGAATTCGTAGGAGTTGCCCGCGATGTCGCTGGCAAAGACGATGCCATCATAGCCGATGCGCACTTCGATGATGTCGGTCACACCCGCTTCGGCACATTTGGCGATCTCGGTGTCCTTGATCTTGCGCGAGGCGTTGGCCACGTCGATGGTGTTTTCGCCCACACCTTCGCAGAACCGCTTCAGACCTGCGGACGAGCCGCCCGATTCCACCACCGGTGTCGGGAAGTCGAAGTTTTCGCCAAAGGCTTCGGCGACGATCGAGGCATAGGGCAGAACGGTCGACGACCCGGCAACCTGAACCTGATCACGCGCGGCAGCAGCCGTTGCCGAAACAGCAGCGATGGCCAGCGCCGAGGCGGAAAGTTTCACAAAGGACATTTCAGTCTCCTTGGTAGAGAATTTGCAGCGATCACCCTCATGATGATCTCGTCGCGGTAGCTAGCCGCGCTGCGTTTGCCTTTTGTGACAGGTTTGTAACAGTCGTATGACAATTGGGGTTTGATGGAAAAAAAGTTAATGCACGTTTATGCACGTAAAGCTTTGTTTTAAAATAAATTCCCTAGTTAGCCGCCGCAGTCCCCTGCGGCAGAATGACCGTAAACACCGATCCCTGCCCCAAGTCGCTTTCGATCCGCAGGCGACCGCGATGGCGGTTGATGATGTGTTTGACGATCGCGAGCCCCAGCCCGGTCCCGCCCAGCTCGCGTGAGCGGTGGCTGTCGGCACGATAGAAGCGCTCGGTCAGCCGAGGTAGATGCACAGGGTCGATGCCCGGTCCCTTATCGGCCACCAGAATGCGTGCTGATGGAGCACGCAGGGCCGGATCGCGGTCCTTTGAGGTCAGCGAGATGTCGACAACGCCGCCACTGCCGCCGTATTTGATCGCATTCTCGATCAGGTTGGTGAAGACCTGCCGCAGTTGATCGGGATCGCCCGCGACCAGAACCGGATTGTCCGGCGCGATCAGCTTCATCGCGACGCCCGCTTCTTCGGATAGCGGCTTGATCGAGTTCAACGTCGATTTCAGCAGCCCGTGCAGGTCGACCTCCGCGCTGGGGCGCACCCTTTCCTGGCTTTCGACCCGGTTCAGCGACAGCAGATCACCGACCAGACGGTTCATCCGGCTGGCCTCTCCCTCCATGATCTGCAGGAAGCGCTCGCGGGCGACATTGTCGTCACGGGCCGGGCCGCGCAGGGTTTCGATGAACCCCATCAGCGCGGTCAGCGGTGTGCGCAATTCATGGCTGACATTGGCGACGAAATCGCGCCGCATCTGTCCCGCCTTTTCCATCGGAGTCACATCGGTGAAACACAGCAGCGCCCCCAGATCGGGGATATGGCGGCAGGACACATCAAAGGTGACGTCCTGTCCGTCCTCGCTGGACAGCAAACGCGTGCGCGTCGATTCCTGACGCCGCAGACAGCGCTCCAGCGCGTCAATCACCGGAGGTTGGCGCAGGATTGTGGCGAAATGCCTGCCGACGATCTGACGTCCCAGCAACGCCTGCGCCTCGGCGTTTGCGCCGATGATCCGCTCTGACGGATCAACGATCAGCGCCACCAGCGGAATTCCGGCCAGAAGCCCGCGAATGGTCTCCTCGGGCAGCGATGTCATGTCCCGGTGGCCTCGGCAACGGCCTGCGAGAAGATGCTCTTGAGCAGGTCCGGGTCTTCCAGACCGACGGAGACCCGAAAGAACCCTTCGGTCAACCCGCGCGACGCACGCTCTTCAACGCTCAAAGCACGGTGAGAGGAGGAGGCGGGATGCGACAGGGTAGTGCCGACATCGCCCAGCGTTGGTGCAAAGCTCAAACCATCCGCTGCCCGGGTGAAGGCATTGGCAGCGGCGCGGCCGCCGTCCAGCTCAAAGCTGACCATGTTACAGCCCTGCCCGTTCAGCAGCGCCATGGCGCGGGCATGATCGGGATGATCAGCGCGCGTCGGGTAGAGCACCCGTTTGACGCCCGGCAGCGTCGCAAGATGATCGGCCAGCAGCGCCGCGCTGGCCTGCGCCCGGTCGAACCGCAGATCAAAGGACAGCATGCCGCGTTCGGCCAGCCAGCAATCAAACGGGCTGGGGGTCAGACCGGTTGTCACGGAAAACACGCGCATGCGGTCGCTCAATTCCGGATCGCGGGCCACCGCGTAGCCCAGCATCACATCAGAATGCCCGGCCAGCAGCTTGGTGATCGAATGCAGCACGATATCCGCGCCGTGATCCAGCGGCCGGAACGCACGCGGCGTGGTAAAGGTGTTGTCCACCGCCAGCAGAATGCCACGCTCCCGGCACAGCGCTGCCAGCCCCTCAATATCGGCCACGTTCAGCGCGGGGTTCGAGACAACCTCGACAAGGATCATCCGCGTCTCCGGGCGGATAGCCGCTCTCATCGCGTCGATATCACCCGAGTCTGCCAGCGTCGTGGCGATCCCCAGACGCGGCAAATCCTCGGCCATCAGACGCAGAGAGCGCCCATAAAGCTGGCTGCCGCCAATGACGTGATCGCCCGCTGAAAGCAGCCCCATCAGCGCTGCCGTCACTGCCCCCATGCCAGAGCCGGTCACGATGCCGCCACTGGCACCTTCCATCGCATCCAGCCGCTTGGCCACCACATCGGCATTGGGATGCCCCTCGCGCGAATAGGTATAGCCCTGCACGCGGCCCTCATACTGGTCGTCCAGCGCGTCGGGCGTGTCCGAGGCGTAAACCACCGAGGGGCTCAGCGGGGTCGCAACCGGTCGACTGGCGCTTTCGGGCAGCGGATCGGGCCGGATGATCGAGCCCTTTTCGTTCCTGCCGCTCATGTGACCTCGACAAGACCGTCGCGAAAACGCCGCATGTTCTTTTGATAGTGCAAGGCGCTCAGCGTCAGTTTCTGCGCCGCCGCCTCATCCAGTTCACGCACCACCTTGCCCGGCGCGCCCATCACCAGCGAATTGTCGGGAATGACCTTGTTCTCGGTGATCAGCGCCCCTGCCCCGATCAGGCAGTTCCGACCGATCTTTGCGCCGTTCAGCACCGTTGCACCCATCCCGATCAGGGAGTTGTCGCCGATGGTGCAGCCGTGCAGCATGACCTTGTGCCCGATGGTACAATTCCTGCCGATACTCAGCGGAAAGCCGGGATCGATATGCATGACCACGTTTTCCTGCACATTGCTGCCCGCGCCGACACGGATTTCCTCGTGATCGGCACGCAGGGTTGAACCGAACCAGACCGAGGCCCCTTCCTCCAGCACCACCTTGCCGATCAGATGCGTACCGGGGGCGATCCAGGTGTCCCCGTGAATGTCCGGCGCGTGGCCGTCCAGAGCATAAAGTGTCATGTAAGCTCCTCGAACTGGGTTTGCAGATTGCGCACATGGCTTTGCAGCGTTGGTTGCTGAATGCGGCGCATCCGCTCGGCGCTGATGATGGTTTTCAGCCGCTCTTCGGTCGCGTCCAGATCGTCATTGATCAGGACATATTCGTAATACCCCCAATGGCTGATCTCATCCCAGCTTTTGAGCATCCGTTTGCCGATCACATCTTCGCTGTCCTGAGCGCGCGCTTCCAGCCGACGGCGCAGTTCGCGGATCGAGGGGGGCAGGATGAAGATCGACAGCGCGTGTTTACCCAGGTCGGAGTTACGGATCTGGATCTCGCCCTGCCAGTCCACGTCAAACAGCACATCGTTTCCGCCATTGATCGCGTCCAGCACAGGCGCAGCGGGCGTGCCGTAGAAATTGCCGAATACATGCGCGTGTTCCAGCATGCCGCCATCGGCGACGGTCTGTTTGAACCCCTCTTCGCTCATGAAATGGTATTCGCGCCCGTCCTGTTCGCCGGGGCGTGGCGCGCGGGTGGTGGCCGAGACCGAGAATTGCAGCCCGCTATCCCAGTGCATCAGCCGCCGCGCCAGGGTTGATTTCCCCGCGCCCGAGGGCGAGGACAGGATGATCAGCAAGCCGCGTCTGTCGGTCATGTGGCGTGTCCTTTATTCGACATTCTGTACCTGTTCTCGCATCTGGTCGATCACCGCCTTGAGGTCCAGCCCGATGGCGGTCAGATCGGTGTTCTGTGATTTCGAGCAGAGCGTATTGGCCTCGCGGTTGAACTCCTGCATCAGGAAATCCAGCTTGCGCCCCACCGCGCCACCTTTTGCGACAAGGTCGCGGGCGGCCTTGATATGCGCGCCAAGGCGGTCGATCTCTTCGGTTACATCCGCCTTGACGGTCAGGATGGCCAGTTCCTGCGCGACCCGGTCCGGGTCGGCCCCGTCGGTGTTTTCCAGCACCTTGGCGAGATTGGTTTTGAGCGTGTCGGCCATGGCCTCCTTGCGGGCCTCGGCGACGCTTGCGGCCTGTGTGGTCAGCTCTTCGATCCGGGCCAATTGCCCGTCCAGAACCTCGGCCAGAGCCGCGCCTTCGGCGGCCCGCATCTGAACGAAGGCCTGCACCAGCGCCTCGAATTCTGATTTCAGCTGGGCGATTAGCGGGGCCTGATCCTCTTCTCCCGCGCCCGCCTCCAGAATACCGCGCACTGAAAGAAGGTCGCTGGCTTTTGAAGGTGCCAAGGTGATGCCCCGATTCATCGCCTCGACCTCGATCTCGTGCAGGGCGCCCAACGTGGCCGCGAGGATGTCGTGGTTCAGCGAAAGCGCGGCGCCCTCTTCGTTTCGGGCAAGCCGCAGCGACAGAGTGATGTTGCCGCGCGCCACTGACTTCGCCAGAATGGGCCGCAGCGCGGCTTCCAGCCCGTCCAGCCAGTCGGGGACTCGCAGGCGCAGGTCCAGCCCCTTGGCATTGACACTGCGCAATTCCCAGCTCCAGGAAAACGGCGCATGTTCCCCTTTGCTGGAGGCGAACCCGGTCATCGACTTGATCATCACATCCCTCAACTGCGGCAGGTCGTTGCACCTAATGGCAATCCCCACCCCAGAGCAAGCCCCGAGCGGCGCGAAAAGCCGCTTCCAGGCGCCTCGCAAATCGCATGGCCTTGCTGTGTCGCTCAAAAAGAAAAGGCCGGGCATCAGGCCCGGCCTTTGTCCTTTTTCTGTCCGCCCTCAGGCGCGGCGGCGGCGTCCACCGGCGCGCCCACCACGGCCCCGGCCCTCTTCGCCGGCCTTGGCGGGGGCCTTGTTGGCCTTGATCCACTCGCCGCCATGCGGGTCATTGTTGGTCAGGAAGTTGGCGGCGCGAATGGCTTCCATCTCCTTGCCCGCGCGCGGCAGGGTCGAGCCCATACCGAACATCTGAACAAAGGCCTCGTCATCCATCCCTTCGGGCAGGATGATGCCCGCCGCCGCGACCTCGGCGCGTTTCTCGGCAATCTTCTTGGGGCCGATGGGCAGCGCCACCGGGTTCATGATCGCCGACGTCATGCCAGCACCCATCGCCATCGGCAGAAACGCGTTGTTGATGCCGTGACGGTTGGGCAGACCGAACGAGATGTTGGACGCACCACAAGTGGTGTTCACGCCAAGTTCTTCACGCAGACGGCGCACCAGCGCAAAGACCTGCAGACCGGCAGTGGCCATCGCCCCCACCGGCATCACCAGCGGGTCGACCACGATGTCATGGGCCGGGATGCCGAAATCGGCGGCGCGTTCGACGATCTTCTTGGCCACGGCAAAGCGCACATCAGGGTCTTCCGAAATACCGGTGTCGTCGTTCGAGATCGCCACAACCGGCACGTTGTATTTCTTGACCAGCGGCAGGATCTGTTCCAGCCGCTCTTCCTCGCCAGTGACCGAGTTCAACAGCGGGCGGCCTTCGCAGACCTCAAGCCCTGCCTCAAGCGCGCCGGGCACCGAGCTGTCGATACACAGCGGCACATCGACCAGCCCCTGCACCAGCTCGACGATCTTGCGCATCAGCGGCGGCTCGGTCTCGTTCGGGTTGGGGTTGGAGTTATAGACCACGCCCGCATTGATATCGAGCACGGTCGCGCCTGCCGCAACCTGCGCCAGGGCGTCTTTTTCGACGGTCGAAAAATCGCCCGCCTCAAGCTCGGCCGCCAGCTTCTTGCGGCCGGTCGGGTTGATCCGTTCACCGATCACGCAGAACGGCTGGTCAAAGCCGATGATCGCTGTTTTTGTTTTGCTTTCTACGATTGTCTGCGTCATGTCAGGCCTTTCACGCCGGATTTGCGGGGCGGGTACTGTCCCCGCCGTTCTTGATGGCCCAGTTGGCATTGGTCTTGATACCGCCAAGCGGGAAGAAGTGCACATTGGTGATGTTGAAATCCGGATTGGCCGCTTTATGCGCTGCCAGTTCGGTCACGACATCGGTCGGCTCATAGGGCAGCAGCAGCTTTGACACATCCATCGCGCGCTTTTGCAGCACCTTCAGCGAGGGACCCACGCCGCAGGCAATCGCGAACTTGATCAGCGTCTGCAGCTTGGCCGGGCCGGCAATGCCGATATGGATCGGAATGTCGACGCCTGCGGCCTTGACCGCATTGGCCCATTCGATGATCGGCTTGGCTTCAAACGCGAATTGCGTGGCCAGTGCCATTTCGGCATCGGTGCGCTCGCTGAATTTCTGTTTCCAGAGCAGAGCTTCATCGACGTTCTTGTTGGACCCGTCCGGATCGATGTCTCTATTGCCTTCGGGGTGACCGGCCACGTGCAGGCGTTTGAAACCGGCCTTGTCGAACAACCCGGTTTCCATCATCTGCATCGAACTGTCGAAATCGCCATGCGGTTTGGCGACACCACCGGCCAGCAGCAACGCCTGATCGACACCGGCTTCGCCCTGATACATGGCGATCCAGTTTTCAAGCGTGGCGGCATCCTTGATGATGCGGGCCGGGAAATGCGGCATCACCGGATAGCCGTCGGCAGCCAGACGCTTGGCGGTCTTGACCATGTCCTCGATCGGGGTCCCTTCGATATGGGCGATATAGACGCGGGTGCCCTCAGGCAGCAGCGCGCGGAAATCCTCGACCTTTTCGGCAGTGCGCGGCATGACCTCGATGGAATAGCCTTGCAGAAAAGCCTCGACGGTGGGGTTCACAGGGCCGTTTTCGACCGTGTCGCGTTTCTTGAAATTCAGCAGAGCCATCACGGCCTCCTTCAACGATTGCAGGCTCATGCCCACCCGTCATTTGCGATCAGGGTCTTGATCCGGTCCTGATCATACTCCGTTTCCAGACGCACAGCCTCGGCTTCGGCGATCTCGGACGGATCGCCCTCGACCGCATAAGGAGCAGCCTTGCGCCATTCGGCCAGATAGGCATCAGAATCCTTGGCGTTCACCTTCATCGCGGCACGGTCGATGGCTTGTTCGAACCGTTCCTCAAGCTGACGTTTGGCCCCACGACGCCCCTTGCCCACAATAACCTGGGCGGGAATGTCGCGCCAATAGACCACGGTGACGTCCGGCATAATTCTGATTCCTCCTGACTTCCTGACGCGCTTGATATCTGCCATTGCCGTAACGGGGCGGTTCGATTTCGACATCTCCCGTTTTCGCAGCGACGTTTTCTGCACGCGCGAGCCTAACGGATTTCCAACCGCAATGACCATCCATGCCAAACCCCAAATTGTTCATGACCTTCATGAGCGGGTTGCGCCGAACCTCGCCCCAACCTATGGTCGGGATAACTCGAAATCGGAGGGCGTGTAGATATGGCGCCCAAGCGTCCCAAAGGTGCGGGCGCGTTCCCGAAAGCGGTCGATACCCCCGCGCCGTCCCGGCCGGATCCCGATGCGCTCTATGCGGCGTTGGATCTGGGCACAAACAGTTGCCGTATGCTGATTGCCCAACCCTTGGGCAGCGGTTTTCATGTGGTAGACAGTTTCTCGAAATCAGTGCAACTCGGCGCGGGTCTGGAACGCACCGGTCGGCTGTCGCGTTCGTCCATGGCGCGCACGGTGCAGGCGATGCGGATCTGTCAGCAGAAGCTCAAGCGCAACCGGGTGACGCGAATGCGACTGGTGGCCACCGAAGCCTGCCGCCGGGCGAAAAATTCCCGCGACTTCACCAATCAGGTCAAGCGCGAGACCGGCCTGACGCTTGAGATCATCAAGCCCGAGGAAGAGGCCCGGCTGGCGGTGATTTCCTGCGCGCCGCTGGTCTCGACCAAAACCGAACAATTGCTGGTCGTCGATATCGGCGGCGGTTCAACCGAGTTGGTCTGGATTGACCTCAGCTCGGTGCCGCGCCGCGACCGGCCTGCGGCGATCATGCGGCTGCATGCGGGGTTTCACACCACAGACAGCCCCTTCCCCGCCGCCAAGGTGGTGGACTGGATTTCTGTACCACTGGGGGTGGCCACGCTGCGCGATCAGTTCAACGACGTGCATGACGACGCGGCACGGTTCGCGCTGATGAGTTGGTTTTTCGAGGAAAATCTGGCCGATTTCGCCCCATATAAGGACGAACAAGCGCGCGAAGGCTTCCAGATCGTCGGCACCAGCGGCACCGTCACCACGGTGGCCGCCTCGCATCTCGGGCTCAAGCGCTATGACCGCACCAAGGTGGACGGGCTGCGCATGACCAGCGATCAGATTGACAAGGTGATCCGGGGCTATCTGGAACTCGGCCCGCATGGCCGCCGCAAGGATCCCCGCATCGGCGAAGACCGGCAGGCCCTGATCATGTCCGGTTCGGCCATTCTGCAAGCGTTGCTGCGGCTCTGGCCCACCGACAGGCTCTCCGTCGCAGATCGCGGACTGCGCGAGGGGTTGCTTTACGCCCAGATGAGCGCGGATGGCGTGCTTGAAGACGGGCCATTCTGACCCCACCTCTATGGCACATGCCATTTACAACCGTCGCCATAACCTATCAGGCCTCAACGGCTGCGACCACGATCTGCGCTTTGGAAGCCGCAGGGTTCGATGTGCTGTGCCCCGGCTATATGATTGCAAACACGCTGCCGCATTTTGCGCTGGCCATCGGTGGCATCGCGATCAAGGTGCCCACATCGCAAGCCGAAGATGCCGCGGCGCTGCTGCGCAGTTTCCACCAGAATGAACAGTCAGAGGTGCCTTTGACCAGCAAGCTGCTGAACGGCGTCGGATGGTTGGTATTCGGGGCCTCATCCCCGTGGCCCGACATCATGATCCGCGAACCCGACGCACCCATGGCTTGATACCCACCGTGCCTGTCGATAAGCACGAGGTGGATTGCAGGAGATTGGTCCCATGGCAAAATCGCCGGGCGGAAAAAACACCTCGGGACGCGGGCAGCGTGACCTGAAGGTCAAGGTCAAGACCGCGCGCGGGCGTAAGCTGAGTTCGACGCGCTGGCTGCAGCGGCAATTGAACGATCCTTACGTGAAACGCGCGCAGGCCGATGGCTATCGCGGGCGTGCGGCCTACAAGATCCTGGAACTGGATGACAAATACCGCTTTCTGGTCCCCGGTGCGCGGGTGGTCGACCTGGGCTGCGCGCCCGGTGGCTGGCTGCAGGTTGCGGTCAAGCGGGTGAATGCACTGGGCGAGAAATCGGGCAAGGCGGTCGGCACCGTTCTGGGCGTCGATCTGCAGGAGGTCGAACCGGTCGCAGGTTCCGAGGCGCATGTGCTGGATTTCATGGCCGATGATGCCGACCAGCAGGTCAAGGACTGGCTGGGCGGCAAGGCGGATGTGGTCATGTCGGACATGGCGGCGGCCTCGTCCGGGCACAAGCAGACCGACCATTTGCGGATCATCTCCTTATGCGAGGCGGCGGCCTATTTTGCCTTTGACGTGCTGGAAGACGGCGGCACCTTTGTGGCCAAGGTGCTGGCAGGCGGGGCCGAAGGTGATCTTCAGAAACTGTTGAAACAGAAATTCACCAAGGTTGCGAATGTGAAACCCCCCGCCTCACGTTCGGACAGTTCGGAAAAATTCGTGGTCGCGACGGGGTTTCGGGGCTAGGAACCATCCCCCTGGCGATCCAGACTGCCCAGAAACCGCTGGAACGAGAGGAACACGCATGAAGACCCTTAGATTAGCAGCGCTCATCATGGCTGTGCTACCCACCGCGTCGTTTGCCGACACGTTGATTGTGGCGAACAAATACGAAGGCACCGTCAGCTTCATCGACCTCGACAGCGGTGCGGAGGTGGCCCGGCGGGCTACCGGCCCCTCGCCGCATGAACTTGCCTTGTCGCCCGATCAAACTCTGGCCGTTGTCGTATCCTATCTTGAGGATGGCTATATCGGGCGTGAGCTGAATGTCTTCGATGTCGCGTCCACCGAGTTAATCAGAACGATCGACATCGAACCGCACCTAGCGCCGCATGGCATCAGTTGGATCGGCGACAGCAACAGTGTGATCGTCACCACGGAAGAGACCCGCGACGTCATCCGTGTCGATGTGGAACTCGGCACGGTCGAAGGCGTGGCGGTGACCGATCAGATCGGCTCGCATCTGCTTGCGCTCTCGCCTGATGCCTCCCGCGCCTATGTCACGAGTCGCGGCTCCGATACTGTCAGTGTCATAGATACGGCTGAGATGACGACGCTTGAAACGATCGAGGCGAACAAAGGGCCGGAGGCCGTGTTTGTCAGCCCGGACGGCAAGGAGGTCTGGGTCGGCAACAACCAATCAGAGAATATCATCATATTTGATGCTCAATCGATGGACCGGATCGAGACGATCGAGATGGGGTTTGTGCCCATTCGCGTGCGCTTTAACCCGGCTGGGGATCGCGTCGCTATTGCGGACCTGCATGGCAACCGCGTGTTAATCTACGACGCCGCTGACCGAAGCGAGGCGGCCGTCGTGGACCTCAATGAATTCGATATCGAAAGGCCGCCTTCGCTTCTTTTCTCGCCGGATGGCGCGCATCTCTATGTGGGGTCGGAATTGTCCGAGAAAGTCGTTGAGATCGAGACAAGTGACTGGACGGTGACGCGGCTGCTGGAGGCAGGTGCAGGAGCGGACGGGTTGGAGATCAGCTCTGTAAAGGCCAAACCCAACGATGTGAACTGACGTCCGGGGTCATTCGGTGACCGGATGGGGCTGGGAAGATCATTCCTCGCGCGAAGGCCGCGCCGTTACATGCTCGGATAGGCGCGTTCGCGCAGCGTTTGGGGCGTGGGTCCCAAACATCTGCGACGGATATCTTTAACTGATTTAGACCCGTGACGCGCGCGGCAGGCGTTGTTCGCGAAACGATGAGGCGGCCAGTGATTGCAGCAGGAGAGCATCCCCTCTCGACACCTGCGGCTTCTGGTCCTCGACCCGTTTCGTTGTCTCCTCCGACAGATGTTTCTGGCGCAGAAGTTCGAATAACATATTATGCCGCGCGCGCGGCTGAGTGGTGGTCATCTTATTCCCCCCGAGGAGCTACTTTCCCGGTCTGATTACTCGTCTAAAAGGCGATTGGGACCGGAAAATGGCAACGCTGGGGCAATTCGTGGATCAGGGTTTTTTGTGACTTGCAGACGTGGCGTGCTCAGGAACATTCGTCGGCCAGAAGATCGATCAGCGCGCCATTGAACTCGGCCCCCAGGATCAGGATGGCCGAGATCAGGTACAGAAAGATCAGCGCCGACATGGCACCGGCCAGCCCCGCATAGGTCGCGCTATAGCTGGCAAATTGTGACACGTAGATCGAAAATCCCCAGCCAACCACCGCCCAGAGCACCAGCGTCAGCACCACGCCCGGCAGAATCTGGCGCAGCTTGTGACGCCGCGCGGGCAGCAGCATGTGAAAGGTCAGGACACCGCCCGCTGGCATCGTGATGATGAAAATCCAGCTCAGCCGCTCGACCGAGATCAGTTCCTTGGACTCACCGGTCAGCGCCTCGGACACAAGCTGGCCATAGAGCGGCAGCACCACTTCGATGGCGGCGACCACGATCACGATGGCAGCCCCGGCCACCACGATCGCCACGCAGAGCAGCCTTGTCTGCCAGAACGGGCGATCATCATAATCGTGGTAGGCCCGCGTCATGGCCATCCGCACCGCATCCACGCCGTTGGAGGCAAAGAACAGGGCAAGAAGCCCCCCGAAGGTCAGCACTCCGGTGCCGGAACTGTTCAACACGTTCTTGAGCTCCGCAATGATCGGCCCGGACACATCAGGCGGCCAGGCCCCGAAGATCAGCGCGATGACATCATCGTTGATCACATTCTCCGAAAGGCTGCCCGCCAGCGCGATGCTGAACAGGATGAACGGAAACAGCGCCAGCATCGCAAACATTGCCACATGGCTGCTCATGACCCAGCCGCTTTTGATCGTGAACCGTCTCAGCGCGGTCAGAAAGGCGCGCACCGGCAGTGCCGGATCGGGATGGGTGCGAAAGAACATGACCCCCAGCCTAGTGACACAGACACACAGCGCAATGGTCGAGGCGGGTCCCAATCCCCGATTGCACCGCGTGGCGCTCCGGTGCAACATTGCGTCACGCAAACCGGGGTCCGCCTGCATGTCCTTCAACCCAGACGAAAAATCCAAGCTCTCTCAGAGCGAACCATTGTCCACCGAAGGGCTGCATCCCACGCTGTCCACATTCCGGGACGTGTCGGTGATTGTCGCGGTGATCGTCTTTGGTCTTTATGCGGGGTCAGGATTCCTGATCCCGCTGGTGCTTGCGCTGCTGGCCTATGTGCTGATTATCGCGGTCAGCGACCGTATACTCGACTTTCTGCCCCTGCCCGTCTGGCTTGCCAATATCCTGGCCGTGATCGTGGTTCTGGCCGGGTTGTTTCTGATCATGTATGTGCTGGGCAGTCAGGCCACACAGATGGTGCGCAATTTCAGCAGCTACGAGACCGCATTTGACGCAGCGCTGGACAAGCTGGTCGCGCTGGTCGGCAATGATGTGACCAAATACATCCGGGACAGTCTGGTCAATCTCGATATGTCTTTCATCGCCCGCAGCGCCGTGGGCGGGGCGACCTCGTTTCTCAGCACCTTTGTACTGATCAGCCTTTACGTGGGCTTCCTGATGGCCGAGCGGCTGATGTTCCGGCGCAAGATCCTGTTGGCCGCCAATGACAAGGTGTTCGGCCAGAAGCTGAACGCGATGATGGCTGCGATCTCGCAAAGCCTGCAAAGCTATGTGGGCGTGAAATCAATGGTGTCGGCGATGACCGCCCTGATCAGCTATGGCGTGTTCCGCTGGCTGGGGTTGGAATATGCGGAAACCTGGGCGGTTCTGACCTTTGGCCTGAACTTCATTCCCAATATCGGGTCCATCGTGGCGGTGATCTTCCCTGCTCTGATTGCCTTGGTCCAGTTCGACTCGCTGTCGCCCTTTCTGACGATTGTGTTCCTTTGCGGCACGGTGCAGTTTCTGATGGGCAACTTTCTGGACCCTGCGCTGCTGGGGCGGTCGCTGAACATGTCGACCTTCATGGTCATTATCTCACTGACATTCTGGAGCTCGGTCTGGGGCGTGGTCGGCGCGTTTCTGAGTGTGCCCGTGACCGTTTGTCTGCTGATCGTTTTCAGCCATATCAAGGCTTTGCGGCCCGTTGCTATCCTGATGTCGAAGGATGGGACAATCTTTGATTCTGACACCGAAAGGACTTCGTGATGGCGACCAAAGCCGAACTTGAGGCGGAACTGGCCGCGCTCAGGGCGCAACTTGCCGACAAGCCCGCAGAGCCAGACCCCGAGCCTGCCCCAGAGGCAGAAGACGACCGCTCAACCTTCGACAGGATGCTGGCCGGTCACGGGATCGACAGCAGTGAGCTGGATGCGCTCTGGGCGCAGTTTTCAAAGGAGTTGGGCGATTTCCCGACGCAAAAGCCACTGTTGACCACGATCGCCGCCTTTGGCCTGGGCTTTGCCCTGGGCCGGATCACCAAATTCTGAAAGGAGCGCTGGGATGAGCCGGATCACCAGAAACCTCTCGATCATCTACCGCACCGAACGCCTCATCACACGACGCCAGATGGCGGTGTTCCAGCAGCAGACCGGGCTGATGCTGTTTGCCGCGCTGATCACCGGGATCGGGATCATCATGCTGAATGTCGCGGCTTATCAGGCGCTTTCCACCGTGATGGAAAGCTATCTGGCGGCGGTTGTTGTGGCGCTGGCCAATCTGGTGCTGGCCGCCATCCTGGTCTCGGTCGCCAGCCGCATGAGCGCGGAAAAGGATGTGGGTCCGGCCATCGAGATGCGCGACCTTGCCATTGCCGAGCTTGAGAGCGATCTGGAAGAGGCGGTGGACGAGGTCCGAGGCATCAGCCGTCAGGTCACCCAGATCGCACGCGATCCTCTGGGCTCGGCCCTGCCCGCCATCATTGGCCCGCTGCTTTCACTCCTGCTGAAAAGCGCCAAGAAGTAGATGCCCGCCCCGATCCTGATCGGATCAGAAATCTACCGGGGCTCAAGCTATGGGCTGAAACACCCGCTGGCGATCCCGAGGGTGTCGAGTGTTCTGGACCTGTGCCGCGCGCTGGGCTGGCTGCCCGAGGCGCAATACCGTGTCAGCCCGCGCGCCAAACCCGCCGCGCTGACAGGGTTTCATACGGAGCGCTACATAAACGCCCTGCAAGAGGCTGAAAACGCACAATATGTCAGCGAGGATACGCGGGCTCGCCACGGTCTGGGGACGCTCTCCAACCCGGTCTTCCCCGAGATGTATCGCCGTCCCGCTACGGCGGCGGGTGGGTCAATCCTGGGCGCGGAGCTGGTCGCGCGTGGAGGGGTCGTATTCAACCCCGGCGGTGGCACCCATCACGGCTTTCCAGACCGCGCCAACGGGTTCTGTTATCTCAACGATCCGGTGCTGGCCATCAAACGCCTGCTGGCGCTTGGAGTGGGTCGCGTTGCCTATGTCGATATCGACGCCCATCACTGCGACGGGGTCGAGGCGGCCTTTGCCGGCGAGGACCGCGTGCGCCTGATCTCGATCCATGAGCAGACGCGCTGGCCGTTTACCGGCGCGCTTTATGATACCGGCGGCGGCAACGCCTTCAACCTGCCGGTTCCGCGTGGCTTTAATGACAGTGAATTTAACGCCCTGCGCGAGGCGGTCATTCTGCCCCTACTGTCAGATTTCAACCCTGATATCATCGTCTTGCAATGCGGAGCGGATGCAGTTGAAGAGGACCCGCTGTCCCGGCTAGCCCTGTCCAACAATGCCCATTGGCACCTGCTGCGCGATCTCATGGGCCTGACCGACAAGCTGCTGGTTCTGGGCGGTGGCGGCTACAACCCGTGGAGCGTGGCGCGGCTCTGGACCGGGGTCTGGGCGGTGCTGAACGGGCACGAGATCCCCGAGACTTCGCCACAAGACGCCCAAGAACTGCTGGGCAACTTGCACTGGACTCGCAAGGCGGGACAGCCGCCAGCGCGCCACTGGATCACGACGCTGCGCGATCCTGCCCGCCCGGGGCCGGTGCGTGACGAGATATGGCAGGTGATCGCCCATATGCAACGCCGGATGGCGGCCCTGACCTGAGCGCAGTGATCGTGGACATGGCCAAGCACGGCAACCGCCTATAGACTGGCGCGCGGTAAGTCGCTGAAAAGGCCCGAATCTCATGTGGACCGCCCTGGTCTCGCTGTTTGTCCTCGCCCTCTATGCCACCGCAGCGTTCTGCGCTCTTCGCGCGGCACAGACAGCGCGCACGCCGCAAGGCTCTGTCGGTTGGGTGATGTTCCTTCTGACCTTCCCCGTGGTGGCGGTCCCGGCCTATATGTTTCTGGGCCATCACCGGTTTCGCGGCTATCGGATCGCGCGCCGGGAAAGTGAGCGCGTCGTCGAGGGCATAAAGGCCTTCGCCGCACAGGCCCGCCCGCCCTCAGACGAGTTGCGGCTGAACGTAAAACCCTTCGAGGATATTGCCCATATGCCGGTGTTGCGCGGCAATACGGCGGACTTGCTGATTGACGGAGACGCCACGTTCGATGCCATCTTTGACGCAATCGATGCGGCGCAATCCTATGTCCTGATCCAGTTCTATATCCTGCGCGACGACGCCCTTGGGCGCGAATTGCGCGACAAGCTGGTCGCGGCGGTCAATCGGGGTGTGACTGTCAATCTGCTCACCGATGCAGTGGGCAGCTATGGCCTGCCAAACGAGTTCATTGCCCGCATGATCGAAAACGGCATCGATATTGCCGACCCGCGCCAGCAGCGCGGCCCGAATTTCCGCTTTCAACTGAACTACCGCAATCACCGCAAGACCGTGGTCGTCGACGGCAAGATCGGGTTCATCGGCGGTCACAATGTGGGGGTCGAGTATCTGGGCGATGATCCAAAATTCGGCCGTTGGCGGGACACGCATCTGAGCCTGACCGGTCCGGCCGTGCTGCAATTGCAACTGATCTTCGTTGAAGACTGGCACTGGGCGCGCAATGTCGAAATTATCGATGATCTGGACTGGTCCACCAGTTTTGCAGACCCCGGCCTCAACGCTCTGATCGTGGCCACCGGCCCCGGCGACCGGACAGAAACCGGCTCGATGATGTTTTTCTCCGCGATCGTTGCGGCGCAGGAGCGGGTCTGGATCACCTCACCCTATTTCATCCCCGATCTGGACATCATGTCGGCCTTGAAGAACGCGGCGCTGCGCGGGGTGGATGTGCGTATCCTGTTGCCGGACGCGATCGATCACACCATGCCCTGGCTCGCGGCCTTCGCTTTTTTTGATGAGATCTGCGAAGCAGGCGTCCGGTTTTTTCGCTACACGGACGGGTTCCTGCACCAAAAGGTCATTCTGGTGGATGATCGCCTGGCGGCGGTGGGGACCACAAATCTGGACAACCGATCCTTCCGGCTGAATTTCGAAGCCATGGCGCTGATCTTTGATGCAGGCTTTGCCGCGCAGGTCGAAGAGATGCTGCGCGCGGATTTCCGCAACAGTTTCGAGCTGACCAAAACCCTCGATCTGCAGCCGCCCCACATCCGTTACGGCGCCCCGCTGGCGCGGCTGATCGCACCCATCCTGTGAGGCGGATCTAGTCGTCCGGGCGAAGCTGCTTGTCAAAGATCGTCGACATCAATGAGACGAGATAGGCCGTCGACAGGCCAAAGGCCAACAGCCCGGCAACCGCCGAAAACGCGGCAAATATCCGCAGATCGGGCTCAAGTACGATGTCGCCATAGCCCAGCGTCGTATAGGTCACCAGCGAGAAGTAGAGCGAGGTGTTCCAATCCGCCAATGTCCCGTCCATCATCCAGGCAACGGCCCAGACCCAGACCTGAATCGTATGGGCCAGAACGATGAAGAACAGCGCGATGCTGATCAGCCCGCCCGCCTGGACAGAGGTTGAATGCTGTCCGTAACGCTTGCCGAAAGAGCGCAGGATCAGCGTGCACCAGACCAGCAGCATGATTTCGACGACAAAACAGATCCCCAGATAGAGACTGCCCCAGACGATCTGATGTGGCAACGACACTTGCCTCTCCTGTTGCTGAAATAGGCTCGGTATTTGCCCCTTTGGTGTCCCAAAGCCCGACCCGCGTCAATCCCGCGCATACGCCTTTTGGACTGGACAGCAGGCCCCGGCCAGTCAGATTGTCGGTTGGAAATCACAATGCGATCAATTTGCTAGGGGGTGGAGCCGACATATGCTTCTGAATGTCGAGACTGTCAGCAAGACCTATCCGGGCGGGCGTCCGGTGCTGGATCAGGTGTCGTTGACGCTGGAGCATGGCGAAACCCTGGCGCTGACGGGCGAAAGCGGCTCGGGCAAGAGCACCTTGCTGAACCTCGTGGGCGCGCTGGATCATTTCGACAGTGGTGAGATCACGGTGGAAGGCACCTCCCTGTCCGGTCTGAACGAGCGCGGGCGCGCGGCGTTGCGGCGTGAAAGCCTGGCGCTGGTGTTCCAGCAGTTCAACCTGATCCCGTCGCTGAGTGTCGAACAGAACCTTTCCTTTCACGCGCGTCTTTCTGGCCGGAGTGATACCGCGTGGTTGTCTCATCTGACGGACCGGCTTGGGCTGGCCCCGTTCCTTTCACGTTTCCCAGAGCAGCTCTCGGGCGGTCAGCAGCAGCGCGTCGCCATTGGGCGGGCGCTGGCCACGCGCCCTGCCCTGTTGCTGGCGGATGAGCCCACCGGCAATCTCGATGAAACCGCAAGTGCCGCCGTGCTGGACCTGATGCTGGAATTGGTGGCCGAGACCGGCTGTGGTCTGCTGCTGGTCACCCATTCCGCTGGCATCGCCGCCCGGCTGGACCGGCGCGCACATCTGAGCGGGGGGCACCTGGCATGAGGCGCGCCGCCATTGCCTGCCTCTGGTCGCACTGGTCGCGGCATCCTCTGCAACTGGTCACCCTTCTGGCGGGGCTCGCACTGGCCACCGGGCTCTGGTCGGCGGTGCAGGCGATCAATTCCGAGGCGCGCACCAGCTATGCCGAAGCCAGCGCGCAGCTGGGCGTCGGCCAGTTCGACGAGCTGCGCGCCGCCAGCGGTTCGATCCCCTTGGCGCGCTATGTCGCCCTGCGTCGGGCGGGCTGGCAATTGGCGGCGGTGCTGGAGGGGCAATTGCGCCTGCCGGGGGGATCGGTTGATGTGATGGGCGTCGATCTGCTCTCCTACCCCGCGTTGCCCGCGGTCGAGGAGACCTCGCAAGACGACGGGATCGCCCCCACCGATGCGCTGCTGGCGCCAGGTCTGCTGATCGCGGGGCCAGAGACGGCACAGCGGCTGGAGGCGCAACCGAGATTGCCCCCGGTGAGCCGCACGCAAAACCTGCCCAGCGGCGTGGTCCTGACCGATATCGGCACCGCTGAGATGCTGTTGAACCGGCGCTCAGAGATCACGCGCCTCTTGATCCTGCCGGATCAGTCTGCCGGTCTGGCCCCGCTTGCCGATCTCGCCCCCGATCTGATGCTTGTGCGCGCTGAGGGTCGGTCGGAACTCGCACGGCTGACCGACAGTTTTCATCTGAACCTGACCGCCTTCGGCTTGCTCTCCTTCGCGGTGGGTCTGTTCATCGTGCATGGCATGGTGGGCCTGTCTTTCGAGCAGCGGCGCGGGATGATCCGCACCCTGCGCGCCCTGGGCCTGCCACTGCGCGACCTGACATGGCTGATGCTGGGCGAATTGCTGCTGTTTGCGCTGATCGGTGGCCTGATCGGTCTGGTGCTTGGCTATGGCGTGGCCGCTGCGCTGTTGCCGGATGTGGCGGCAACACTGCGCGGGCTGTACGGCGCGCCGGTGGATGGGGATCTGGCGCTGCAGCCCGCATGGGTCGCGCTGGGGCTGATGATGGCGGTTGCGGGCACGTTTGCGGCCAGCGCGCAGGCGCTCTGGCGTCTGTCGCGTGTGCCGATCCTTCAGGCGCAGGGTCAATATGCCTGGACGGCACAGGGCCTGCCTGCCCTCGCCCAAGCAGGCTTTGGGGTGTTGCTGATCTGTGCCGGGTTCCTTGCGCTGGTGATCTTTGACGACCTGATCGCCGGGTTTGTGATGTTGGGCGGGCTGCTGATGGGAGCGGCGCTGTTGCTGCCGCCCGTCCTGTCGCTGGCGCTGCGGCTGGGCGGGCGCTTTGCGCGCGGACCTCTGGAAGAATGGATCTGGGCCGATATGCGCGCGCAACTGCCCGGCCTCTCGCTCGCGCTGATGGCGCTACTGCTGGCGCTGGCCGCCAATATCGGTGTCGGCACCATGGTGTCGAGCTTTCGGCTGACTTTCACCGGCTGGCTCGATCAACGGCTGGCCTCGGAGCTTTATGTGACAGCACGTGACGAGGCGCAGGGCCACGAGATCGAGCGCTGGCTGAACACCCGCGCCGATGCGGTTCTGCCGATCCGCTGGACCGAGGTACAGGTCGCGGATCAGACGGTGTTCCTCTATGGCATCATCGATCATCCGACCTATCGCGACAACTGGCCGCTGATTGCCGAGGTGCCGGAGGTCTGGGACGTGGTGGCAGAGGCGCGCGGGGTGCTGATCAACGAACAGATGGCCCGGCGGATGGACCTCTGGCCCGGCGATAGCGTTGAGTTGCTGCCGGGCTGGACCCTGCCGGTGGCCGGGGTCTATTCCGATTATGGTAACCCGACCGGCCAGGCCATCACCGCCCTGCCCGCATTGCTGGAGCGGGTGCCGGACCTGCCCAATACCCGATTTGGCATCCGGATCGATCCGGCTGAGGCGGAAGATATGCGCACAGCACTAGCCGACACCTTCGCGCTACCGCCCCAAGCCGTGGTGCCGCAGGCCGCGATCAAGGCGTCATCGCTGGCGATCTTTGAAAAAACCTTTGTCGTGACCGGTGCACTGAACATCCTGACGCTTGGCGTTGCGGGTTTCGCCATCCTGACCAGCCTGTTGACCCTCTGGGCGCATCGCCTGCCGCAACTGGCGCCGGTCTGGGCGCTGGGTGTGCGGCGCGACACGCTGGCGCGGCTGGAAATCCTGCGCAGCGTCGCGCTTGCGGTGATGACGGCGGTTCTGGCGCTGCCGCTGGGGCTGGTTCTGGCCTGGGCGCTGCTGGCCATCATCAATGTCGAGGCATTTGGCTGGCGCCTGCCGATGCATCTCTTTCCGCTGCAATGGCTTGTCCTGCTGCTGCTTGCGGTGGCCACGGCCGTACTGGCGGCGCTCGTTCCCGCAAACCGGCTGCGGTACTTGCCGCCCTCAGACCTGCTGCAGGTGTTTGCCAATGCGCGTTAGGTTGCTGATCTTTCTGATCTTCCTGCCGCTCAGCGCATATGCGCAGGGCTTTGCCGGGCTTGGCAGTGATGCCGACGGGTTTGCGGTGCCCGAGCGCGGTCACGTGCTTGAATTTCCGCGCGATCATGGCGCGCATCCGACCTATCGGATCGAGTGGTGGTATGTCACCGCAACGCTCACTGGCGCGGATGGCCGGGACTATGGCATCCAGTGGACGCTGTTCCGCTCGGCGCTGGCGCCATATGACAAAGAGGGCTGGCAGAGCCCGCAGCTCTGGCTCGCTCACGCGGCACTGACCACGCCCGAACGGCATTTCGTGGCCGAGCGGCTGGCGCGCGGCGGGATCGGACAGGCCGGGGTCACAGTCGAACCCTTCGAGGCCTGGATCGACGACTGGCGCATGGCTGGCCCCGATTTCGATAGTCTTGATCTGCGCGCGCGCGGTGCGGAGTTCGCCTATGATCTCAGTTTGGCCGCGCAGGGACCGCTGGTGCTGCATGGGGACCGGGGCTATTCGGTGAAATCT
The DNA here is from genome assembly GCF_041537905.1 of Ruegeria jejuensis. Classification (NCBI taxonomy): domain Bacteria; kingdom Pseudomonadati; phylum Pseudomonadota; class Alphaproteobacteria; order Rhodobacterales; family Roseobacteraceae; genus Ruegeria; species Ruegeria jejuensis. The sequence continues at coordinate 29,546 of NZ_JBGRUO010000019.1, read as the reverse complement.
CAGGACGGTCAGGCCAGCTACTACTACTCGCAACCCAATTTTGCCGTGACCGGCACGCTGACCCTACCCTCCGGCCCGGTCGAGGTGACCGGCAATGCCTGGCTGGATCGCGAATGGTCCTCGCAGCCGCTATCTGAGGATCAGACCGGCTGGGACTGGTTCTCGCTGGGCTTTGACGATGGCACCCGTCTGATGGCGTTCCGGCTGCGCGGCGGGCGCGGGGATTTCACCTCTGGCACCTGGATCGAGGCGGATGACAGCGCGACGCCCCTGCCCGATGGTCTGATCGACGTCCAACCGCTGACCGTAACCCGCGTCGCCGGTCGCGATCTGCCCACGCGCTGGCAGCTGGCCTTGCCAGACAGGGCGCTTTCGGTTGTGATTGAGGCGCTGAACCCGCAATCCTGGATGGCGACCTCGTTCCCTTATTGGGAAGGACCGGTGCGCGTCACAGGCAGCCATACTGGCAAGGGGTATCTGGAGATGACGGGCTATGACTGACACACCGGGGCTGACGGAAACGCTGGATCAGGCCTGGGGCCTGCTGGACCTGGCGATTTCCGAGGGGCGCTCGCCGTTGCGCTATGTCACGCTGGCCACGGTGGATGGGAATGCTGCCCCGCAGGTGCGGATCGTGGTGCTGCGCAAGGTGGATCGGGCCTCGGGTCAGTTGACCGCTTATACAGACAAACGCTCGGACAAGGTGGGGCAATTGCGGCAGAACCCGCAGGTGGCGCTGCATCTGTGGTCGCCCGATAACCTTGTCCAGCTGCGGATGAACGGCACCGCCTGGGTGACGCAGGGCAGCGTCGAGGCCTGGGACGCGGTGCCCGAGCATATGCGCGAGGCTTATGGCCATGTGCCCCCGCCCGGCACCACGATCGACAGGTCTGATGATTGGGCAATCCGGCCCGACCCGGCCTATTTTGCCGCCTTGGACATCACGTTGTCGCGGATTGAATCAGTCTGCCTTGACCCCGCCGGTCACCGCCGTGCGAATTTTGAGCGGGCTGATGGATGGATAGGCCATTGGCTGTCCCCCTGACCCTGGGGAATGGCTGTCCCCCTGACCCTGGGGAATGCGAAATTTGCAGAAAATCCAAGAACACCCGTTGCAACCTTCGCGCCGATTTGGATGATACCCTGCATGACACCCGGTCCTGCGCCGGGGCGTTCAGGCCGGAAAACCGGTCGAACAACGATAATGGGAGAAACTACATGAAACTCAGACATCTCATGCTTGCGGCAAGCGCCACCGCCCTGATGGTCGGCGCGGCCTCGGCTGAAACACTGCGCTGGGCGCGCGCGGGCGACTCGCTGACGCTGGACCCGCATGCTCAGAACGAAGGGCCGACCTCGGCCCTGGCGCACCAGATCATGGAAACGCTGGTGATGCGCGACCACTCGGGCGCGCTTGTGCCCTCGCTGGCCACCGAATGGGGACCGTCCGAAGACAACCCCAACGTCTGGGTGTTCAAGCTGCGCGAAGGCGTGACCTTCCATGACGGGGCCGAGTTCGACAGCGAAGACGTTGTGTTCTCGCTCAACCGCGCGATGACACCGGACAGCGATTACAAGGAATTGCTGGCCTCGGTGAAAGAGGTGCGCGCGCCAGACAAGTATACGGTTGAGATCGAAACCGATGGTCCCAACCCGATCATGCCAAACAACCTGACCAACATGTTCATGATGGATAAAGGCTGGGCCGAGGCGAACAACGCCGTCAAGGTGCAGGACTATGAAGGCGGCGAAGACACGTTTGCGGCCAAGAACGCCAATGGCACCGGCCCCTACAAGCTGGTCAGCCGCGAGCCGGACGTGAAAACCGTTCTGGCCGCCAATGAGAACTATTGGGGCAAGAATGAGTTCCCGCTGGAAGTGACCGAGATCATCTACACCCCGATCCAGAACCCCGCGACCCGTGTTGCGGCGCTCTTGTCGGGTGAAGTGGACATCATCCAGGACGTGCCGGTGCAGGACCTTGAGCGGGTCGCGGGCACCGATGGTCTGGATGTGCGCACCGCACCGCAGAACCGGGTGATCTTTTTCGGGATGAACCAGGGCGATGCGGATCTGGCCAATGACAATGTCGACGGCAAGAACCCGCTGTCGGATGTGCGCGTGCGTCAGGCCATGTCCAAGGCGATCAACCGCGATGCGATCCAGCAGGTGGTGATGCGTGGCCAGTCGGCCCCGGCAGGCATGATCGCGCCTCCGTTTGTCAACGGCTGGGATGAGGGCATGGACGGCTCCTCGACCACCGATATCGAGGGTGCCAAGGCGCTGATGGCCGAGGCGGGTTACCCGGACGGGTTCTCGATCCAGCTCGACTGCCCGAATGACCGCTACATCAACGATGAAGCGATCTGTCAGGCCGCCGTCGGCATGCTGGCGCAGATCGGCATCACCGTGAACCTCGATGCCAAACCCAAGGCGCAGCACTTCCCGCTGATCAACAATCTGGAAACGGATTTCTACATGCTGGGCTGGGGTGTTCCGACCTACGATTCGGAATACATCTTCAACTTCCTGGCCCACACCAAGGGTGAGAAATACGGCTCGTGGAACGGCACCCGTTACACCAACCCTGATCTGGACGCGAAGATCGTGGCGCTGGCCTCGGAAACCAACCTGCCAGAGCGCGACAAGATGATCGCGGAAATCTGGCAGGTTGTGCAGGATGATCAGCTCTATATCCCGATCCACCATCAGGTGCTGAACTGGGGCATGAAGTCCAATGTCGGCACCATCGTCGAACCCGAGGATTCGCCGAAGATCAAATACTTCACGATGCAATAAGCTGCATCTGACCATTAAGCGGGGCGCGTCTGCGCCCCGTTTCGTTTGACGACCGTGTGTTTTATGCCCCTGATCCTGTTTCTTTTTGCTTTGTGTTTTGCCCTGACCGGCCCCAATCGTGCCGAGGCGCAATATGTGGATGTCACCGACCTTGCCTATGAGATGTTAGGCGAATTGCAGGCCGTCTCCTTTGCCGAAAACCGCGAATTCTGTGGCTTTATCGGCGAGGACCTAGACGGCCAGTTGATCATCTCGGACCCCAGACGTGGGGGCATCGACAGTTGCAGGCCCGAATATCCGCCCGGCACCTATGTTCAGCCGCTGGCGAGCTTCCACACCCATGCCGCCCATGATCTCGCGGTGGATAGTGAGATTCCCTCCTCCTCCGATGTGGTCGCCGATATGGAAGATGGCGTGGACGGCTATGTGGCGACACCGGGCGGGCGGTTCTGGTTCATTGACGGGGTCGAGGGCACCGCCCGGCTGCTTTGCGGGCCCGGCTGTCTGCCCCAAGACCCAAGTTATGACCCCGAAGATGGTGCACCCGTCGGAGATTTCTATACTCTGCAAGAGCTCGATATCCGCGAGAGCGAGTGACACGCCCAACCCAAGGAGATGCGACATGCGCCTGATGACCCTCACTGCCATCCTCGCCCTGAGCGCCGGTTCCGCGCTGGCCCAGAACGCCTGCGCCACCGGCAAGACGCTGAAGGACGGGGTGCTGACCGTGGCCACCGGCAACCCGGCCTATTTCCCCTGGGTGCTGGAGGATGACCCCAGCAGTCAAAGCGGGTTCGAGGCGGCCGTGGCCTATACCGTGGCCGAGCGGATGGGGTTCAAGGCCGATCAGGTAGACTGGGTGCGCACCAGTTTTGACGAGGCAATCCAGCCGGGTGCCAAGAATTTCGACGTCAATTTGCAGCAATTCTCGATCACCGAGGATCGCGAGAAGGTGGTCGATTTCTCTTCCCCCTATTACTCCGCTGCGATGGCGGTTCTGACCACAAAACCGGTGGTCGAAGGTGGTGCGAAACCTGATCTGGCCTCGCTCAAGACGCTGAAATGGGGCGCGCAGGCCAGCACCACGGCGGTGCCGATGCTGCAGAACCTCATCGGGCCGGACTCCGATCCGCTGCTTTACAATGACAATGCCGATGTGGTCGAGGCGATGAAATCCAACCAGATCGACGCGGCCCTGTTCGACCTGCCAACCGCGCTTTATCTGTCGGCGGTGACGCTCGACAATGGCGTGTTGCTGGGTCAGTTCCCGGCAGATCGCACGGAAAACCCCGACCGCTTCGGTATGTTGATGTCCAAAGACAACCCGCTGAAGGAATGCGTCGACGCGGCACTGACGGAAATGTCCAGCGACGGAACGCTCGATCTGCTGGAGGATGAATGGCTGGCCCAGAATACCGGTGTTCCCGTCATCAAATGAGCGCGGCATGACAGTGCCCTTGACAGCGCCGGGCAAAACCCGGCGCGAAATCCACGAGGCGCGCGCGCGCAAACGCGGCATCGTGATCGCCACCCTTTCTACGATTCTGGTCGCTGGTGCGATCATCCTGCTGGTGCCGCTGGCCCCGGGCTGGGAGGCGGTGCAGAAAAGCTTCTTCAATGGTGAGGTCTTTCTCAAAACCTTTCCCAAGCTGTTGCAGGCCTTTCTGCTGGATGTGGCGATCTTTGCCTGGTGTGCGCCGCTGATTGCCGTCTGGGCGCTGGTGATCGCGCTCTGCCGCGATGTGCGCAATCCGGCTTTCTATCCGCTGCGGCTGTTTGCAATCCTCTACACCGATATCTTCCGGGGCGTTCCGGTTGTGCTGGTGGTCTATCTGATCGGTTTCGGCGTGCCGGGGCTGGGCCTGCCACGGCCGTGGAATTCGCCCTATATCTGGGGCTCGCTGGCGCTGATCCTGACCTATTCGGCTTATGTGGCCGAAATCTACCGCTCGGGCATTGAATCGATCCATGCCTCACAACGCGCCGCCGCTCTGTCGCTGGGCATGTCGAAATCTGACACGATGCGCTTTGTCATCCTGCCCCAGGCCCTGCGCCGGGTGGTGCCCGCCAATATGAACATGTTCATCGCACTGCAAAAGGATGTAGCGCTCTTGTCGTTCATCGGCCCGGTCGAAGTCCTGCGCCAGGCGGGCGTGTTCAAATCGCTGCTGGCCAATTTCACGCCTTACGTGGTGGCCGCGATCATCTTTCTCTGCGTGACCATCCCGGCCACACGCTATGCTGATTACCTGATCGCCAAGCAAAACAGGGCCCGCAGCTGATGACGCATCTGGTCTTGCGCAATGTGCAAAAATCCTTTGGCAACAAACCCGTCATCGACGGCCTTGATCTTGAGGTCAGCGAGGGCGACATGGTCTGCCTGATCGGTGCGTCGGGCTCGGGCAAATCCACCCTGCTACGCTGTATCAACCTGCTGGATCCCATCGATGACGGCTATATCGAGTTGGACGGGCAGGATATCTCGGACCCCGAGCTTGACCCCCAGCCGGTCCGCCAGCGGATCGGGCTGGTCTTTCAAAGCTTCAACCTGTTTCCGCATATGACGGCGGAAGAAAACGTGATGCTGGCCCCGCGCCGGATCAAACGCCTGTCCCGCGATCAACTGCGCCCCGAGATTACTGCGTTGTTCCAGCGCTTCGGCCTGTCCGAACATATGCAGCACTATCCAGACCAGCTCTCGGGCGGTCAGCAGCAGCGCGTCGCCATCATCCGCGCGCTCGCCATGCAGCCCGAGATCATGCTGTTTGACGAGATCACCTCGGCGCTGGACCCGGAACTGGTGGGCGAGGTTTTGGACGTTCTGCGCCAGCTCAAGGCGCAGGGCATGACCATGGTGATGGCCACCCACGAGATGGGGTTCGCCCGCGAAGTGGCCGACAAGGTCTGTTTCCTCTCAGATGGCCGTATTCTGGAACAAGGCCCGCCAGAAGAGCTGTTCGGTAATCCGCAACAGCCCCGAACTCAGGCCTTTCTCAGTGCGGTTTTGTGAGCCGACCCCGCCTCAGGGCTCCGTGGTCTGATGGGCGGAAACGCTGATCGCTGATATCACCGTGACAATCAAAGCGCTGCAGAGCGTTGTCGTGCCGCCCTGTGCATATGTCAGGTCCTGATCGGTTATCTCGCCTTCTGGTGGCGGTGACGGGAGGTGCAGGTAGAGCGTATCGGGGGTGTCCTGTACCACCCTGATCTCGACCTCGCTGTCGGTCTGGCCCATGTATTGCTCAATCACCGCGTGCGGATCGCTGTGCAGCCTGCGCGAAAACTCGGGCTCCGTGCGGGCGCGCTGGCGGATTTCGGCGAGCGGATCATGGTGTTTTGCACGACTGTTCATAGTGAAGGCTCCGTTCTTTGAGTCTGTTTCTGCTGTGCTGCGCGGCGATGTGTGCCGACCATTTTTCGCCTTGGGACTCGGTGTTTAGGTCGGTCCAACTGAAGAGCCGCATCCTGCAAACATCACGGGTATGTTCAGTCGATGTAGCTCGCTTGGGCGATGGTCTGGACCGACACACTCACGGCGGATAGGGCCGTAATGATCCCGCCGACTATGCAGACCGGAGAGGTCCCGCCCTGCGCCTGCAACAGGTCCTGGTCGCTGATTTCGTTCTGCGGCGGCGGCGCCTTGACATGCAGGTGTTTTACCCGGTCGGTGTCTTGCACGACCCGAATTTCGATATTCCTGTCGATAGGGCCAAAATACTCTTCCAGCACAGCATGCGGGTCCTTTTGCAACTGCGTCTGGAAGTCGGTGTCGGTTCTGGCACGGTGGTGGAGTTCCGCCAGTCGCGCGTCGATCAGAGTTTCGCCCTGCATGTTTCTTCTCCTGCTGCTGAGATTGATGAGCCCCGTGATCAGCATCCCTCGATGGTGGAATAGACCGTCACGCCAACGGCCATGGCGACGGTGGTAACGATGTAGCCGAAGCAGACCGGCGTTGTTCCGCCCTGCACCTGCACCAGATCGCGCTCATCAATCTCGCCCTGGGCGGGTGCTGCGGGTATATGCAGGTATTTCGTGTCCATGCTGTCCTGAACCACGCGGACCTCGCAGTCGACCGAGATCCCCTCGAAATACGCGGCCAGCGCCTTGTGAGGATCGGTCTGCAATTCCCGTGAGAACACCGGATCACGCCAGGCCCGCTCATAAACGTCCTGCAAACGCGCATTGTAGGTTTTTTTGTCCAGCATCAGTCGACTCCCTGTTTCAGCTCCGCGGGATGCCCCGCAACCCGGCTTACCTCCAAAAGGTGGGAGGCAAGCCTTTGGCCCGCCTGTTCAAAGGTTTAACTTTTCTTAACGCTGCCCAAGATCGCATCTGGCGCGGCCCGGCCCGCGCGGATTGCCGAAAGAACCTGTCTCTTGCCCTTTACGCCGCCCGCCAAATCCTCAAACATGTTTGCGATACCATCAGGGAGTTTCCACCATGTTCCTCAGATCATCCGCCATCGGACTGGTCCTGTTGGCTGCGAGTGCCGCGCAGGCCGCCGATTTCAAATGGGCCTCGACGACCGATCCGCAGACGCTGGACCCGCACGCGGTCAACTCGGCCCCGGTGCTGGGTTTTCTCAATAATGTCTATGAGGGGCTGGTGCGGCGCGATCAGGATATGATGGTCGAACCGGCGCTTGCAGTTTCATGGGAACCGATCGGCGATGGCGAAGGCTGGCGTTTCAATCTGCGCAAGGGCGTCACGTTCCACGATGGCAGCCCTTTCACCGCCGAAGATGTGCTGTTTTCTTACGAGCGCGCGTCCAATGAAGTGGCCGATACCAATAGCTGGTTCGCTCCGGTCAAAGAGGTGAAGATCGTCGATGACTACACCATAGATGTGCTGACCCACGGCCCGAACCCGATCTTTCCGGGCTCGATCGCCAACTGGATGATCATGGATAGCGGCTGGGCCGAGGCGAACGCGGCCACCCTGCCCGACAAGGACAACGGCAATTATGCGACGCTGAACGCCAATGGCACTGGCGCCTTCAAGGTCACCGCGCGCGAGCCCGGCCTGCGCACAGTGCTGGAGCCGTTCGACGGCTGGTGGGATGACGCGACGCATAACATCACCCAGGCCGAATTCACGCCGATCCAGAACCCCGCAACTGCGGTGGCCGCACTCCTGTCGGGTGATGTGGATATGATCAACCCGGTGCCCATTCAGGATGCCGCGCGGCTGAAGGAAAGCGATGAGGTCGAGATCATTCAGGGCATTGAGGCGCGGGTGATCATGCTGGGCTTTCCGCATGAGGCCGAGGCGCTGAAATATGGCGCCGATGCGGGCCAGCCGAACCCCTTCAAAGACGTGCGCGTGCGGCAGGCTGTAGCGCATGCCATCAATGTGCCTGCCATCCTCGCCACAATCATGCGCGGCAATGCCGAAGAAGCCTCGCAACTGGTCAGCCCGGCGATGAGCGGATACTCCACCGCCCATGCCGACCGTCCCGCCTTTGACGTGGACAAGGCCAAGGCGCTGCTGGATGAGGCTGGCTATGCGGACGGGTTCTCCTTCGGGCTGAAATGCCCCAATGACCGCTACCTGAATGACGAGGCCGTCTGTCAGGCGGTGGTCAGCATGCTGGCCCAGATCGGCATCAAGGCCGAGTTGGACGCGATGCCGGTGCGCAATTACTGGCCGGAACTGCGCGAGGACAATTACGACATGTACCTGCTGGGCTGGAGCCCGGGCACCTTTGATGCAGAACACCCGATCCGGTTCCTGGTGACCACGCCAAACCCCGACAAGAAGCTTGGTAGCTGGAATTTCGGCGGTTTTTCGAATGCGCGGGTCGATGAATTGCTGCCGCTGATCCAGTCCGAGCTGGATGCAGGCAACCGCCAGGCCATGCTGGATGAGGCGACGCAGATCATTCAGGACGAACAGACCTATGTGCCGCTTTACGTGCAGCCCTTGGTCTGGGGCACCCGCAACAATGTCGCGCTGACTCAGCGGCCCGACAACTTCTTTATCCTGCGCTGGGTGAACGTGAACTGACCCGACGCCAACCGAAAAGCCGGGATCTAGCTCTGGTGGGTCCCGGCAAAGTGCACTATCACCAAAGGGTAGCAAAGACGGCACAGATCGTCCGACGGCAAACCGGGCTCGTCGCAAGAAACCGGATTAAAGGGAGACAGAATGCTAGCCTATATCATCCGGCGGGTGTTTCAGTCCGTGATCGTTCTGCTTGTGGTGGGGCTGGTCGCGTTTTCGATGTTCCGTTTTGTCGGCGACCCGATCGACAACATGCTGGGCCAGGAACGCACCCAGGCCGATATCGAGCGGCTGCGTAGCGATCTGGGGCTGGATAAGCCGTTTCCGGTGCAATATTTCAAGTTCCTGCAAGGCGCGGTCGAGGGCAATTTCGGCGTCTCCTACCGGCAGGGCCGCCCGGTTTCGACCATCATCGCCGAGCGCGCGCCCGCCACGCTGGAACTGGCCGCTGTTTCGGGGTTTCTGGCGATCACGCTGGGCATCGCCCTGGGCGTCTTTACCGCGATCCGACGACAAGGCTTTGCCGCAAATGCCATCATGACGGTGAGTTTGATCGGAGTTTCGCTGCCCACCTTCCTGATAGGCATATTATTGATCTATATCTTCTCGGTCGAACTGGACCTGCTACCCAGTTTCGGACGTGGCGAGACGGTGAAAATCGGCAACTGGTCCACCGGGTTTCTGACCGCCTCCGGCCTCAAGGCGCTGATATTACCTGCGATCACGCTGGGCCTCTACCAAATGACGCTGATCATGCGGTTGGTGCGTTCCGAGATGCTTGAGGTGCTGCGCGCCGACTATGTCCGCTTTGCCCGCGCAAGGGGGCTGACCGACCGGGTCATTAATTTCCGCCACGCGCTGAAGAACACGCTGGTGCCCGTGATCACGGTGACGGGGTTGCAGCTGGGTTCGATCATCGCCTTTGCCATCATTACCGAGACGGTGTTTCAGTGGCCCGGCGTGGGCCTGTTGTTCATCAACGCGATCCAGTTCGTGGATATCCCGGTGATGGCCGCCTATCTGATGCTGATTTCGGTGATGTTCGTCTCGATCAATCTGATCGTTGATTTGCTTTATTACGCCATCGATCCGCGCCTGCGCATCGACGGGAGGACCGCATGAGCGACTTGACCCAAAAACCCGCCCCTGCCCCATCCCAGCCTTCGCGCCTGGCTCAGATGTGGGACAGCGACTTTGCCTATGCGTTCCGCCATTCGCCGGTGGCCATCGTGGCGCTTCTGGTGGTGCTGGTGCTGTTTCTGGCAGCACTTTTTGCGCCCTGGATCGCGCCGCATAACCCGTTTGATCCGGCCACGCTGAACCTGATGAACGGGTTCACCCCACCGGGTCAGCCCAACGCGTTCACGCAGGATACCTTCCTGCTGGGTACTGATGATCAGGGGCGAGATGTATTCTCGACCATCCTTTACGGCATGCGGATCTCGCTTTTTGTGGGCATCTCGGCGGTATTGCTGGCGATGATCATCGGCGTGATCCTGGGCCTTGTTGCCGCTTATGTCGGCGGCTGGGTCGAGACGCTGATCATGCGGGTCGCGGATGTGCAGCTGACCTTTCCAGCCATTCTGGTCGCCATGCTGATCTTTGGCATTGCCAAGGGCTTCACCCCGCCGGAATACCGCAACCAGATGGCAATCTGGGTGTTGATCGTGGCCATTGCCCTGTCGGACTGGGTGCAGTTCGCCCGCGTGGTGCGCGGGGCCGCACTTGTCGAGAAGAACAAGGAATACGTGCAGGCCGCCCGACTTATCGGGCGTGGATATTTCCCGATTATGTTCCGCCATATCCTGCCCAACGTGCTGTCACCGGTGCTGGTGATCTCGACCATCTCGCTGGCGCTGGCCATCATCGCCGAGGCAACGCTCAGCTTCCTCGGGGTCGGCGCGCCGCCCACTCAGCCCTCGCTGGGAACGCTGATCCGCATCGGCCAGGGCTTCCTGTTCTCCGGCGAATGGTGGATCCTGTTCTTCCCCGCCGTCACCCTTCTGGCCCTTGCCCTTTCCGTCAACCTGCTGGGCGACTGGCTGCGCGACGCCCTGAATCCAAAGCTGCGATGACCTTACTTGATATCAAAGACCTGACCGTCGAATTCCCGACCCGGCGCAAGATATTCCGGGCGGTGAACCATGCCTCGCTGGTCGTTGAGCCCGGCCAGATCCACGGGCTTGTGGGCGAGTCCGGAGCCGGTAAATCCACCATCGGCGCGGCGGTGCTGGGGCTGCTGGAACGGCCCGGCCATATCACCGCTGGCGTGATCAGCTTCAAGGGCGACCAGATCAGCGGCTTGGATGACGAGGCCATGCGCAAACTGCGCGGGCGTAGCATCTCGATGATCTTTCAGGACCCGCTGACCTCGCTGAACCCGCTCTTTACCGTCAAGGAGCAACTGGTCGAGACCATTCTGGCCCATCACGATATCTCCGAGGCTGAGGCCACCAAACGCGCCCGCGGCCTGATCGACCGGGTCGGCATCCCCGATCCCGATACGCGGCTGAACCAGTATCCGCATCAGTTTTCCGGCGGTATGCGGCAGCGGGTAGTCATTGCGCTGGCGCTCTGTTCAGACCCGGATGTCATCATCGCCGATGAGCCGACCACCGCGCTGGATGTGGCGGTGCAGGCGCAAATCCTTGACCTGATCAAGGAGCTGGCGCGCGAACGTCAGGTTGGCGTGATCCTGGTGACCCATGACATGGGCGTGATTGCCGAGACCACTGATCTGGTTACCGTGATGTATGATGGCGAGCCGGTCGAAAGCGGGCCCACGCATGAGATCATGGGCAATCCGCAACACCCCTATACCAAGTCACTCATCGCCGCTGTGCCGCGCCCGACGCTCAAGTTGCACCGCTTTCCGCAGATCAGCTATGGCGGGCGCGAAACCCGCTTCGCCATCGAGGATCTGGCGCGTAACTGGCCCAAGACCGACAATGACATGTCGAAACCGCTGTTCAAGATCGAGGGCATTACCAAGCGGTTTCTGCTGCGCAAGGGTCTGCTGCCCTGGGACCGGGAGTATTTCACGGCGGTGGATTCGGTGAGTTTCGACATCAAACCGGGCGAGGTCTTTGGTGTGGTGGGCGAATCCGGGTCCGGAAAGTCCACGGTCGCGCGGATGATCGCCGGGCTCTACGACGTGGATGAAGGCCGCATCACCTTTGATGGTCAGGTGGTCAGCGACCTGAGCGATAAGGCGGCGCTGAACGCCTATCGCCAGGAAATCCAGATGATCTTCCAGGACCCCTATTCATCGCTCAACCCGCGCATGCGGGTGGATGATATCGTGGCCGAACCGATCCGCCATCACCGCCTGCTGGAAGGCAGCGCCATCGACAAGCGGGTGCGCGAGTTGCTGGATCAGGTCGGCCTTGGCGCCGAGGCGGCGGTGAAATACCCGCATGAATTCTCGGGCGGGCAGCGGCAGCGCATCTCGATCGCGCGGGCCTTGGCGACACAGCCGCGCTTCCTGATCTGTGATGAACCGACCAGCGCGCTCGATGTCTCGATTCAGGCGCAGATACTCAATATCCTGAAGGACCTGCAGGAACATCTGGGCCTGACCATGCTGTTCATCTCGCATGACTTGCCGGTGGTGCGTCAGATGTGCGACCGCGTGGCGGTGATGAAGGGGGGCAAGATCGCAGAAATCCAGCAGACCGATGATCTGTTTGCCAATCCGCAAACAGAGTACGCGCGCGAGTTGCTGGAGCTGATGCCAAAGCTCGACGATCTGTCGACCGAGAACCTCGTGGCGGAAAGCTGAGCCGTTACTTCAGCCCATCCGGCGCAAGATCACCGATCGCCGCCTCGCCCTTTGCGTTTGGATAAAGCGCGAAACCACCCGGGCGGCAGGTGCGAACGGTACCCATTGGGCCTTCAGCGTCTCAAGGACGTGGGACAGGGGTTGTGGTATCGCATGCCTGACTGCCGTGATCTAGGCGGCGATCACGCAAAAGCCCCGGACAAGGTCCGGGGCCTTGTGAGGATAAGGTCCTGGCTTAGCGGACGACGTAGACCGATACCGTCGAATGGCGCACCACGCGTGCGGCATTGGGGCCCAGCAGATAATCCTTCAGATCAGGTCGATGCGCGCCGATCACGATCAGATCGCTGCCCGCGCTTTCGGCGGTTCTCAGGATCTCTTGATAGGCCGAGCCGGTCGCCACCACATGTCGGACCTTGGCATTGCGCTCCTCGCCCAGCACCGACTTGCCCAGAGCCTCCAGCGCCTGCTGCGCCTGTTGGATGGCATGCTCGTGATGCTGCGGCTCAAAGAACTGCGAGACAAAGGATTCGCCGAAATCCGGCAGCACGGTGACAACATCCAGCTGCGCAGCATCCAGATCAGCAAGGCGCGCTGCCTGACGCAGCACTTCGGCGTCGCTTTCGGGCTTTCCAGCATCGACGGCACAAAGAACGGAACGGGTCATGCGATCACCTCTGTTTGTCTTGCGGCACGGCCGCGCTGCAGGAAGGCGATCAGGCCAAGCAGGAGCAGCGCGGGGATGAAGACCAGCTCTTTCGCTGGCTGGCTCTGCGGCGCCAGGACGGTCATCACGCGGACAGGATCATCCGCATAGAAATCGAACTCGTCCAGATCATCGGCGACAGGCGTGCCAAAGAGCGGCTCGTCCAGCTTCACGATGCCATCTTCGGGCAGCAGCATCAGGCCAAGCGCGTCAACGCGGGCCTGACCGCCCTCTTCCGCGCCGATGGTGAGCTGCAGCGTGGTTTCCTTCATCTCGCCAGTGTCGAAATCGGGCCCTTCGACCGTCATCCGCATCTCGCTGCCCGCAGGCGCGGACCCGACCGCGTCGACCAGACCCGCCGGTTCGATCAACTGATACGGAGGCGAGATACGGTCCATGAAGAAATCGGGCCGGAACAGGGCAAAGGCGATCAGGATCAGCGCGATGCTTTCATAGATGCGGTTCTTGGTCAGGAACCAGCCCATGGTGCCCGCGGTGAAGATCAGGATCGCGATGGTGGCGGATATCGCGACCAATATTCCCTGCATCCAGGTCACATCGATCAGCAAGAGATCAGTGTTGAAGATGAACACGAAAGGCAGCGCCACGGTCCGCAAGCTGTAGAAGAATGCGGTGAACCCCGTCTTGATCGCATCGCCACCCGAAACGGCGGCAGCAGCAAAGCTCGCCAGTCCGACGGGGGGCGTCACGTCGGCCATGATGCCGAAGTAGAACACGAAGAGATGCACCGCGATCAGCGGCACGATCAACCCGTCCTGCGCGCCCAGCTCCACAACCACACCGGCCATCAGCGAACTGACCACGATATAGTTCGCCGTAGTCGGCAGGCCCATCCCGAGGATCAGGCTGAGCAGCCCCACCAGCGCCAGCATGGCGATCAGGTTGCCGCCGGACAGGAACTCGACCAGATCGGCCATTACCTGCCCCACACCCGTCAGCGTCACGGTGCCCACGATCACGCCCGCAGTGGCGGTGGCGAGCGCGATGCCGATCATGTTGCGCGCGCCGTCGATCAGCCCCTGCCACAGGTCAACGACCCCATCCATGAAGGCGTTGGCGGTTCTGTTTTCACCGCGAAAGATCGACTTGAGCGGCTTTTGTGTCAACAGGATCGCAAAGAGCAGCGTCGTCGCCCAGAACGCGGACAGGCCCGGCGATTTCTGTTCGATCATCAGGAAATAGACCAAGACGATGATCGGCAGCAGGTAATACAGCCCCGCCTTGTAGATCTCGGCGATCACCGGCAGTTCGACCTCTTTGGCGTTGGGATCGTCCGGGACGAGGTCCTTGACCCCTGCTGCCAGTTTCAGCAGCAGCAGATAGACGAGGACAACAAGGGCTGACAGCACAAGGCCCGATGCCCCCGGTATCACTGCGATGATCGCCTTGATCGGGTATTGCACCCCGTAACACAATGCCGCGAAGCCAACGAAGAAGATGGCCATGCCGCCGATGGTCCGACCCATCGAAACGACGCGGTTGCCCAGCGTCGGCATGTTCCGCTTCACCGCCTCAAGATGCACGATATAGACCAGCGCGATGTAGGAGATCGCGGCGGGCAGGAAGGCGTGGGTGATCACTTCGACATAGGAGATGCCGACATATTCCACCATCAGGAAGGCCGCCGCGCCCATCACGGGCGGCATGATCTGACCGTTCACGGACGAGGCGACCTCAACCGCGCCAGCTTTTTCCGAGGAAAAGCCGACCCGCTTCATCAGCGGAATGGTGAAGGTGCCGGTGGTGACCACGTTGGCGATGGAAGAACCGGAAATGAGGCCGGTAGCGGCAGAGCCCACAACAGCAGCCTTGGCCGGACCGCCGCGCAGGTGACCCAGCGCGCCGAACGCCATCTTGATGAAGTAGTTCCCTGCCCCGGCCTTATCCAAAAGCGCGCCGAACAGGACAAAGAGGAAGACGAATTTGGTGGAGACGCCTAGGGCGATGCCGAACACGCCTTCGGAGGTGATCCACATATGGCTCATCGCCTTTTGCAGGCTGGCGCCCTTCCAGCGGATGACTTCGGGCACCCATTCGGACGAACCGAAGAACACATAAGCAAGGAATATCGTTGCGATGATCGCCATGGCCGGGCCAAGCGCGCGACGCGCGGCCTCAAACAGCAGTAGCAGGCCAACAAGCGCGAACCACTTGTCGGTATCATCCGCCAGACCGCCCGCATCGACGATCTTGTTGTAGAAGAAATAACCGTAAAGCGCGAGGAACGACCCGGCGAGGCCCATGATCCAGTCCTGGATCGGGATGTAATTGCGCGGGCTGGATTTCAGCGCCGGATAGGCGGAAAAGGCCAGGAACATGGCAAAGGCCAGATGAATCTGGCGCGAGTTGTTCACCACGCTGCCCGGCAGGATATAGTTGGATAGAGGCGAGGCCAGAATGACCTGAAACACCGACCAGATCACCGCCACGATGGCGAGGAACAGCCCGACATTGCCAGCCGGATCGCGCGCGCCCGCATCAGAGGAGGCGACCAGTTCCTGTAGTTCTTCTTCGCTGAGCGGGCGATTGCCCTGTGTGTCAGAGGCCATGCGTCATCTCCCTGTCCGGTCCGTCTTTGTGACGGTTCTGGTTCTGGGCCCGTAAGGGCAAACGGGGCGCAATCGATGCGCCCCGCTGTTCAGCTGATCTTATTCGATCCAGCCTTTTTCCTTGTAGTACTTGGCCGCGCCAGGATGCAGCGGAGCGGACAGACCCTCAACGATCATCTCTTCAGGCGTCAGGTTGGTAAAAGCCGGGTGCAGCTTCTTGAAGTCGTCAAAGTTCTCGAACACCGAGCTGACAACCGCATAGACCGCCTCATCTGAGACGTCGGCAGAGCTCACAAATGTGGCGGCGACACCAAAGGTTGATGCATCTTGGTCGTTGCCGCGATACATACCACCGGGAATGGTCGCTGTCCGGTAGAACGAGTTTTCATCCACCAACTTGTTGACCACATCGCCCGCGACATTCACCAGCACTGAATCACAGGCGGTGGTTGCTTCCTGAATAGAACCCGCTGGGTGACCAACTGTGTATATCATCGCGTCAATCTGATTGTCACACAACGCCGCTGATTGTTCAGCCGCTTTTAGTTCTGATGCCAGTTCGAAATCGTCTTTTGACCATCCCATCTCTTCCATCAGCAATTCCATCGTGCCACGCTGGCCGGAACCGGGATTGCCGATATTGACACGTTTGCCTTTGAGGTCTTCAAAGTTAGCGATACCCGCATCTGCTCGGGCCACGACCGTGAAGGGTTCTGGATGAACCGAGAAAACAGCACGCAGGTTTTCGAAAGGGCCATCATCTTCAAACTTGGAGCTGCCGTTAAAAGCGTGATGCTGCCAATCGGACTGTACAACGCCAAATTCCAACTCGCCTTCACGGATTGTCTCAATGTTGTAGACAGACCCGCCGGTCGATTCGACCGAGCAGCGGATGCCGTGTTCCTTGCGGCCCTTGTTGACCAGTCGGCAGATCGCGCCGCCGGTCGGGTAATAGACACCGGTCACACTACCGGTGCCGATGGTGATGAATTCTTCGGCCATCGCAGCAGGCGCCATGAAGGCGGCAGTTGCCAACGATGCAAGGCCCAGCTTTCCGAAATGTTTCATTTATATCTCCCACTGTGTTTTTAGCGGGCGCGTCATCAGGTGCAGTCCGGGCCCGCCTTTACGGACCTTAATGGTTACAGGACCTTGTCGATCCTCTTCAACCGATTCCAAGCACTTGATTTAATTATCGCTCCCAGTGCGGACCAAGCTGTCACCCGGTGCGACAAGATGTCAAGTCTTGCCGAGGCGAAGCAGGGCAAAGACCTCACATATGATCGCAAAGCCGTGATTTTCCCCGTTGGTGCGGTGCCGAAACTCTTAGTGACCGGTCCCGGTCAACCGGTCAGCGCATCACCAAACTGATCGCGCAGGGTTCGTTTGAGAACCTTGCCGGTTGCGTTGCGTGGCAGCGCCTCGACAAAGACCACGGCATCGGGAATCTGCCATTTGGCGATCTTGTCGTCGAAATAGGCCAGCAACTCATCCTGAGTCGGGTCCTGCCCCTCATCGCTTACCGCCACCAGCAGAGGCCGCTCATCCCATTTCGGATGCGGCACGCCGACCACGGCGGCATCGGCCAGTTTGGGGTGGCCTACGGCGATGTTTTCCAACTCGACCGAGCTGATCCACTCGCCCCCCGATTTGATGATATCCTTGGAGCGATCACGGATGGTCATATAGCCATCGGGGTCAATCGTGGCCACGTCGCCGGTGGCGAACCAGCCATCCTGCAGCAGGTTTTCGTCCTGTTTGCGGAAGTAAGTGTCCAGCACCCAATGGCCGCGCACCATCAGGTCGCCCTGGGTCTCGCCATCATTGGGCAGCGCATCGCCGTCATCATCGACGATCTTCATCTCGACCCCGTAGGGTGGTCTTCCCTGATTTTCGCGCAGGCGGTGCTGCTCGTCGATGGGCAGTTTGGCATGTTTCGCCAGCGGCACATTGGTGGTTCCCAGCGGGCTCATCTCGGACATGCCCCAGGCATGTACCGTTTCCACATTGTAGGTGTCGCGGAACTCGGCAATCATTGAGGGTGGACAGGCCGACCCGCCAATTACCGTGCGTTCGAGACTGGCGAGCGTGGTATTGCTGCCGCGCGCATAGGCCAGCAGCCCCTGCCAGATT
This sequence comes from Ruegeria jejuensis, assembly GCF_041537905.1. Taxonomy (NCBI): domain Bacteria; kingdom Pseudomonadati; phylum Pseudomonadota; class Alphaproteobacteria; order Rhodobacterales; family Roseobacteraceae; genus Ruegeria; species Ruegeria jejuensis. Next base: position 11,554 of record NZ_JBGRUO010000019.1, on the reverse strand, counting down.
GTCGGCACGCCAAGGGCGATTGTTACACCATGGCGGTCAATCAGCCCGACCACTGCCTCACCGCTCAGATCAGGGCCCGGCAGCACCATGCGCGAGCCGGACATGGCGCAGGCATACGGCGTGCCCCAGGCATTTACATGGAACATCGGGACAACCGGCAGCACCACGTCTTGCGCCGAAAAGCCGATACAATCTCGGGTGTTGGAACCGAAGCTGTGCAGCATCGTGGAGCGGTGGGAATAGAGCACACCCTTGGGATGACCGGTGGTGCCAGAAGTGTAGCACATGCTCGACGCGGTGTTTTCATCAAACGAGGGCCAGGCAAACTCCGGATCGCCGGTTGCGATCCACTCGTCATAGAATTTCAACCCCGGAATTTGCTCCGCCGCCGCGCCGTCACGCGGCCCCAGCAGAACCACATGTTCGAGCGTTTCCAGTTGCGGCAGAAGCGGCGCGACCAGCGGCACAAAGGTGGCATCCAGCAGCAGCACCCGGTCTTCGGCATGGTTCATGATATAGACCAGCTGCTCGGGAAAGAGCCGGGGATTGATCGTATGCAGAACCAGCCCGGCGCCGGAGACCCCGAAGTAGGTCTCAAGATGGCGGCGGTTGTTCCAGGCCAGCGTTGCGACCCGCGCTTGTGGCTCCAACCCCAGCGCGCTCAGGACCGAACCCAGACGCCGGGCGTTGCCCGCCACCTGCGCCCAGTTCGTTTCTTCGACACCACCCGTGGTGTTGACCGACCATATTTCCGTTTCACCGTGGTATTTTTCGGCGTGGTCGATCAAAGACGAAATCAGCAAATGCTGCGTCATCATCTGTCCGAGCATGGCAGTATCCTCCCAATCCGCGGCCCATCCTTTTGCCGGGGCCGTCGTGTCACGTCACTCCAAACGGGAACAGCGCACGCTGCATCGCGTCAAGCGGATGCTGCGTTTCTCTCCTCCCGACCTGCACTCTGACGAGCGCAGGCGCGCCTGACAAGATGGCAGAAAGCTTAGCGATAACGCAGGACGTAATCGACCAGCGCGGCGGTCGAGCCATCCTTGCCCTTAGCGCTCTGTTCGCCATCTACGATGGGTCCCAGCGAGGTGGCGAGTTCCTTGCCCAGCTCAACGCCCCACTGATCGAAGGAGTTGATGCCAAGGATGACCCCTTCGACAAAGACGCGATGTTCATAAAGCGCGATGATCTGGCCCAGAACAAAGGGCGTCAGTTGCGGGTAGATCAGCGTGGTCGAGGGGCGATTGCCCGCAAAGACCCGGTGCCGCGCCTGGCGTTCCATCTCATCATCGCTCAGCCCCTTGGCGGCCATGCGCGCGCGCGCCTCCTCCAGCGAGCGGCCCCGCATCAGCGCCTCGGACTGGGCCAGGCAATTGGCGATCAGCAGGCGGTGGTGATGGGCCAGATCGGGCTCGTGCCCTTCGGCGGCGATCATGAATTCGCATGGCACCACGCCGGTGCCCTGATGGATCAACTGATAGAAGGCATGCTGCCCGTTGGTGCCGGGCTCGCCCCAGACGATGGGGCCGGAGGGTACTGTTAGAGTGCTGCCATCCATCGCCACCGATTTGCCGTTCGATTCCATCTCAAGCTGCTGGAAATAGGCTGCCAGGCGCGAGAGGCGCTGATCATAGGGCAGCACGGCACGGCTGGGATAGCCGCAGATCTGGTGATGCCAGATGCCCACCAGCGCCAGCAGGACCGGCATGTTCTCGTACCAGTCGGCGGCGCGGAAATGAACATCCATCGCCTGCCCGCCACGCAGGAACGCGTCGAAGGCTTTCGGACCGATAGCAATCATCAGCGACAGGCCGATCGGCCCCCAGACCGAATAGCGCCCACCGACCCAGTCGGCGAAGCCAAACACATGCTCCGCCGGGATGCCGAACGCCGCAGTCAGATCCTGCGCGGTGGAGAGGGCCGCAAATTGCTTGGACGGATCGCCACCGCCTTCGCTCATCCAGGCGCGGGCGGTGCGGGCATTGGTCATCGTCTCGATGGTGGTGAAGGTCTTGGAGGCGACAATCACCAGCGTCCGTGTTGGGTCGAGCCCGCGCAACGTGTCGGCAATATCGGCCCCGTCCACATTGGACACGAAATGGCAGTGTGGCCCGTCGTGATAAGGCGCCAGCGCCAGCACCGCCATCGCAGGCCCCAGATCGGACCCGCCGATGCCGATATTGACCACATCCGTGATTGCGCCACCTGCCCCGGTCAACGCGCCGCCGCGTACTGCATCGGCAAAGCGGCGCATCTTGTCGAGCGTTGCCAGAACCTCGGGCATGACATCCTGACCGTCGACATCAACGGAGCCACCATCGAGGTTGCGCAGCGCGGTATGCAACACCGCGCGGCCCTCGGTCTCGTTGATCGGTTTGCCCGAGAACATGGCCTCGCGCTTGTCAGCCAGCGCGGCCTCGTCACACAGCGCGATCAGCGCAGCGCGAATGTCGTCGTCGATCTGGGTCTTGGAATAATCCAGCCGCGTATCGGAGGTTTCGCAGCAGAACCGGCCTGCCCGTTCAGGATCGGCGGCAAACAGATCGACAATCCTGCGTCCCTGCGCCTGCGCATTCAGCGCCTTCAAATCGTCGAACATGGTCTATCCTATTCCGCCCAGTGAACCGTGATCCCATCGAGCACCGCCGCGATGGGCGCCTCTTCCGGGGGCAGTGACATGGCGCGGTCAAGTACATCGCGCTTTTCCTGTCCGAAGATCACCAGATGCTTGGACAGCGCCCCGTTCAGAACCGGCCCGGTCAGGGTGATGCGGGTCTCGGGCTGTGTTTCAGGCTGGGCGATGGCCAATGCGGGCGCATGCCCCTCCAGCGCCGCCGCCAGCCCCGGCATGCCGGGAAAGAGCGAGGCGGTGTGCATATCCGACCCCATACCCAGAACCAGCACAGACAGAGGCAATTCCGGTGCGAGCCCCGCTTCGAGATCCGAAAGTACATCACTGGGATCATCAGCAGGCTTGTAAAGCGGCAGGAATTGCGCCTTGGCGGCCCGGTTGACCAGCAAACGCTCGGTGATCAGACGGGCGTTCGAGCGATCACTATCGGCGGGCACGCAACGCTCATCGGTGGGCAGCACATGCACCCGGTCCCATTCCAGATCAGCCGCGCAGAGCACATCAAAGATCGGCCCCGGTGTGGTGCCGCCGGGCACCGCCAGCGAAACGGTGTCATGATGCAAAAGCGCGGTCTCAAGCTCACCCGCCAGCATGTTGGCCACGTCGATGGCCAGCATGTCGCGATCCGCGTATTCCCTCAGGTTCATGGGTTGATCCCCTGCCATTGGCGACCGTCGCGTTTCATCAGCAGCTCGGCGTCGCCCGGTCCCGTGCTGCCAATCTCGTAGGGTTTCGGCACATCGCCTGCCGCCGTCCAGCCCGAGATGATCGGGTCCGTCCAAGCCCATGCGGCCTCGACCTCGTCGCCGCGCATGAACAACGTCTGGTTGCCCCGGATCACGTCCATGATCAAGCGCTCATAGGCATCCGTCGCGCTCTGGCTGTCGGGCCCCAGCGCCTCGGCAAAGCTCATGTCGAGCGGCACATCGACCAGCCGCATGCCGCCCGGCCCCGGTTCCTTGATCGTCACCTTCAGCGTGATGCCCTCGTTGGGCTGCAACCGGATCGACAGCAGGTTGGCATGCCGCCCCGCCTCTTCGCCGAAGATCGAATGGGGCGCATCCTTGAACACCACGTTGATGACAGAAGAGCGTGCCACCAGTCGCTTGCCCGTGCGCAGATAGATCGGCGTGCCCGCCCATCGCCAGTTGCTGACATTGGCCTTGAGCGCGATATAGCTTTCGGTGAACGAGCGGGTGTTATCCACTTCCTCGCGATACCCCGGCCATTCACCATTGGCCTGATACTGCCCCCGCACGATATGATAGGGCTCAACCGGGCCGAGCGCGCGGATCACTTTCAGCTTTTCGTCGCGCACCGCGTCAGGGTCGAACTTGGCAGGTGGTTCCATTGCGATCAGGCACAGAAGCTGCATCAGGTGATTCTGCATCATGTCCCGCATCGCCCCGGCGCGGTCATAATAGCCGCCACGCCCACCGACCCCCACTGTTTCGGCCACGGTGATCTGGATGTGATCCACATATTGGCTGTTCCAGAGCGGTTCGAACATCATGTTGCCGAAACGGATCGCCATCAGGTTCTGGACCGTTTCCTTGCCCAGATAATGGTCGATCCGGTAAATCTGGCGCTCGTTGAAATGCGCCGCGAGCGTGGCGTTCAGCGCGCGGGCGCTGTCCAGATCATTGCCAAACGGCTTCTCGACCACGATCCGTGTGCGTTCCGACGCCAGCCCGTGCGATTGGATGCGTTCGGCCAGCGCCCCAAACAGTCGCGGCCTGACCGAGAAGTAATAGGCGCGCACCTGGCCGGGCCGCAACCTTTCGGCCAGTTCATCCCAACCCTGTGCGCCGGTCACGTCGATCTGCACATAGTGGACCAAGTCAAGAAACGCATCCTCGACCTGCTCACCCGCGGCTGAAAGCCCGAATTCCATCAGCGCCGCGCGCACGAAATTGCGGTAATCCCCGACCGAGCGATCCGCCCGCGAGGCCCCGATCACCCGCGACCCGGCGGGCATCTGACCCGCGCGAAACCGTCGATAGAGTGCGGGCAGGATCTTGCGCCGGGCAAGATCGCCTGTGCCGCCGAAAATGACGAGGTCGAACGGCTCAACCGGGATGACGCGCGATACCATGGCCTGTCCTTAATCCGTCGCTTTGGCAAAGTCCAATGTTAGCGCCAACAATATTCGCCCAGAACGACATTTCTCTAACAATCACAAACCTGTCACCTGATGGCGCGTTTCGTTCCCTCGCCCCCATCTTTGGGATAGACAGCTTTCAACTCACCACGCCGGAAGACAATCATGAAAGACCTTGAGCAGCCAACCGCGAATGCGGGCAAGTTTCAGAACAGGCATGTGACCGCTGACGGATCGGACCGGGCCAGCGTGGCGCTGAGCAAGCCCGAAACGCTGTGGTTCAACACCGGAACGCTATGCAATATCGAATGCGCGAACTGCTATATTCTCAGTAGCCCGACCAATGATGCGCTGGTCTATATCACGGCGGATGAGGTCACGTCTTATCTGGACCAGATCGAGGCGCGCGGCTGGCCAATCCGCGAGATTGGCTTCACCGGTGGCGAACCCTTCATGAACCCGCAGATGATCGAGATGGCCAAGGTCTGCCTGTCACGCGGCTATGAGGTGCTGATTCTCACCAACGCCATGCGACCGATGATGCGCAAATCCATGCGCGCCGGGCTGCTGGAGTTGCGCGATGACTATCAGGATAAGCTGACCCTGCGCATCTCGGTCGATCATTACCGTCCCGAATTGCATGACGAGGAACGTAGTGCGGGCAGTTTCGAAAAAACCCTCGAAGGGATGCGCTGGCTGCGCGATAACGGGTTCCGCATGGCGGTGGCCGGGCGCACCGTCTGGGGCGACAGCGATACCGAAAGCCGCGCAGGCTACGCCGCGTTTTATGACAGGAATGGCTTTGATATTGATGCGGGTGATCCCGGCCAGACCGTGCTCTTTCCGGAGATGGATGAAACGGCGGAAGTGCCCGAAATTACAACCGCTTGCTGGGGTATTCTGAACAAATCCCCAAAAGATGTGATGTGCGCCAGCTCGCGCATGGTGGTCAAGCGCAAAGGCGCGCCGTCGCCCACGGTTCTGGCCTGCACGCTGCTGCCCTATTCGCCCGAATTTGAGCTGGGTGAAACGCTGGAGGAGGCCGAGCACGACGTGCATCTCAACCACCCGCATTGCGCCAAATTCTGCGTGTTGGGCGGCGCAAGCTGTTCCGCCTGAGCCGCAGAAATTCCACATTGTGACAAAATTCACTGATCGCGCTGGCGCGGGATTCGTATAGTGCATGGCAGGTCCGCGGCATTCCGGGTCTGCCATACACAAGGAATTTGTCATGCGCTTCGTTCTGATCCTGTTGCTCAGCCTGCTGCCTTCCAGCCTGTTGGCGGCGAACCGACTGGCTCTGGTCATTGGCAATGACGACTATTCCGATGTGCCCGTGCTGGAGAAAGCCGGTGCCGATGCGCGGGCCGTGGGTGAAAAGCTGCGCGGACTGGGCTTTGACACCGTCGAGGCCATCGATCAGGACCGGCGCGGCATGAACAGACGTATCTCGGAATTCACCTCGAAACTGCAGCCCGGAGACACCGCCTTTGTGTTCTATGCAGGCCATGGCGTTGAAATCGATGGCGAGAACTACCTGCTACCCACCGATATCGTGGCGCCCTCCAGCGGCGAGAGCGACTTTGTGAAATCGGAATCCATCGCCCTGTCGGACCTGCTGGACCGGGTGCGCCAGACCGGCGCGCGCACGGCCATCGCAGTGATCGACGCCTGCCGCGACAATCCGTTCGAAACCGTGCAGGGCCGCAGCATTGGCGGCACACGCGGTCTGGGTCGGATCACCGCGCCGCAGGGCACCTTTGTGATCTTCTCGGCCGGTGCGGGTCAGATGGCGCTCGACCGGCTGCATGACGGGGACGAGGCGCAGAATTCGGTCTTCACCCGCGCCCTGCTGCCACGGCTGTCGAAACCGGGTCTGGAACTGCGCGCGCTGGTCTCGGACCTGCGGCTCGAGGTGCGTGATCTGGCCAGCACCGTGCAGCATCGCCAGGTGCCCGCCTATTATGATGAGTTGCTGGGCAAGTTCTATTTCACCCCCGCAGCGGCGGCGGCCCCGGTAGCAGACGCCCTGCCCTCCGCAGCGCCCGAAGCCTCTGACGACATGCGCGCCGATCTGGCGCTGGCCCGTTCGGTCGGCACCGTGACCGCGCTGGACAGTTTTCTGGAGCGCTATGAGGATCGCGCGGAGGATTACAGCTATACCGTTGCCCTGCAGCTGCGCCAGTCGCTGGCGCAGACCGACACCGCTCCTGCGTCCCGTCAGGCGGAAACGGTCGAAGTGGCCGCCGCCCCGGTTGTCGCCGATCAGCGCAATGTCATGCGCGACACGCAGGTTGCCCTGAACGCGCTGGGATGCAGCGCGGGGGGCGCCGACGGCGTTGCCGGGCCGCGCACGAAACGGGCGTTCAGCGCCTATCTGCGCGACAGCGGGTCGAATCTGGGGGCGGACGATCTGGGAACGGCCCATGCGCTGGAAGAGTTGCAGGGTCATAGCGGCACGATCTGCAAGGTAGCCGTGGCACCCAAACCCGCTCCGACGCTCAAGACCACGACGTTGAGCATGGCGGGAACCTGGAGCTACAAGGCCACCTGCGCCCTGGTGGTCAAGGTGACGGGTCAGATTCGTTACACAAAAGCCGGTGGCAACAAATACAATGGCAAGCTGACGGATTCACTGGGCCAGAAAGCCAATACCGTGATCTTTCTGAACGAAAACCAGCTTTCAGGGACCGACTATTTCCCCGGCATCACCGTCACATGGCGTGGTCGGCTGGCACCTGACGGCAACAGCTTTACCGCCAACGGCTCCACCGGATGTGCCGTCTATGCCTGGCGCGTGGGCTAAGCTGCGCGTCAGTTGAGATAGAATTCCCCCTTCACATTCCGCCATTCCCCCGGCGAAATCATCTTGCGATGCGTGAACCGCACCGAATGCAGCGGGCCTTCGATCTCGCGCTGCCAGAATTCCACGAATTCAAAAAGCTTTGGGTGATCCGGCGCCAGATCGTAGTCCTGCCAGATAAATGTATTCAAAACATGGATGTAATCCGGCATGTGGTAGAAAAATTCCGCCGTGGTCAGCCCGTACCCTTTAAGCATCAACTCTGTTTCAGTTTTCTCCATCTATGACCTCCAGTTTGTGCTGTGGTCCCCCCATGGTAGCACGAAAAAGGTTAATCCTTCTGGAAAACAATATGTTAACGTAGCGTGAACTGCGGTTTTTGGATCACAAATCACACCGCTTGCACCCCATATGTGCAGTCTGATAAGATACACCCACAAGATATAGACCCAGAATGAAGATCGGGCAGACCACTTGAGCGATACGCCAGAAACTCCTGAAAACATGGATGAAACCCCGCCTGAACGCCCAGTCTATGACGGGCCGACGGTTTCCATCGAATCCGAGATGCGCACATCTTATCTCGATTACGCGATGAGCGTGATCGTCAGCCGTGCCATCCCCGACCTGCGCGACGGGCTGAAACCGGTGCACCGACGCATCCTTTATGCGATGCACGAGACCGGAAATACCCACGATAAATCCTATCGCAAATCGGCACGTCCGGTTGGCGACGTCATGGGTAAATACCACCCCCACGGCGACAGCGCGATCTATGACGCTCTGGTGCGGATGGCGCAGGATTTCTCGATGTCGCTGCCGCTGCTCGATGGTCAGGGCAATTTCGGCTCGATGGACGGCGATAACCCGGCGGCGATGCGTTACACCGAAGTGCGGATGGACAAACCCGCCGCCGCGATCCTGGCCGATATCGAAAAAGACACGGTTGATTTTCAGGACAACTACGATGGCAAGGACAAGGAACCGACCGTCCTGCCCGCCCGCTTTCCGAACATGCTGGTCAATGGTGCCGGCGGTATCGCCGTGGGCATGGCGACCAACATCCCGCCGCATAACCTGGGCGAAGTGGTGGATGCAACTTTGGCTCTGATAGACGACCCGGACCTGACATCAGAGCAGTTGATCGAATACGTGCCCGGCCCCGATTTCCCAACGGGTGGTGTGATGCTGGGCCGCTCCGGTGCGCGCAAGGCCTATCTGGAAGGGCGCGGCAGTGTCATCATCCGCGCCAAGACCCGCGTCGAAGAGCTGCGCAAGGATCGCTACGCCATCGTTGTGGATGAGATCCCCTATCAGGTGAACAAGGCCTCGATGATCGAAAAGATCGCCGAGCAGGTGCGCGAGAAAAAGATCGAAGGCGTAAGCCATGTTCAGGACGAATCCGACCGCAACGGTGTGCGGGTGGTGGTTGAGCTGAAGCGTGATGCAACGCCCGAGGTGGTGTTGAACCAGCTCTATCGCTTCTCGCCGATGCAGACGTCCTTTGGCTGCAACATGCTGGCGCTGAATGGCGGTCGGCCCGAGCAACTGACCCTGCGCCGGTTCCTGACCTCTTTCATCGACTTCCGCGAGGATGTCGTGGCGCGGCGCACCGCGTTCGACCTGCGCAAAGCGCGTGAACGCAGCCATATCCTGTGCGGCCTGGCTGTTGCGGTTTCGAATGTCGATGAGATCGTCGCGACGATCCGGTCTTCCGCCGATGCGGCTGAAGCGCGCGAGAAATTGATGACGCGCCGCTGGCCCGCCGCCGATATCGCCGGGTATATCCAGCTGATCGACGATCCGACCCACAAGATGAACGAGGACGGGACCTATAACCTCAGCGAAACGCAGGCCCGTGCCATCCTTGAGTTGCGTCTGCAACGCCTGACCCAGATCGGTGTCAAAGAGGTCACCGACGAGCTTGAAGAACTGGCCGGTAAGATCAAGGAATACCTTGAGATTCTGAGCTCGCGCGAGCGGATCATGGGTATCATCGCCAATGAGCTGCGCGAGGTGAAAGAGAACTTCGCCGTCCCACGCCGCACCGAGATCGTGGACTGGTCCGGCGACATGGAAGACGAGGACCTGATCGAGCGAGAGGATATGGTCGTCACCGTCACAAGCGGTGGCTATATCAAACGCACCCCGCTTGCCGATTTCCGCTCGCAAAAGCGTGGCGGCAAGGGCCTGTCGGGCATGCAGACCAAAGAAGAGGACGTGGTCACCACCCTCTTTGTGGCCAACACCCATACCCAGCTCTTGTTCTTCACCACGGATGGCATGGTCTACAAGCTCAAGACCTGGCGCCTGCCGCAATCGGGGCGCACCGGCAAGGGCAAGGCCATCGTCAACATCCTGCCGATCCCCGTAGGCGTGTCCATCGCCGCGATCATGCCGGTGGATGTGCCGGATGAGGAATGGGAAAACCTGCAGATCGTCTTTGCGACCAGCGCAGGTGACGTGCGGCGCAACCGGTTGTCCGATTTCACCAATGTCCGCCGCAATGGCAAGATCGCGATGAAACTGCCCGAAAGCGTCGAACTGGTGAATGCGCGCATCTGCTCGGATGAGGATGATGTGATGCTGGTTACCAATTCCGGTCGCGCCATCCGATTCCGCACCACCGATGTGCGGGTCTTCAACTCGCGAGAGTCGACCGGTGTACGGGGCATCAAGCTCAGCAATGGCGACCGGGTCGTATCGATGTCGGTGATCCGCCATTTCGAGGCCAGCCCCGAGGATCGTGTCGCTTATCTGAAGATGCGCCGCGCCGTTGCGGGCCTGACCGATGAGGACAACGGCGAGGATGAGGAGGTCGCTGAAAGTGACACCTTCGGCCCAGAAAAATATGCCGAGATGTCGGCCTCGGAAATGCTGATCCTCACCATCACTTCCGGCGGCTCCGGCAAGCTGAGTTCCAGCCACGACTATCCCGTCCGCGGACGGGGCGGCATGGGCGTGGCCGCGATGGACAAGGCGATGCGCGGTGGCGAGTTGGTGGCCTCCTTCCCGGTGGAACTGGACGATCAGATCATGCTGGCCACCTCCAAGGGCCAGTCGATCCGGGTCCCGGTCGATGGCATTTCCTTCCGCTCACGCTCTGCTGGCGGAGTGAAGGTGTTCAATACCGGCAAGGATGAAGAGGTTGTCAGCGTCGCCTGGATCGCCGAACAGGCCGAGGAAGAGGCCGAAGAATAAAGCAAAGGGCGCTCCGATCGGGGCGCCCTTTCAGCATGTTCCGCCGCGCCAGTCTATTGCGCCGCAGCCAGAAACCCGGTCACCTCTGCTGACAAAGCGTCCCAATCCGTGAACACATGCTCGCCGGACTTGGGGTCAACGTTCTGGTCGCGCAAGACGACATGCCGGATGACCTGCATCGCAAAGTAATCGTAACGACCGGTGCGGACCGCCCCCGCAACCAGCGCCTCGGCATCGGGTTCCAGACCGGTGCGCATCTTCATCTCGATCACGTATTCCCAAGCCTCCTCGACACCTTCGGGAAAGGCCGCGTTCAGGCTGACCGACAGCAGCAATGTCTTGACCGCGCCCAGTTCTGCCTGCCGCGCGCTCAGCAGGGTTTCGAAACTCTGCGGATGGCGCCGTTGATGCACCGGCGCGGCCAATATCACTGCATCCGCCTTGTCGAGCGGGATGTCCGTCACCTCACCTGTATCGAAAATGGCGACGTCATGACCCAATGAGGCAACCGCCTGCTCGACATAACGGGCAATCTTGCGCGTCTGCCCTTCGACGCTGGCATAGAGGATCAACACATTCATCTGGGTCTCCCATTCATTCAGTCGGCGTCAGCGGATGTTGTGCGGGCGTCCGGTGCAGAACGCAAGAGCGTTACCATCAGGGGCCCGGTTAAAGCGGCGCGCCTGAAACGTGAATCGGGGGCTTCCAAGCGCAATTGATTTGTGATTCCTCCTTATTAGGAGGATGTTTTATGTCAGCAGCACTGCCATCTGCGCTTCGGGCGCGGTTTCAGGACTATATCGAAGAGGGCTTA
>NZ_JBGRUO010000018.1:0-113470 GCF_041537905.1 Ruegeria jejuensis | reverse complement strand
GCGCTTCTACCAGAACTGGCTCGAGCAGACCACGAGCAACCCCGCCGCCGCACTACGCAAAACCAAGCTGTGGTACCTGCAACAGACAGACCCGTCCCTCAACACACCGCTCAACTGGGCACCCTTCGTCCTCTTCGAAGGGTAGATTGCCATCATTGCCACCAGCTTGCCCGTTATGAAACCACGTGGATCTGAAGGTGTTGTCTAATCGCGCGGTTCAGATCAAGTTCCTTGCACTTTGAAGACCGGGTGCATGGTCCGTGCAACACGACCGGTCAGGTTACTATTTTGCTCTGAGTCGACAACGTTGTTTACGCAACAAAGCCCTCTACATGGCGGGAAACATGCCGACCATGAGCTCTAGGGCATTACTTTTGGAAAAGTGTCTTACCTTGCTCGCCCTGCTTCAGGATGAACGCCTTTTGCGATTCCGTGAACTTCGATGCTTTTATGCGATTCCGCTCCTCTCCCAGCCAGGAAAACTCAGCGAAAAACTCCAGCTTCGAACGATCCAGTTTTTAGGCGCAGAGCACATGGAGTGAGATACGCCCCAAACTCTCGGCGGTGACGTCGAACGGCTGGTCAGCCCCATTATGTGGAGCGTTCCCGATCTAACCGGCACACGCGCGCAATGCCGCGTCAAGCGCTACGAGCTCGTTGCAACCTCCGGGGCACCGCGGCATGCAAGACGTTCATTCTGTGCCGCGCGGCCCAAACCTCTTTGGTTTCTCGGCTTTAAAGGTTTTCTGCTGGTTTCTTTTGGGGATTTCGGTTTCTGGACTATTTTTGGGTTCATTGCGTTGGAGCGGGGTGGAAACTGAGCCCTTGCGGCGTTTCCCGCCGTGCAATCTGAACGGTTCGCCCCAGTTTAGGCCGGAATGGCGGTCAGAAGCCCACGCACCCCGATCAGGGCGATCATCCGTTTGATGTTATAGGCGAGGACATGGAAGGCCATTTCGGTCGGGACGTTCTTCAGCCGCCGCATCCGAACGTGTGTTGCCCCCATCCAGGCCTTGATCGTGCCGAACGGGTGCTCGACAGTCGAGCAGCGGAGGCCCATGAAGGTCGGGTCGCGGCTCAAGCGGTCACGCATCTCGTCGACCAGATGCTCGTGATCCCATCGTGAGATGCGACCCTCCCTGCCGAATCGCTGCTGGTCTTGGGTATTGACATTCTCAGTGGCATCTCCGTTGGTGCGCAGTAGCCCACACTGGCGCACGGTCTCCACCGACGATGATTTTTCTATCTCCCTAGTCCCTAGGAGGAGAATCTAAGGAGCCCGAGCGTATGCGATGCTCATGTCACGCCCATCGCCGCACTTTCGCGACCGCCGCTACGGAGGCTCGAATACTGAAGGAGGTCGAAGGTCGCCTACTGAACCATACACAGCTCTCGATCACCGGACTGTACTATATCAAACTTTCGTTGGATACCCTCAGGCCCACATGGAAAACGTGTGTCGTGAATTGGATGGAATAACAGCGGGCAAACGAAGTGGTGCAGTATGACCAGACGAGATTGGATGTGGTATGTCGAGCCAGATCTGCAGGACCTGGATATTTCAGACCCAGGCGAGTTTGAGGAAGGCCCAAGTGAATTTAATCTGGAGCTTCGTGACTTGCTTAGGAGGCATTTCGAAAAGTTTGATCGATTTGATGGCGAATCCTACAATTGGCTTGCACACTATCTGGTTTTTGATCAAGCGCATGAGCTTGACGAATTCTGGTCCGCAAAGAACGTCTTGGATGATCTCGCCAAGCTGCGATCGCGACTACGCGAGGCGGATGACATAATCGATCGCCTTCCTGTACCCGTGGGTGATGCGTTTCGCATCGGTGCATTGAACAGAAGTGGGCTGCTTGCAGGCGATGGAACCGTGGATGACAGCGACGGTAGGTCACAGGAACGCTTGGAACAAACGCCATATTGGCAGGCCTACATGGCGCAGGACAAATTCTTCAAAAAAGTTCATCTTTTCTTGGATCTGATTGAAGATGCTGAGGAAAAGGCAAAGGAAGGCGAACCAGTTGGAAAGAAGGCGATAGAAGCCTGGCGGCTGGTTGAAGCTTGCGTTGGGCTCTGCGAGCGTCATCCCGGTACCATAGACGTTCCGAAAGCCATGAACGAAAGTGGGCCGTTCTACCGATTTCTTAGCGATATATTTGAACTCTTCGAGATTGAAGAACTGCCGACTTCATCCTATCGAAGTTGGAAAAGGTATGTGGGTCGTTGACCGTGTATTTTCCTGCTGACGACCCATGACGGCAGCTTCAGTAGTGACTTTGTTGTTCCAGGACATGTTCAGAGGAGCAACAAATGCAGGCAAACTATCTCACCGCCCGAGAGGCGTCGCAGTACATAGGGATGAGCGAAAGCTACCTTGCCAAACAGCGTAAGGAAGTCGGCGAGATTGCCGGCCCCAAGTCTATTAGGATCGGTCTGCGGTCGAACCCTTACAAGAGATCGGATCTCGATGCATGGATGGCATCGCGGCGTAAAGGCTTTGGGGGAGTAGAGTAGTGACTCAGCGTGCCCCTTACTCTAAGCAACGGTTCGCCTGGAAAAGAGGCGTCCGCGCTTCGAACCAATTGGCTCGACGCACAAAGCACTTCGCGGCCTTTGTCTGTGATGAATTTGTTTCCAGCAAGAACGGCTGTTTCTGGGCCAGCAACAGGACACTTGCGGGCAGGTTTGATGTCCACGAACGCAGCATTCAACGCTATCTTCGTGAGCTTGAGACACTCGGATGGATCCAACGTATTCGCAGGCGCGGCATTCGACGCGTGTTCAAGATCGTTATGCCTTTCGACGCTGAACACGACGTTGAACATGACAGCAAACGATTGCGCTGCGCGACAAAAATGTCGTCGAAAGGCGACAAAGCTGTCGCGCCCTATAAGAACAAAGGAAAGAACAAAGTAGAACTACCCTTCGCAAAGGGGGTTGGAGGATTTCATTGGTTCGATGAACGTGACACTTCTACGCTTCGTGAATGGAAAACGTTTATCGCCACTCATAGCGTCTTGGACGTTGAGATGTTGGTGCAGTTGCTGAGAAGGAATAGCTGCATCGCTTTCCCGGCACGTTTCCCCAATCCGGACGAAGCTGACCGCTACATGCGCTTCTTTGACGATGTAGTTCTGAGCAAGGGTCGAAGCATCGGTAATGTTTGCTGATGGCTTCAATGACGGAAGACGGGTGGGGGGCATCAAATGTCGATGGGTCACAAGCAAGGGACCTGAATGGGTAGACAGATTTTTTTGCGAGCAATTTTTTTGGGGGGGGTGATGCGAACTCAGGACTTACCCATTGTACCGCTACAAGCTTCGCGAAGGGTCGAGACAGATGGTTTAGGGGGACCGCTCTATGGTTAATCGCAGCTATGTTTCGACGCCGATTTCAGACGAGTTGAGCTCAAGGAACACGATCACGGGGCCGTATCAAAGCCTGTGCGACCATCGGTGGGGGAGTATCAGCCAAACTGAGACTCATGCCCGCGCCAGCAATGCGATGCAGGTTTTGAACGACACGCACAACTACGCGCAAGCCGTCAGAGCCCTGCAATCCAGCGCCAAGCCTTTCAGGGAAATGGAAAAGGACGGAGCCTAAAGCCATGTCCATGATGCCGCCCACCGGATCGTTCATTCTCGACAACGGCAAGACGCCGGAACAGTGGTGCGCGCTGCTGGCCGAGCGCGGCATTGACATCAGCGAACGGAATCTGCGCGAAAGAGCCCGCGAATTTCAGGCTTGCCATATATTGGGCCGGGCGATGATCATCACCCCCGACCAGATCAACACGATTTTGGAGAAATGCTTATGCCGCTCGAAGCCTACAAACGCGGGAAAATCTGGTGGGTCAAAGGCCGGATCGACTATAACGGGCGACCAATCACCAGCTACTACCGATGCAGCACTGAGGCATCTACAGAAGCGGGCGCAGAAGACTGGATCAAAGCGGAAGAGAACCGGCAAATCCGGCGTCATCTGCTTGGCGACGAAGCGTCCCTGACCTTTGCAGAAGCCGTTACCCTTTATGATGCTAAACCCGCAGAAGCCGGTTATCTGATCCCAATCACTAAGTTGATCGGTTCGGAATTCGTAAGCGCCATCAAGCCCGGCCACGTCAGAGATTTGGCCCGCACAATATACCCTGATTGCGCAACAGACACCTGGCATCGACAGGTCATCACCCCCGTTTCAGCGGTGATCAACAACGCCCATGACAAGGGCAAATGCGCGCCGATCCGCATAAAGTCCTATACTGCGCAGCAGCGCATCGACCAGGACCGCAAACGCGGCAAGCAAAGCCGGGAACCGCGCAAAGCGGGCAGTTGGGACTGGATTCGCGCCGTACAGCCGGGCACAAACCCTTATGTCGCGGCGGGCCTCGAGTTCATGTTCGAAACCGGGCTACGCATTTCCCAACTGGTGGCGATTGAACCGAGGGATTGCGACCTGCAAAACGCGCGCGTCCGCATCATCGCATCCAAGGGCCACCCGGAACAATGGATTTCCATATCCATGGCCATGGTGGTGGTGCTGGCCAATCTAAAGCCGCGCCGGCCGCATAACCGCAAGCTGGGCTACAAGCTGCCAATGCGGGTGTTTGGCTATGCCGATCGGTCGGGCTTCACCGCTGAGCTGCGCCGCGCCTGCAAGCGCGCTGGTGTTGAATACCTGTCCCCGCACCAGGCCGGACGGCATGGATTTTACACCGAATTGCGCGTGCGCCAGGGCGTAGACCCGGTGACCGCCGCCAAGGCGGGACGCTGGTCGAACCCCGCCTTGCCGGACAAAATCTATGCCCAGGTGGAAGGCGAAGACCGCGAAATGCGCGACCGCATTCGTACAGGTTCCGTACAGCGTGTGCGACCGAAACCTGCTAAGCTAATGAAACAGAAAGGATAATCCAGGTTTGCGTCTACCCTTGGTAAGGGAGAGGTCGAGAGTTCAATTCTCTCCAGCAGCACCATGATTTCTCCATATACATCAGAAACTTACGCCAAACCAAAGGCTTACGTCGCCCGACTCCTACACAGGAGTCCTACACAGTGACCCTGACAATGCCCTCACCGACCAAAGACAAGAATAGCGGAATTTTTTGTCTTCGGGTGCGCGTTCCGGCTGATTTGACGCGACTCACCGGGAGACCGGTCTCGGTTGCCCTGTGGTTGCCGCATCGGGCTTGTGAGTGCGCATGCCTGACCGGGGGTGCTATCGGTGCTTTTCGCATTTTGTAGCAACTCAAGCCGACTGCGTCCCCACGGCTGCACACCCACAAACCCTGAAATCCAACGCGCATGCAGAAAGGTAACTATCATGCTCGAACCAACACGCCTTCTCCCAAGAGAAATCTGCTTTGACGACAACTTGAACACTCGTTCCACCGGGATCGACGAGACCCACGTCCGCACTCTCAGGAACCTCTATCGCAATGGCGTTACGGTGGACCCTATCACCGTTCGAAAGGCACCCGCTGACGCACAGACCGCATATGTGATGGTAGACGGCATCCACCGACTGACTGCGTTTGAGAAGCCTTCCTGAACAATACTCTTCCGTCAAGCGCACAAGAGCTGAGCATCCCGTCTGAGCCAGTCACCAGAGATTTGGGACCCATCAGGATTGTAAATGCCGACAATACTGACGGCCTAGTGACCATCGCTCTAGACCCGATATCCTTGGAACGCCTCGAGCAAAGATGTTCAGCTATTGCCGACTTGATCGTCGCGGGCCAACCTGCTCGATCAATGGCCGCATCGTTCTACGCATTCCGCGCGAAGATGCTCCCGAAGCAAGCACCGAGGGGCGCGCATAAGCGCCCCTTCCGCTACAGTCCAGAGGGACGGCGCAATCTGTTTCGTCGCCGTTCTTCTTTTTTTCCCTTCGCCTTCGAAGCTCTTGATCACGCTCGGTAGCGGAGAAGTTCGCGATATCTGCGCGCAACTGCATAAGCTTTTCGCTTAGTCAGAAAGAATGTCCATGAACTGACGGATGTTGCCCTGGGCCACGTCAGTGGCCATTGCCTGCGCCTCGTCCTGCCCACACAGCCAACCCCTCAAAACCTTGCTTGGCGTTGAATTCCCAGAATGCAGAGAAGCGACATCCGCCTCAGAACCTAAAGGGCAATCGGTGAAATGCCACCCGCGAAAGCTGCCAGAATCGGCGCGGTTACTGCGAAGCCAGCGCGCAAGTAGTCTAACGCGCCCTCCTGCAGTCCTCTCGATTTCCTCCACTGCATGGCATTCAGGGGCTCACCAGGACGTGCACCCCGTCTCACCTTCTCGGCAAGCTTTCGAGTGCGGCCATCCAAAATCAAGGCTACGGGCAGGTAAAAGCTAAGCATCAAAAGGCTAAAATACGTACCACTAAAGAGTGCCGATGCGAGGACGAGCGCGCTGTATGCAGCTTGTTCAGCCTCTTTTACCAAAGGTAGCGGCCAGTACATCCAACTCGTCGCAAACAACATGCCGAACGTGAGCACGATGCTGGAGACATATAGTTGCTGCCGCATCTGCTTGAGGTTTCGCGCCAAAAGTGCGGCTTGATCCTCGATATTGTCACCCTCGCGCGTTTCCAGACAAAGAACCATTCCCACGACAAGTGCACCGACAGAGAGACCCGCAAGAACATTTACGATGTCCAGTATACGATTGAACAAGGATATAGCGGGTATTTCGCCACATCGACCCAAAAGCCAGAGGTCGTCTGGTCCAATACACCCTGGCAGACCTCCCCGCGACAGCGCAGTCTCAAAGAAAGCAGCGCCCAGGCGATGATAGACCCGCGATCCATCGGGGTTGATGCTTTGCTGAATTGTCGGGACAACGGCAAGCAATAGTATGATAGTCAATGTTGCTATGGCCAACGCCCTTGTTTTTGGCGCAGTCGGTCGAGCAAGGTTTCGTATCAGCATTGCGACAGCAAAGATTGCCAACGCGGCGAAGAACCAAGTCGCCGCAAGAAATCTGTGCCGACCCACTGCCTCCAGCCAGGGGCGCTCAGTTTGCAGAATGTCTATAGGGACATCTATATCTGTGGCGAACATATGGTTGGTAATCAGGGTGTTAATCAAGAAGATGAATACCGGAGCGAACGCTATGGCAAAGTAGCGTGTTTTCACCTCCCGATAGACCATAACCGGATTTTGTTTCTTGGCTATCTTCATGAAGGACAAGTACCACAATTTCGACACCTAATCTTCGGCCAAGTTGATCTACCCTCGCGCCATCACCAACGGCGGGTCATTAGGAAACGACAGGATGTCAAACCATTTGAAACACGTTTCGTCCGGGTTTCGCCTGTCTCCCACTCTCATGAAACTGCCGTTCTAGCTGTGGCGAATTCGAACAGCCCTAGATCGATGAGCCGATTCCGTGACGACGCCTCTATTGAGGCTCCGATAGAAAGCAGTGATCCCCTACGGAATGTTCTTTGTTCTCAGATTTGTCTGAGCGTTCCTTGGTTTCACCTTACGCTACGTCTCATTCATCGACCTGGCTTCTCGGTCTGTTGACGTAAACGTAAGGCATGTATCAGTTTTTTGACTACCCGGTCAAAATGTGACGCAAACCGGGAGATTCTTCCCCCTTACGACAACAAAGGCTTTTCCTAAATGCGTATTGTCGCTGTGGATCGCCACTCACGGATTACAGGTCCTTGAGCCCCCTCCATCTAGGTTCGGACCAGATCCACAGCGACAACTTTGAAAGCCTAGTGTTGAAGGAATCTAAAGATGCAAATCAAATCATTTCTCAACCGCTTTAAAGTGGCGGAACCAGTTCAAACCTCAACTCCAAATGACACCGATGAAGACAATTCGGCCAAGATAGATAGAGTACCGCTGTTACAAAAGTCAGAGCTGACATCGCTCTTCCAGGCTGTGCTTGATGAAAAGCGACATGACCTGCCTTTGCGGCGCGGGTGAATGGCGGGATGCCAAAAACCAAAGTCAAGCGACATACCAGCTTGCCGAACCCCTCTGCTGCTGTTCACATCTGCTATGGCGGGCGGTTTCGCGTTGATTATTTGTTTCATGTTTCGACATAATGTGGCCCATATCAGCGCTTAGGCTGAAACAAACCCAAAAACGGGAATGCAGCAGGGGTCGCAACCGCGCCCCAGAACGAATGACGCAGGCCAAAGCAGACCACCGATGCTTGAATTCGACACTGTCAGCAAGTCCTTCTGGACCGGATCACAGCGCAAGGTGATCCTGGATCGGGTGTCGTTCCGCGTCGAGGTCGGCAAATCGCTGGGCGTGCTGGCCCCGAACGGCACCGGCAAGACCACGCTGATCAACATGATCGCCGGACTGGAAAAACCTGATGAGGGCACGATCCACCGCGAATGCAACATCTCCTTTCCGCTGGGGTTCATGGGCGGGGTGGTCTCGCGTATCTCGGCGATGGAAAACTGCCGCTACATCGCGCGCCTCTATGGTATGGACCCGGATTATGTCGAGGCCTATTGCCGCTGGCTTTGCGATCTGGATGAGTATTTCGACCAACCGCTGGGCACCTATTCGTCGGGGATGCGGGCCCGGTTTTCCTTTGCGCTGATGTTGGCGTTGGATTTCGACATGTATCTGATCGACGAAGGGATGCCCGGCTCCACCGATGTGGAGTTCAATCGCAAAGCGGGGTCCATACTGGAGGAACGCCTGCGCACCACCACGATCGTGATCGTCTCGCACAGCCCGAAAGTGCTGGAAAAGTTCGCCCGGCAGGCGGCGGTTCTGCTGGACGGTCAGCTCTACATGTTCGACACCTTGGAAGAAGCGAAACAGCTCTATGACTACGAAACCCAAGGCTAGAAAATTCCGCATCCGGCGCACCGATGCAGGCAGCGCAAGGCCCGAGACACCCGAGGCCGCTGACAGCAATGCTGACTCACCGCCGCCGGAACAGGATGGCGGGACGGGAAACATCGCCCAGACCGACATCGCGGCCATCAAGCGCGAAGGTCTGACCGGTCGCCAGTTGCGGATGGCACGGAGAATGGCGCAGAAACACAACCTGCCTGCCACCTCGGATTATGATGCGGTCCGGCTGTTGCGGGAACACGGGATCGAGCCGTTCAAGCGGCCGAATCTGTTGGAACTGGTGGTACCACGCGACGAGGAGGCGTCAGACAAGGAGCGCCCCTCGGCCAAGGCACGGCAGAAAGTGCAATTGCCGCAAACCGTGAAACCTGGCCAGCAGAACCTGCCAGCCCCGGATATGAGCCCCGCTCAGCGCCGGGAAATGGAAATCACCCAGATACAGCGCGACATCGCGCGCCGACGCCGACGCAAACTAACGATGCTGATGGCGCGACTGGCGTTTTTCGTGCTGCTGCCGACCGCGATCGTGGGTTGGTATTTCTACAATATCGCAACGCCGATGTATTCGACCAAGTCGGAATTTGCGATCTTGCAGGCAGATGGCGGCGGAGCCAGCGTTGGTGGCCTGTTTGCCGGCACCCAATTCGCGACGACCCAAGATTCCGTTCTGGTTCAGGATTTTCTGGAATCGAAAGAGGCCATGCTGCTTCTGGACCGGGACCGCGGGTTCAAGTCGCATTTCTCGCAGCCCTGGGTCGATCCAATCCAGCGCCTTGCCCCAGACGCCACCAATGAAGACGCCTATAAGACTTATTCTCGCATCGTGACTATTGGATACGATTCAGCGGAGGGCGTGATCCGGATGGAGGTTTCGGCGACAGATCCTGAGACCGCAACCGAATTCTCGGAAAGTCTGTTGGGATATGCGGAGGATCGCGTGAACGGGCTATCCGGCGAAAAGCGCGAGGACCAGATGCGCGAAGCGCGCAAGAGTTTTGAGAGCGCACAGCAGGAAAGGCGAAACGCGCAAGAAGCACTGGTCGAGCTGCAGATGCAAGGTGCCGTTCTGGATCCGCAGGGCGTGATCGCCGGGCTGCGCGCCCGAATTAACACCGTAGAACTGGAGTTGCAGGAAAAGGAATTGCAACTGGCCGCTCTGCTTGACAATACCCGCCCCAACCGCGCCAAGGTCGAGGGCACGCAGGCTGATATCAACCGTTTGCAGACCCTGCTGGACGCGCTGAATGCCGAAATGGTCGATGCCTCGAATGGCGAGAACTCACTGGCGCAGCTGAGCGTGCGGATACAGATGGCGCAGGCGGACCTCGTTTCGCGCGATATGATGCTGCAATCGGCCCTGCAACAGATGGAGACCACGCGAATGGAGGCGAACCGGCAGGTGCGCTATCTTACCGTGTCGGTTAACCCGGTGCCCAGCCAGGAATCCAGCTATCCGCGCAAATTCGAAAATACGATTTTGGCATTCCTGGTCTTTGCTGGTATCTACCTGATGATCTCGCTTACCGCGTCGATCCTACGAGAACAGGTATCTTCATAGACCATGAAACATGTGCAAGTGGCCGATCTGACTATCGGCAATGACCGCCCGCTGACCATCATCGCGGGCCCCTGCCAACTGGAAAGCGCTGATCATGCGCAGATGATCGCGGGCACGATGCAAGAAATCTGCGCCGCCCACGGCGCGCAATACGTCTTCAAAGGATCGTTCGACAAAGCGAACAGGACTTCCGTCAATGCAGCCCCGGCTTTGGGCCTCGAAAAAGGGTTGGCGGTTCTGCAGTCGGTCAAGGATACGATCGGCGTGCCCGTGACGACCGATGTGCACGAAAAGGAACAATGTGCGCCGGTGGCCGAGACCTGCGATATCCTGCAAATTCCGGCCTTCCTGAGCCGCCAGACAGCACTTTTAAAGGCCGCAGGCGCAACCGGAGCAGCGGTCAATGTAAAAAAAGGGCAGTTCCTCGCCCCGTGGGACATGCAGAATGTTGCGGCCAAGATCGAAAGCACCAACAACCACAGTATTCTACTGACCGAGCGCGGTGTCAGCTTTGGCTATAACCGCTTGGTGGTAGACATGCAGTCGCTGCCCGAAATGGCCCGCACCGGATATCCTGTGATCATGGACGCCACCCACACGGTCGCCCAGCCCGGCGGTTTGGGCGGAGCATCCGGCGGTCAACGCGAGTTCGCGCCGGTAATGGCGCGTTCGGCGGTGGCTGTTGGCGTGGCCGGGATCTTCATGGAAACGCATCAGGATCCCGACAACGCTCCCTGTGACGGGCCCAACATGATCTATCTGGATCACATGCCGAAGCTCATCGACACCCTGATGAAGCTCGACGCGCTGGCCAAGGCCAACCCCGTCGATATCTAAACAGATCAAGAGATATTGCCATGACCAAACCCTTGCCCGAGGTGTCGCCGAACACCTGGAATTTCCTGCGCGATGCAATGATCAAACCCACCGGATTCCGCGAATATGACGCCCGCTGGAAATACCCTGATGAGATCAACCTGCCCGGCATGATGGCGCTTGGCCTGGGCCTCGGGACCCAGATACATCGGCGCGGAATTGCACCGGTGATCGCGGTGGGCAATGATTATCGCGACTATTCTCTGGCGATCAAAAATGCGCTGATTCTGGGGCTGATGCAGGCAGGCATTCAGGTCAAGGATATCGGCCCGGCCTTGTCCCCTATGGCCTATTTCGCTCAGTTTCATCTGGATGTGCCCGCAGTGGCGATGGTGACCGCCAGCCATAATCCGAACGGCTGGACTGGCGTCAAGATGGGGTTTGAGCGCCCGCTCACCCATGGGCCTGACGAAATGGCGGAACTGCGCGACATCGTTCTGAATGGCGAGGGTGAGCCCCGCGCCGGTGGGTCTTATGAATTCGTGGACGGCATGCGCGAGGCCTATATCGACGATCTGGTCGGAGATTTCCGCATTTCGCGCCCGCTCAAAGTGGTCTGCGCCACCGGAAACGGCACCGCCTCGGCCTTTGCGCCGGAGATATTCGAGCGCATGGGGGTCGAGGTTGTGCCCAGCCACAACACGCTCGACTACACTTTCCCCCACTACAATCCCAACCCCGAAGCCATGGAGATGCTGCATGACATGGCCGATTCCGTGAAAGCCAGCGGCGCTGATCTGGCGCTTGGCTTTGATGGGGATGGCGACCGCTGCGGCGTGGTGGATGACGAGGGCGAAGAGATTTTCGCCGACAAGGTGGGTGTGATCATGGCCCGCGACCTGGCGAAACTGCACCCCGGCGCAACTTTCGTGGCGGATGTCAAATCCACCGGGCTCTTTGCCTCGGATCCTGAATTGCAGGCCCATGGGGTCAAGGCTGACTATTGGAAGACGGGTCACAGCCACATGAAACGCCGCGTGAAAGAGATCGGCGCGCTGGCCGGGTT
Organism: Ruegeria jejuensis; assembly: GCF_041537905.1. Taxonomy (NCBI): domain Bacteria; kingdom Pseudomonadati; phylum Pseudomonadota; class Alphaproteobacteria; order Rhodobacterales; family Roseobacteraceae; genus Ruegeria; species Ruegeria jejuensis. The sequence continues at coordinate 101,203 of NZ_JBGRUO010000018.1, read as the reverse complement.
CGAGAAATCGGGCCACTACTTCCTCGCCGAACCCATCGGACGCGGTTATGATTGCGGGATGCGCGTGGCGGTGGAGATCTGCAAGCTGATGGACCGCAACCCGGACAAATCCATGTCGGATCTGCGCAAAGCGCTACCAAAAACCTACTCCACCCCCACCATGTCACCCTATTGCGCGGATACCGAGAAATACGATGTGCTGCAGCGTCTTGTCAGCAAGCTGGAGGCACGCGCCGCCGAAGGTGGTACCATCGCCGGTCGCAAGATCGCGCAGGTCGTGACGGTCAACGGCGCGCGGGTGATCCTGGACAATGGCGCCTGGGGCCTCGTGCGCGCCAGTTCCAATACGCCCAATCTGGTGGTTGTCTGTGAAAGCCCTGAAAGCGACGCCGAGTTGCGGGCGATCTTTGCCGATATCGATGCGGTGATCCGCACCGAGCCATTGGTGGGTGACTACGACCAGACCATCTGAAGACCCGACACTTGCCTCGGGGCTCTGCCCCCACCGCACATACCGCGCGGTGGGGGCAGAGTATCGCAACATTACCGCCGCCGGAAATCAGGAAAAGGGGTCAATCCCCACCGAACAGCTTCAACAGGCCCTTCTTCGCTTCCTCTTCCAGTTTGTTCTTCAACGCTTTTTCGGCATCTTCGGTGCTCTCGATAGGGGCGTCCAGTTCTTCGCCTAATTTGCCATGCAGCGCCTTCTTGGCGGTGTTACCGACCTTGTCCAGTTCCGCTTCAGCCGCAGCCTCGATCACCTTCTTCAGATCGGGCCTGATCGAGGGGTCCGACCAGGGACCAGTAATTCGGATGGGCACCTCGCGCCCTTTGCCGGAATTGGCACGCAGCAGCACAGGCGTAAAAAGGTAATCTATATCGCGGGCACCGATGCCAACCCGCCCCTTGCCGTCAGCGCGATAATTGTCGAGTTTCAACAGAAGGTCCTGATTGTCCAGATCGCCATCTTCCATGGTGAAACTGGCCGTCAGGCTGTTGAACACGGTGGTGCCGTCCGTGCGGGTATGGCCGTCCATCAGGCGATGCAGATCGAAGCCCGAGATTACCCCTTTGCCCATGCGGATGCTGCCCGACCCCGACAACGAGCGCATGATCTGATCTTCGGTCTGCCCGACGCCCAGAAACTTCAGCTTGCCAGAGGTCTGCCCCGAAAACCGGGTGACATCGGCAAGTGCACTCAGCGCCTGGTTCAGGTCGATATCCTGCGCCGTCAGGTCTCCACCTACCGACAGGCCATCGCGGTTATTGGCCACCAGACGTCCGCTCAACAGGCCGGAAAACACTGAGACCTCTTTCAGCCTGAGCACTGCGCGAGAACGCTCGATCTTAAGCGCCACCTGGGTCTTGCCCAAATCGAATTCCGACAGTTTAATGGCTTGTGCTGTCAGATTTATCGTTCCATCGACAAGCCCGAGCGATGAGGCGTCAATCGGGGTTTTCGACCAACCGGTGGCCTGACCGTGGGAGCCAGCGCCGCCACCCCCAGAGGATACCGTTCCGGTCGGATCGGTCTTGGAGAAGTCCAGATTGCTCGCCCGGAGATTGGCCGTGAAATTGGGTTTGGCCGCCAACTGCACATCTGCGCCGCCTTTCATCTGATTTCCATCGAGCTTCAGCACCATTTTGCGCAAGGAGAGGCGGCCGTCATGGGTATAGGTTGCCGTGCCCTCAAAGCTTGCTACCTGGCCCAGGCCCTGCGGAATATCGACGCCCCCCTGCCCAAATGCCGCAAGCAGGCGCGCGGTGTCAGAGCTGTTCAGCGTCACCTTGCCTTCCGCATCCCCATCGCGCGAGAACCGGCCATCGAAACCGACCGAGCCGGGGGTGGTGGTTATGTCGAGTGTGACGGGCGAGGCGCGGCCTGCGTTCAACAGCTGCGGCTTTGCAATCTCAGCCGTGACCGCCAGAGGATCGCCGCCCAGGGATAACGCAAGCTCCAGATCGAGGGGACCATCGGCCATCGGCCAGCGCGCCGTCAGTTCGACACCCGCCTGCTTGATGTTGACCTTCCCGTCACGGGTATAGATCAACTGCGCATCGCTCAGAACAAGCTTTTCCAGCGAGAAATCCGTGGCTGTTTGTTCGCTTGTTCCCGAGCCTGATCCGGTCGCGCTCTCTGGTGCAGTGGAACTGGCCACTTGGGGTTTCGACAGATCCCAATTCGCCTTGTCCCCCTGCACATCCAGCCTCAGGATCGGACGATCCGCCAACAATTGCTTGACCCGGATCGTACCCGTGAGCAGATCGGGTGCAGAGACCCCTACCGACAGCCGGTCGGCGCTCAGCATGGGTCCGGATGTGGCCCAGGGCGCGTTGGCGATGGTGACCGGCCCGCTTTCCAGCCCCAGAACCGGCCAGAACGAGACTTTCACCTTACCATCGAAGGTCACCTCGCGCCCGGTTTCGGTGCGGATCTGATCGGCGGCGATCTGCGCCAGCTTCTCGCCCGGCAACAGCAGCAACGCGCCAACCACAAGACCCAGAACCGCGACAACAATGAAAACGATACGAAACAACCAACGCATGCTCTGCTCTTCCCTTTTGGATGGGTTTTTCGAACTATGGCAAGGGCCGCGGCGTGGCGCAACGTTTGCACGTGCGCGGCAACGCCTCTATACGCGCGGGCATGAGCACAAACCCAACCGATCTCCGCCCCGACCTTGCGCCCGCAGCCCGGATCGCCGACACACCCCGCGCGGGCCAGCCGACCATTGGCATGGTCTCGCTTGGATGCCCCAAGGCCTTGGTGGACAGCGAACGCATCCTGACCCGGCTGCGCGCCGAGGGGTATGGCATCTCACCCGATTATTCCGGGGCCGATGCTGTGATCGTGAACACCTGCGGTTTCCTTGACAGCGCCAAAGCGGAGTCGCTGGATGCGATTGGTGAGGCGCTGAGCGAAAACGGCAAAGTGATCGTGACCGGCTGTCTGGGGGCGGAGCCGGATTATATCCGCGAGCATCACCCCCGCATTCTGGCGGTGACCGGCCCGCATCAATATGAGCAGGTGCTGGACGCGGTGCATGGGGCGGTGCCACCCGACCCGGACCCGTTTGTGGATCTGCTGCCCGCCTCCGGTGTGAAGCTGACACCACGTCATTACAGCTATCTGAAGATTTCCGAGGGCTGCAACCACAAGTGCAAATTCTGCATCATCCCCGATATGCGCGGGCGCCTGGCCAGCCGCCCGGCCCATGCGGTGCTGCGCGAGGCCGAGAAGCTGGTCGACAGCGGCGTCAGAGAATTGCTGATCATCAGTCAGGACACCTCGGCCTATGGTCTGGATCGCAAATATGACGTGAACCCGTGGAAAGACCGCGAGGTGCGCAGCCATATCACCGATCTGGCGCGCGAGTTGGGTCAGCTCGATGCCTGGGTGCGGCTGCATTATGTCTATCCTTACCCTTTTGTGCGCGATTTGATCCCGCTAATGGCCGAAGGGGGCGGTCTGCTGCCCTATCTCGACATTCCGTTCCAGCACGCCCATCCGGATGTGCTGAAACGCATGGCCCGGCCCGCAGCCGGCGCCAAGACGCTGGACGAGATCGCCGCCTGGCGCGCGATCTGCCCGGATATCACCCTGCGCTCGACCTTCATCGTCGGTTATCCGGGTGAGACCGAGGCGGAATTCCAGACCCTGCTGGACTGGATGGACGAGGCACAACTGGATCGTGTCGGTTGCTTTCAATACGAAAACGTGGATGGCGCGCGCTCCAACGACCTGCCCGACCATGTCGCCCCTGAACTCAAGCAGGAGCGCTGGGAAAGGTTCATGGAAAAGGCGCAGGCGATCTCCGCGGCCAAGCTGGCCGCCAAGGTGGGCCAGAAGCTACAGGTGATCGTGGATGTGGTGGATGGCGAGGCCGCTACCTGCCGCACCAAATCGGACGCCCCCGAAATCGACGGCAACCTGTTCATCGATGAAGGGTTCGAGGGGCTGAAACCCGGCGATATCGTGACCGTCGAGGTGGACGAGGCCGGGGAATACGACCTCTGGGGACGTCTCTAGGCCTAGGTCTGCGGCCCCTTTCGGGGCCGCCAACCCGTTAGCTTGCAGGCAGGATGACCTTGTCGATCACATGAATGACGCCGTTTTCGGCCTCGATATCCGGGGTGACAACAGTCGCGTCATTGACCATGACTCCGTTGTCGAGATCGATCGTAACGGTGCCGCCCTGCACCGTGGCGGCGGTCATGTCGTCGGTCAGGTCACCGGACATCACTTTGCCGGGCACAACATGATAGGTCAGAATCGCAACAAGCTGATCCTTGTTTTCCGGCTTGAGCAGGGTTTCCACCGTTCCCTCGGGCAGCGCAGCAAAGGCCTCGTCCGTCGGGGCGAACACGGTAAATGGCCCCTCGCCCTTGAGCGTGTCGACCAGATCGGCGGCCTGCACGGCGGCAACGAGCGTGGTGAACGAGCCCGCTCCGGCGGCGGTGTCGACGATATCCTTGGCGTGCCCTCCGGCAAAACCTGCAGTGGTCATCAGAATCGTGGTCGCGGATGCGATGGCAAAGTTGCGGAACATGGTCGGTCCTCCTGAGTTGAGACGCTTCGTGTGCATCACAACCGATACGGGCCGAGCGGTGGCGCGGTTCAGTCCCTTCTGTCAAAGAAGTCACTTGATCCCGAAACCACACGCGCTAAGCCGCAGAGGTGGGCACGTTCCAGTCACAATGATGTGAACGACCCAATCAAACCGACCGCCGCGCGGTCCCTCAAAGGCTGTGATCGACGACGTAGGCTGCCAGTTCGGCGTTGCCTTCCGCCTTTTCCCAAATCAGGACTCGCAATTCATACCCACCGTCGAACAGGCCGTAATGGTAGTCGGAATAGACCCGCAATACCTGCGTGTCCTGATCCACCAAGGCTGATCTGATGTTGGATAAGAGCTCGGGATCATCGACGTGATAAGGTGCCCAAGCAGCCATATTGCTTTGAAGGAACGACACCCTGTCCTCGATCCCGGCATCGGTCAGGAAACTCAGAACCTCGGATGTGGCGACGGGCTGGCCATCGGCCTGAAGCTGTTCGATCATCTCTCGGGAAAATCGCTCGAACTCCGACGAAAACGGATCCGCCGCGTAGACGGATGCTGCTGCGCCAAACATCAAGGGGATGCTGCCCTTTACTATCAATGAAATCATATCTGCCCCTGTTACTCTTCTTTAGGTTGTCATGGGGTAATTTGTTTAAAAAGTAGTGAATTCCCAACTTGAGACTTTGATTTTCTTCGATAAGCGCGCTCTACCAATCCCGGCGGCCTGCGCTATCGTTGGACAGCGACATCAGCCAGCAAGGAGAGCCACATGTCAGACGCGCCCATCGTTGCGCAAAAGGCGCCATATCCAATCGACGTCACCGAAGGGAAAACCTATTTCTGGTGTGCCTGCGGAAAATCGGCGAAGCAGCCTTTCTGCGACGGGTCGCACAAGGGCAGCACAATCGAACCGGTGAAATACACCGCCGAGGCCGACAAGAAGGTGTTCTTTTGCGGCTGCAAACAGTCCCACAAGATGCCGCTTTGCGACGGCAGCCATTCCAAGCTCTGAGGCTGCGGCAATCGGTCCATGGCCGGTGACCGGATGGATGCTAGGTGATCCTGCATGGACCAGACACAAACAACCCGCGTGCTTTTCAATGCCCAATGCCCGGTCTGCAATCATGAGATCAGACAGTATGAGCGCTATGCCAACCGCCACGCGCTGCCACTGCGATTCGAAGACCTGAACACCGAGGATCTGGCGATATGGGGGCTGACCCGCGATCAGGCGGCGCGGCGGCTTTATGTATTGAAGGACGGCGCGCTCTATGGCGGTGTCGACGGGTTTCTGGTGCTTTGGCAGGACATGCCGCGATACCGCTGGCTGGCGCGCATCGTTGGCCTGCCGGGTATCCGGTGGCTGGCAAGCGTGCTTTACGACCACGCGCTGGCGCCGCTGATTTACCGCTGGCACCTTGCGCGGCTGCGGAAACAAAATCTCAAGGCATAAGCCGCTTCAGCAACTCCGTATTGCGGCAATATCCCGGTGTCGACTCGGCACTGTCGTTTGCAGCCAGCCAGGCTTCGCAATGGTTCGGGTTGGTGCATCCGGTGCAGGCAATCACCGCATCTGCGATCTCATTGAATTCGAGGTCTCCGCGCAGCGCCGATTCTTCCAGATCGACACCAACTGTCCGCGCCATCCGATCCACCAGAGACGCGTGACGTTTCAGTACTTTTGGGCTTTGCATGATCTTCCCTTCGCGCCGTTGCTGGCCAGGGAGAGAATATCGCGCGCGGCGGACGCAAAATATGATTCAGGTCAAATGCCTGATTGATCGAGATAGGCGCGCACCGCATCCTGAACCCGCCGGAACCGATCACCACCCAGCTTCTTGCCGCCATACCAGCGGGTCACAACGATCACGTGGTCTTGCATCTCTGCCCGTTCCATCATCCGCAGGATGACCATCGCCGCGCCACTTTCGCCATCATCGGCCTTGAGCGCGCCTGTCGGCAGGATCGCGGCCCAGGTATTGTGTGTCGCCTTGGCATAGGCACGGTCCGACTTGAGATCGGCCAGCACCGCATCCACATCAGCCCGGCTTTCGACATCTGCACCCGACACCGCGTATTTCGAGCCGCGATCGGTCAAAATCACGCCAAGCCGCGTGAGTTCTGGCACCTCAGAACCCCACCTGCGTGGCGGTGCGGCGCACAATCTCGATCCGTTCGGCATTTGGCGGGTGCGTGCCCAGAAAACGGTCACCGGGATCAGGCAGGCGCGAAAAGAACTCGGCCCCCACGATCGGGTTATATCCGGCGCGGGCGGTGATGATGGTGCCCAACTCATCCGCCTCAAGTTCGAATTCCTTGGAATAGCTGCGCGCGCCCACCACCGCGCCGATCTTTTGTGCGTTTTCGACCGCAGCGTCGTTGCCGCCGGTGATCGTCGCCAGTTCCGCAAAGATCGCAGCCCCTGCTGCCGCGTTCTCGGCCTGCCGGTCCAGATGGCCTTTGATGTGATGCGCGGCCTCGTGGCTCATCACAAAGGCCAACTCGTCCTGGTTGCGCACCGATGCGATCATCGAGACGGTAAAGGTGAGGACCGGGCGGCCATCATCATCAAGGCTCTGGAACGCATTGACCGGCGCGCGCGGATCGGGGTCGACAACTATGAGAAAGTCGCAGTTCACATTGCGGGTCCGGCGACGGCATTCCTCGACCGCGCGCGGTTTGACGGCGCGGCTGACCTCAGTGAAGGCGCGCGCGGCCTCTTCCGGTGTGTTGGCCGGCCCCTCCTGCCCGGCGACGACAGGTCCGCCGCCCGTCTGGGGCGGCAACTCGACGCAGGCGGTCAGACTCAGGGCCAGAAAAAGCACGAGGCGACGCATAACAAGGGGGCCTTTCGGTAGAACTGCTCGAAGTGGAACCTAGCCCGTCCGACCATCGGCTGCCAGCCCTGCAAGAACACGATCTGTTTTGCTTGCAACCCGCCGCGCGCGCCGTCACTCTGCGCTTATGTTTACCATTGAGCACGAATTCGACGCCACGGTCATCACCTTGATGGATGAGGGCGAAACGCCGCTGCTGGAGGATGTGATCATCAACTCCTTCGCCGAATGCGTCACGCTGGAGCAGCTGGATCCCCGAACCGACCAGGTCCAGAAGATCACTCTGTCGCCCGAGCAATTGCGCGATCTGGCTGCAGCCCTTGATCTGCCCGAAGGCGTCTATCAGATGCGCGAGGCTCCGCGCGGTCAGCCGCCATCATAGCGAAAGGTCTTGTCCCGCGCGCTCTGCCCGCGGATCAGCGTCAGGCGACTTGGTGCGACGCCCATGGCCCGGGCCAGCAACATGCGCACCGCATCATTGGCGCGCCCATCGACGGGCGGATCGGTGACCGTTGCTCGCAACCTGCCATCGCGCCACATCAGACTGTTGCGCGCGGCCTTGGGCGTGACGCGCAGAGTGACCTCAGCCCCCGGCACCGCCAGATCCCGCAGATCGACCAGTTCTTTGGTTTTGGGCTTTCCCATGGCACGCAATGTCCCTCGGATCAGCGGACAGAACCAGCAGAATTCCCGCTAGGTGTGGCCGAATTGCTCTTGAAACCGGGGGCCGCGTGACCGAGATAGCAGAAACGGATGTAAAAAGAGTTTACATATGCCCCAGAACCATCAAACCGCACTCGAATTCCTGTTGTCCCGTCGGTCCCGTCCGGCAAAAACGCTGGTCGCGCCTGCCCCGGACCGGGACGCGCTGCTGCCTTTGCTGACAGCCGCCGCCCGCAGCCCCGATCACGGCAAGCTTGAGCCATGGCGTTTCATCGTGCTGGAACAAGCAGCGATGGCGCGGCTCGCCGATCTGGCCGAGCGCCGAGGCGAAGCGCTGGGCAAATCCGACGATGACATCGCCAAGGGCCGCAGCCAGTTCGATCAGGGCATTCTTGCCGTGGCGGTGATCGAGGTTCAGAAACCTTCCGAGAAAATCCCCGCCATCGAACAGAGCTATTCTGCCGGTGCGGTCTGTCTTGCGCTCCTGAATGCCGCGCTCGCCTCGGGCTGGGGCGCCAACTGGCTCAGCGGGTGGCCCTCGCATGACCGCGCGTTCTGTAAGGAGGGTCTGGGGCTGGCGGAAAATGAACGTATCGCCGGGTTCATCCATATCGCAAGTGAAGGCAGTAAGCCGCCAGAACGCCCGCGCCCCGATCTGGACGCGATCACCGATTGGGTGTCGCAATGATGATCCTGAATTCCTTCTTTCTGGCATTGGGCCAGATCGGAGATCCCAGGTTTCGCCGCGTGCTGCTGCGTGGTGTCGGCCTGACCATCGCCCTGCTGATCGCCGCCTGCATCGCTGCGATCTGGCTGATCAACTGGCTGTCGGGCAGCGAGATCTCGTTGCCATTTATCGGCGCGGTGCCCTGGTTGAACGACGTGCTGAACTATTCCGGCATCGTGCTGGTACTGATCCTGCCGGTGTTCCTGATGGTGCCGGTCGCCTCGGCCATCACCTCGCTGTTTCTCGACGAGGTGGCGCAGGCGGTCGAGGATCGCCACTACCCCGCCCTGCCCCAGGTATCCGCCGTTCCCGTCTCAGAGGCGATCAGGGATTCGCTGAGTTTCATGGGCATTCTGATCGTCGCCAACATCCTGGCGTTGATCCTCTATGTCATATTCACACCCTTGGCGCCCTTCATCTTCTGGGGGCTGAACGGGTTTCTTCTGGGGCGTGAATATTTCACGCTCGCCGCTATGCGCAGGCTGGGCCGCGAGAAGGCCTATGAACTACGCGCGCGCCATACCGGCACGATCTGGTTGGCCGGGACGTTGATGGCAATCCCGTTGTCAGTGCCACTGATAAACCTGCTGATCCCGGTTCTGGGGGCCGCAACCTTCACCCATATATACCACGCGCTGAACGGTGCGGTCACTGGACCGGGGGCAGGTTCTCGGTCCAGTCGAAGTCGCTGATGCTGATCACACCCGACAGGATGATCCCGGCGATGATCGCCCACAGCACCGCCGCCACAGCCGTGGTGATCCAGGCCTTTTTCTTGAGGTGGTGATGTTCAGGCGCCCCCGCATGGGTGCCCGCAACAATGTCGCCCAAATCGCCCTGGGTCTTGATGCGGATCGGCAGCACGACGAGAAAGGTCATGAACCAGATCACTGCATAAAGCACGATGCCGGAGGTAATGCCCATGTCGCTGCGTCCTTTCGTGTCGGTCTGGCGCCTTCAGGCTCAGACCTGTTCCAATTCCACCAGACAGCCGTTGAAATCCTTGGGATGCAGGAACAGGACCGGCTTGCCATGGGCGCCGATCTTGGGCTCGCCCGAACCCAGCACCCGCGCACCGGTCTCTTTCAGATGATCGCGCGCGGCGAGGATGTCCTCAACCTCATAGCAGACGTGATGAATGCCGCCCGCCGGGTTCTTTTCCAGAAACCCGTTGATCGGGCTGTCCTCGCCCATCGGATAGAGCAATTCGATCTTGGTATTGGGCAATTCGATGAAGACAACCGTGACGCCGTGATCGGGCTCGTCCTGCGGCGCGCCCACCTTGGCACCCAGAGCGTTGCGATATTGCTCGGACGCGGCCTCCAGGTCCGGAACGGCGATGGCTACATGGTTCAGTCGGCCAATCATGGCGGGTCTCCTCGTTGCTCGGTCGCACGGTTTTGACCACGCGGCGGGCAAAAGGGCAAGAGCGGGTGGTGCGGCATTAACTCCGCGTTAGCCACCATGACCTAGCGTTGGGCGGGTCTGCTGAGAGGAGTTTCACCATGGACGATTCGGATCCCTTCGCCACCGCCCATGTCACGCCCACCATCGACCGACCGCTGCTGGGTCTGACCATTCTGGTTGTCGAGGACAGCCGCTATGCCTGCGAGGCCATGCGCCTGCTCTGTCTGCGCAGCGGAGCGCGTATCCGGCGCGCGGACAACCTGAAATCGGCGCGGCGGCATCTGCGGGTCTATCGCCCCTCCTGCCTGATCGTCGATATGGGACTGCCTGACGGATCGGGGGCCGACCTGATTGCCGAACTGTCCGTATCCGTGCCCCGCGTACCGGTGATTCTGGGCATCTCGGGCGATGACCAGGGCGAAGAACTGGCGATCGCCGCTGGGGCCGACGGGTTTCTTGCCAAACCGGTGCATTCCCTGGCGGCCTTCCAGAACGCTGTGCTTTCACGCATGCCAACGGACAAGCATTATCCCCCGCTGATGTCGATCAGCGACGAAACGGTCGAGCCTGACCGCGTCGCCTATCACGATGACATGGCCCATGCGGCGACCGTGATGACCGAAGAGGTTGACGAGAAGATGCTGGACTATGTGGCGCAGTTCGTGCGCGGCGTGGCCCATAGCGTGCAGGACACCGCGCTGGCGGATGCGGCGGACCGTTTGGCTCGCTCCCGCGCGCGCGGCGCACCGGTCACCAGCGACGCCGCACGATTGGCAGGGCTTGTGCAACAACGCTTGCAAAACAGAAAGGCGATATGAAGCATGATTGAGGTGTTTCTGGCAGCAATGGCGACACTTGCACTGGGGCTATACGGGCAGGTGCGCATTCGCGCGCGCGACATCCGGCGTAACCGCGCGCATCAACGTGAAGACCTGGCAACTCCATCCATGCTGGAGCGGGGCTGAACCGATCTAGGTCTTATATGATGAAGTTTTCACCTGTCGCTCAGGTCACATCGCCCGAGACCTTCGCGTGTCATTTGCGTGCGGTGGCTGCGGGTGCGGGTGGCGCCCGCGCCTAAACATCCCGCAGCAATGTCTATGCGTTTCGGCTCGCTGCCTATCCCGCTGCGGTACGTAGCACATAGGTCAGCGCGATACCCAATTGGTCAATAGACCTCCCAGTCATCGTCATGCGGCACATCACCAATCGCGGTCCAGGCCACGCGCAGGCGGGCCACACGGGTATCGGCCCAGGTGCGAAACACCGCTTCGAACCCATTCTCGGTGACATTCTCGGCTTTCAGTTCGGCGCGCATCGCCGTGTTGGTGTCGAAATCCCAAAGCGACATGCTCAGTTGCACGGCAGGAATGCTTCGGAACGGCTCGGAGAAGCTGACTGTGGTGCGACGCTCGCGTGGGCCATGACCGGTCCACATCTCGCCGCCATTCTCGAAATCCGAGAACAGGCCAAGCTCGCCCTGTAAAATGCCCACCGGGTGGGTTGAGAAAATCTGCATCACTTCAACTAAGTTACTGCGTCCGATGGACACTAAAGACGGAAATCGTCAATTCCAAGGAAACAAAATGGCCGGCCCCATCGGGGACCGGCCACTTTCAGATAATGCACAAAGCCCGCATCACAGGCTCATATGGGTGCCCAAGGCCTCCATATCGGCCAACAGCTTAGCGGCCTCGTCCACGATGGTATGGTGGCCCTGGTCAACAGCGCTTTGATGCGAGGCGCGGGCATCGGCGATCATATCGTCCAGATGCGCGCGGGTCACTTCGCCAACCGGGATCGCCTTTTCGGCCAGAACCGACATCGCATCCGCGTTGATCTGGGCAAACCCGCCGGTCACCAGAAACTCGGCGCTGCCATCGGGCCCTTCGGCCTTCAGGATGCCGGGCCGCAACGTGGTGATTGTGGGGGCATGATCGGGCATCGCCGTCATGTCCCCATCCGCGCCGGGGATCTGGACCGCGCTGACCGGGAACGAAGCAAGGCTCCGTTCCGGGCTGACGAGGTCGAATTGCATGGTGTTTGCCATCAGGTGTACTCCTTAGGCAGCTTCTGCGGCCATCTTCTCGGCTTTTGCGACCACATCGTCGATGCCGCCAACCATCAGGAAGGCCGCTTCGGGCAGGTGATCGTATTCGCCGGCCACAACGGCCTTGAACGACGCGATAGTCACATCCAGTGGCACCTGTACACCGGGCGACCCGGTAAAGACTTCGGCAACGTCGAAGGGCTGGCTGAGGAAACGTTCGATCTTACGGGCGCGGGCCACGGTCAGCTTGTCCTCTTCGCTCAGTTCGTCCATGCCGAGGATGGCGATGATGTCCTGCAGCGACTTGTAGCGCTGAAGGATCTGCTGAACGTCGGTCGCAACCGCATAGTGCTCTTCACCCACGATGGCGGGGTCCAGCAGACGCGACGAGCTATCGAGCGGGTCAACAGCCGGGTAGATACCCTTTTCCGAGATCGCACGGTTGAGAACTGTGGTCGCATCGAGGTGCGCAAACGAGGTCGCTGGCGCGGGGTCGGTCAGGTCATCCGCAGGCACGTAGATGGCCTGCACCGAGGTGATCGAACCGGCTTTGGTCGAGGTGATGCGTTCCTGCAGGGCGCCCATGTCGGTGGCCAGCGTCGGCTGGTAACCCACAGCGGACGGGATACGACCCAGAAGCGCCGACACCTCGGAACCCGCCTGCGTGAAGCGGAAGATGTTGTCGACGAAGAACAGAACGTCGGTCCCGGACTGGTCGCGGAACTGCTCGGCCAGGGTCAGACCGGTCAGGGCCACACGCGCCCGCGCTCCCGGAGGTTCGTTCATCTGGCCGTAAACCAGGGCCACCTGGCTGTCTTCCAGATTGTCGGGCTTGATCACGTTCGATTCGATCATTTCCCAGTAAAGGTCGTTGCCCTCACGGGTCCGCTCACCAACACCGGCAAACACCGAATAGCCTGAGTGCACTTTTGCGATGTTGTTGATCAGTTCCATGATCAGAACGGTCTTGCCCACACCGGCACCGCCGAAGAGACCGATCTTGCCGCCTTTGGCGTAAGGGGCCAGCAGGTCGACGACCTTGATGCCGGTCACCAGAACCTCGCTTTCGGTCGACTGTTCGTCGAACGCAGGTGCAGGCTGGTGGATGCCGCGGGTTTCGGACGCCTCAACAGGGCCTTTTTCGTCGATGGGATCGCCCACAACGTTCAGGATGCGGCCCAGCGTCGCGCTACCGACCGGTACCGAGATCGGCCCGGCAGTATCGGTCACGGGTGCGCCGCGCACCAGACCTTCGGTTGCGTCCATTGCGATGGTCCGCACGGTATTCTCGCCGAGGTGCTGAGCAACTTCCAGCACCAGGCGCTTGCCGTTGTTTTCGGTTTCCAGCGCGTTCAGAATTTCAGGCAGCTCGCCATCGAAGTGCACGTCGACGACGGCCCCGATGATCTGAGTGACTTTGCCTTTTGCATTCGCCATGTTTCGTCTCCGGTTTGTCTCTACAGCGCTTCGGCGCCGGAAATGATTTCAATCAGCTCGTTGGTGATCACGGCCTGACGCGAGCGGTTGAACTGGATGGTCAGTTTGTCGATCATCTCGCCCGCATTGCGGGTCGCATTGTCCATCGCGCTCATCCGGGCGCCCTGTTCCGAGGCGCCGTTTTCAAGCAGGGCCGAGAAGATCGCAGTGGCGACCCCCTTGGGCAGCAGGTCGGCCAGGATGGCCTCTTCGCTGGGCTCGTAGTCATAGAGCGTGCCAGTGTCATCGCCTTCCACCTCGTCAAAGGCGGCGGGAATGATCTGTTGCGCAGTCGGGATCTGGGTCACCACGTTCTGGAACTTGGCGAAGAAGATCGTCGCCACGTCGAACTCGCCCCCATCGAAGCGGCCCAGAACGTCGCGCGCGATGTCCTGCGCGTTGGCGTAGCCCAGACGCTTGACCTCGCTCAGGTCCACGTGACCGATAAAGAGATCGCCGAGATCACGCTTGAGCGCATCGCGGCCCTTCTTGCCGACGGTCAGGACCTTGACGGTCTTACCCTTCCCGCGCAGTTCCTCGGCCTTGACGCGGGCCAGTTTGGCGATGCTCGAATTGAACCCGCCGCACAGGCCCCGCTCTGCGGTCATGACGACCAGCAGATGTACGTCATCCTTGCCGGTGCCACGCAGCAGCATCGGGGCGCTGTCGCTGCCGCCAACCGAGGCCGCCAGCCCCGCCATCACGGTATTGAACCGCTCGGCATAGGGGCGCGAGGACTCGGCTGCTTCCTGGGCGCGGCGCAGTTTAGCGGCCGCGACCATCTGCATGGCCTTGGTGATCTTGCGGGTCGATTTGACCGACTCGATCCTGTTTTTAAGGTCCTTAAGACTTGGCATTGCCGCCTCTCCTTAAGCGAAGGTTGCGGCGTATTCGTCCAGCGCAGCCTTGATCTTGTCGGACGCATCACCCTTGATCTTGGGATCGTCATTGGTGATCCAGTCCAGCAGATCGGCATGCTTGCCGCGCAGGTGCGCCAGCAGACCAGCCTCGTAGCGGCCAACATCGGACACGTCGATCTTGTCGAGGTAACCGTTGGTGCCGGCAAAGATGACGCAGACGATTTCCGCATTGGTCAGCGGCGAGTATTGCGGCTGTTTCATCAACTCGGTCAGACGCGCGCCGCGGTTCAGCAGCTGCTGGGTTGCGGCGTCGAGGTCGGAGCCGAACTGCGCAAAGGCCGCCATTTCGCGGTACTGCGCCAGTTCCAGCTTCACCGGGCCGGCAACCGATTTCATCGAGTTGGTCTGCGCCGACGAGCCCACACGGCTAACAGACAGACCAGTGTTCACGGCGGGGCGGATGCCCTGGTAGAACAGTTCGGTTTCCAGGAAGATCTGACCGTCGGTAATCGAGATCACGTTGGTCGGAATAAAGGCCGACACGTCACCACCCTGGGTCTCAATAACCGGCAGAGCGGTCAGCGAGCCGGCGCCGAAATCTTCGTTCAGCTTCGCCGAACGTTCCAGCAGGCGGGAGTGGAGGTAGAAAACGTCGCCCGGATAGGCTTCACGTCCCGGTGGGCGGCGCAGCAGCAGCGACATCTGACGATAAGACACAGCCTGTTTGGACAGGTCATCATAGATGATCAGCGCGTGACGGCCATTGTCGCGGAAGAACTCGGCCATTGCGGTTGCGGCATAAGGCGCCAGGAACTGCATCGGGGCCGGGTCGGACGCGGTTGCGGCAACAACGATCGAGTAGTCGATCGCACCGGATTCTTCCAGACGCTTCACCAGCTGTGCAACGGTCGAACGCTTTTGGCCAACAGCAACATAGACGCAGTAGAGCTTCTTGCTCTCGTCGTCGCCTGCGGCTTCGTTCACTGACTTCTGGTTCAGGATGGTGTCCAGCGCAACGGCGGTCTTGCCGGTCTGACGGTCACCAATGATCAGTTCGCGTTGGCCCCGGCCAATCGGGATCATCGCGTCAACCGATTTCAGGCCGGTCGACATCGGCTCATGCACCGATTTACGCGGGATGATGCCCGGCGCCTTGACGTCGGCCACGCCACGCTGGGTGGCGTTGATCGGGCCCTTGCCATCGATCGGGTTGCCCAGACCGTCCACAACGCGGCCCAGCAGTTCATTCCCGATCGGAACGTCCACGATCGAGTTGGTGCGCTTGACGGTATCGCCTTCCTTGATGTCCCGGTCAGACCCGAAGATCACAACACCGACATTGTCGCTTTCCAGGTTCAGCGCCATGCCCATAATGCCGCCGGGAAACTCGACCATTTCACCGGCCTGCACGTTATCGAGGCCATAGACGCGGGCAATCCCGTCACCGACACTCAGCACGCGACCGATCTCGGCCACTTCTGCTTCCTGACCAAAATTCTGGATCTGGTCCTTCAGGATTGCAGAAATCTCTGCAGCTTGGATACCCATCTATCCGACCTCTTTCATTGCATTCTGTAGGGAGTTGAGCTTGGAGCGGATCGAGCTATCGATCATCTTCGAGCCCACTTTGACGACAAGACCGCCGATGAGGTTTTCATCGACGGTCGCATTGATACTTACGGTTTTGCCCACTTGCGCACCGAGCGTCTTGGACAGTTTTTCCATCTGGGTCTTGGTCAGCGCCTTGGCCGACGCCACCTCGGCGGTCACTTCGCCGCGCTCATCGGCCAGCGCCGCGCGCAGGGCTGCGATCAGCTGCGGCACGACGAACAGGCGGCGCTTTTGCGCCATCAGGCCCAGCGCGTTAGCCAGCACCGGGTCCAAGTTCATCTTTTTGGAGATTGCGCCGATGGCCGCAGCCTGATCGGCCCGCGAGATCAGGGGCGAATGGATCAGGTCGCGCAGCTCTGCGCTGGCGTCCAAAGCTTCCGCCAAATCGGTGACGCCCGTTTCCAGGCCGTCAAGGTTCTTGTTCTCTTTCGCGATCTCAAAGATCGCGGTGGCGTAACGCTCGGCGATGCCGGCGGAAATCGAAGCTGGTTCGGACACGTCCACCCTTCCGCTACTTGGCCCCGAATTCGCGCAGAACAGGCAAACCGGGGGCGTGACAAAACCCCGCCAGGACGGCAGGGCATCAAAATCACCGGGGATGTAGCAGAGCGTTCACAACCTCGCAATACAGTATAAAAGGGACGCACTTATCCCCAAATCGAGCGTTTTCAAAGGGTTAAGATAAAGTGTGACGGTTTGACCTCACTGCCCGCCTTGAAAAATGTTACGAGACTGCAGGTTTTCGCGATTCCTGCCGTCAGGTTACACCGATCTGACAGGTCGAGAATGGCACTTGCTACGTCTCTCAGGCTGGCTTGAGCAACCCGTCCAGCGCCTGAATGGGCCGCCTCTGCTCATGCGGGACGACCCTGCCGCGGGGCGGTTGCATGCGCTTGCTGGCTTCGACCATGAAGACACCGCCCGCCATGATGGTCGGCAGCCGGGTTCCCGCCTTTTCGATCAACGCCCCGGATTTCAGCCAGAATCGGCGAAAGGATGGCGGTTGATACAGCGCCGAGCAATGCGCGTCGGGCAGGAAGTCATGCTCTTTCAACTGCGCTTCCAACTGGCCCAGTGTATAGGGTCGCCCGAAACCAAACGGCGTCTTGTCCGACCGCGACCATAGCCCGGCGCGATTGGGCACAATGAACATCGCCTTGCCGCCGGGGCCCAGCACCCGCCAGCATTCATCCAGCACGTTGCTTGGCCGCTCCGAGGTTTCCAGCCCGTGCATCACCACCAGCTTGTCCACATGCCCTGTCTCGATCGGCCAACGGGTCTCTTCCGCCAGAACCGAGACATTGGGCATCCCGGCGGGCCAGGGCATGACCCCTTGTGGACCGGGCATCAGCCCGATGACCCGTCGCGCATCTTTCAGGTAAGGCCGCAACAGCGGCACCGCGAATCCAAACCCGGCCACCGTCTGGCCATGTGCCTCGGGCCAAAGCTCCAGCAGGCGACCGCGAATGGCCGCCTGCGCCGCCCGCCCCAGCGTGCTGCGATAGTAGAAATTCCTCAGATCCTGGACATCCAGATGCATTGCAGGCGCTCGCATGATCGGCTTAGCTGGGCGCAGTCTAGCAATGAAAGGGCAAAAGACCATGCCTCTTGAGATCGTCACAATCCCCTGCCTCAGCGACAATTATGCCTTTCTGATCCATGCGCCCGGCAGCGGGTTGACTGCCCTCGTGGATGCACCCAAGGCCGCCGCCATCGAGGCAGAGCTTGACCGGCGCGGCTGGACGCTGGACCAGATCTGGCTGACCCATCACCACTGGGATCATATCGACGGGGTCGAAACGCTCCGGTCACGATTCGGCGCAACAGTGGTGGGCGCGGCGGCGGATGCGCCACGCCTGCCGAAGCTGGATCTGGAGGTGCGCGAAGGCAGCGTCTTTTCCCTGTCGCGCGAAGATGTGCAGGTCATAGAGGTGCCCGGGCACACGGTCGGCCACATCGCCTTTTACCTGCCCGAAAGCCATGCGGTCTTTACCGCTGACAGCTTGATGGCGCTGGGATGCGGGCGGCTGTTCGAGGGGACACCGGAACAGATGTGGACCTCGCTGAGCAAGCTGGCCGCATTGCCGGACGACACTATCGTCTATTCCGGGCACGAGTATACACAGGCCAACGGCCGGTTCGCGGAAACAATCGAGCCCGAAAATGCCGCATTGAAAAAACGCATCGCAGATATATCTGAAGCCAGAGCCGCAGGGCGGCCCACGGTTCCGTCAGAATTGGCGCTGGAAAAGGCCACAAATCCCTTCCTGCGTGCCAATGAACCGGGAATTCAAGCAAATCTGGGAATGACCGGCAGCGCGCCGGTTGATGTATTTGCCGAGATTCGCGCCCGCAAAGACCGATTCTGAGGCCTGTTTTTCCAGCTTCATGGCATCAGTCACATTAAATGTGAGGATGATTTGACAAAAAACCCTTGAAGCCGCCGTGCGTTCAACCAAACTCTAATAGTATGAGGACATGGTTGGTCTGGGGGGACCAACGACCAATGCGCCCCCAGCCAACCCCAGTATAGAGGAGCACGCCGGTGCCTTCATTCTCGAGCACACTAGAACAAGCCATTCACGCGGCGCTTGCCGCTGCGAATGAACGGCGCCACGAATTTGCAACGCTCGAGCATCTGCTTCTGGCACTGCTCGACGAACCGGATGCGGTGCGGGTGATGAAGGCCTGCAGCGTCGATCTGGATGAGTTGCGCGGAACCCTAGTCGAATTCATCGATGAGGATCTCTCAAATCTGGTGACCGATATCGACGGATCCGAAGCGGTGCCGACTGCCGCGTTCCAGCGGGTAATCCAGCGCGCCGCAATCCACGTGCAAAGCTCGGGCCGCACCGAAGTGACCGGCGCCAACGTGTTGGTTGCGATCTTTGCCGAACGCGAAAGCAACGCGGCCTATTTCCTGCAGGAACAGGACATGACCCGCTATGACGCGGTGAACTTCATCGCCCATGGCGTGGCCAAAGACCCCGCCTATGGCGAAAATCGCTCCGTGTCGGGCTCGGATGAACCCGAGGAAGAGACACAAGCCGCAGCAAGTGAACCTGACCAGAAGGAAAGCGCGCTGTCGAAATACTGCGTCGATCTGAACGCCAAGGCACGCGATGGCGATGTGGACCCGCTGATCGGCCGTGACCTTGAGGTGGAGCGCTGCATTCAGGTGCTATGTCGCCGTCGCAAAAACAACCCGCTGCTGGTGGGCGACCCCGGCGTGGGCAAGACTGCCATTGCGGAAGGTCTCGCGCGCAAGATCGTCAATGGCAACACGCCCGAGGTGCTGTCGGCCACCACGATCTATTCGCTCGACATGGGCGCGCTGCTGGCTGGCACCCGCTATCGTGGGGATTTCGAGGAACGGTTGAAGGCCGTCGTCTCGGAACTGGAAAGCCATCCGGACGCGGTGCTGTTCATCGACGAGATTCACACGGTAATCGGTGCTGGCGCCACCTCAGGCGGTGCAATGGATGCCTCCAACCTGCTCAAGCCTGCCCTTCAGGGTGGCAAGCTGCGCACCATGGGCTCGACCACCTACAAGGAATTCCGCCAGCATTTCGAAAAGGACCGCGCGCTCAGCCGCCGATTCCAGAAGATCGACGTGAACGAGCCCACGGTTGAAGACAGCGTCAAGATCCTGCGCGGGTTGAAACCCTATTTCGAGGAACACCACGACATCAAATACACCGCCGACGCGATCAAAACAGCGGTGGAGCTGTCGGCGCGCTATATCACCGACCGGAAACTGCCCGACAAGGCCATCGACGTGATCGACGAGGCTGGCGCGGCGCAGCATCTGGTGGTGGAAAGCAAGCGGCGCAAAACCATCGGCGTGAAAGAGATCGAGGCGGTCGTTGCCAAGATCGCCCGCATCCCGCCCAAGAACGTCACCAAGGACGATGCGGAGGTTCTGAAAGACCTCGAAGCCTCGCTCAAGCGCGTGGTGTTCGGGCAGGACAAGGCCATCGATGCGCTTTCCAGCGCCATCAAGCTGGCCCGTGCGGGCCTGCGCGAGCCGGAAAAGCCAATCGGCAACTACCTGTTCGCAGGTCCTACCGGCGTCGGCAAGACGGAAGTCGCCAAGCAATTGGCCGATACGTTAGGGGTCGAGCTGCTGCGCTTCGACATGTCGGAATATATGGAGAAACACGCGGTTTCCCGCCTGATCGGCGCGCCTCCGGGGTATGTCGGCTTCGATCAGGGCGGCATGCTGACCGATGGCGTCGATCAACATCCACATTGTGTGTTGCTGCTCGATGAAATCGAAAAGGCACATCCGGATGTGTTCAACATCCTGCTGCAGGTGATGGATCATGGCGAGTTGACCGACCACAATGGCCGGACGGTGAATTTCCGCAACGTGGTTCTGATCATGACCTCGAATGCCGGGGCGCAGGAGCAGGCCAAGGAAGCCATCGGTTTTGGCCGCGACCGTCGCGAGGGCGAGGATACCGCCGCGATCGAGCGCATGTTCACGCCGGAGTTCCGCAACCGTCTGGATGCGGTGATCTCCTTCGCGCCGTTGCCGAAAGAGGTCATCCTGCAGGTGGTCGAGAAATTCGTCCTCCAGCTTGAGGCGCAGTTGCTGGATCGCAATGTGACCATCGAACTGACCCGTCCGGCGGCTGAATGGCTGGCCGACAAGGGATATGACGATAAGATGGGCGCCCGCCCGCTGGGTCGCGTCATTCAGGAGCATATCAAGAAGCCTTTGGCCGAAGAACTGCTGTTTGGCAAACTCGCCAAGGGCGGTGTGGTGAAGGTTGCCGTGAAGAACGGCGAGTTGGATCTGCAGATCAACGGCCCGCGCCAGCAGCGTATTCCGGGCGACAAGCCGCCGCTGCTGACAGCGGATTGATGTACGGGCGACTGCTCGCGGCTCTTGCGCTCGCTGCCGGACCGGCGGCGAGCGATCCCGTTCTGAGCCTGCCTATTGACTGCGAGCTGGGCGAGACCTGCTATATCCAGCAGTTCGTCGACCGTGATCCCGGTGCCGGAGCCCGCGACTTCACATGTGGCACGTTGTCTTACGACGGGCACAAAGGCACCGATTTTGCGCTGCCAACGCTGCGCGCCATGCAGCAGGGTGTGGATGTGCGTGCCGCCGCACCAGGGATCGTGCAAGGCACGCGCAATTCGATGCCCGATCAGCTTTATACCAGTGACACTGCCGCGCAGATCGACGGGCGCGAATGCGGGAATGGCATTGTACTCAAGCACGAGGACGGCTGGGAAACCCAGTATTGCCACATGCGGCAGGGTTCCATCCGCGTCAAATCCGGGGATGTGATCGGTGCCGGAACCGTGCTGGGCCAGGTCGGACTGAGCGGCAAGACACAGTTTCCGCATCTTCACCTGTCGGTGCGCAAGGACGGTCAGGTGGTCGATCCCTTTGACACCACCGAACAGGCGCAATGCGGGCAAGGAGGCGATAGCCTCTGGGCCGAAACGCCCGACTATGTGCCGGGCGCGCTGATGGATGTGGGCTTTGCCCCGCTGGTTCCCGAATATGACGCGATTCTTGCAGGTGACGCCGCGCAGGATGTGCTGTCCGACCAGAGTTCTGGGCTGGTTCTTTACGGTCTGGCCTATGGTGGGCTGAAAGGCGATGTGATGAGGATCGAGATCATGGGGCCTGACGGACCTTTTGGCGGCCAGCAGGTCGAGTTGGAGCGCAACCGTGCCCGGTTCTTCCGGGCCTATGGCAGGCGCCTGACCGCTGAACGATGGCCTGCGGGAACCTATACCGGCACGGTGAGTCTGGTACGGGATGGGCAGGTGATCAGCCAGAAGTCGACAACGGCAACGGTTCAGTAACCCTCAGCGATCACTTCTCAGTCAATTTCAACTCGATCCGCCGGTTCTGCGCACGCGCGTTTTCGGTATCGTCCGTGTTCACCGGCTGGAACTCCCCAAACCCGTTGGCCGCCAGCCGGTTGGGCGGAATGCCCAGCGCGTTTACCATGTAGCGCACCACCGAAAGCGCCCTGCCCTGGCTGAGTTCCCAATTGTCGCGATAACGCCCGGTGCCTCCCAGCGGCGTGTTATCGGTATGGCCGTCAACCCGGATCACCCAGTTGATCTCGGACGGGATATCACTTGCGATGCTACGCAGGATTTCGGCGATTTTAGCGATCTCGAACCGGCCCTCGGGTGACAGCGTGGCCGAGCCGGGCGCAAACAGCACCTCGGAGGAAAAGACAAAGCGGTCGCCCTCAATCCGCACGCCCTCCTGCTGGCCCAGCACATCACGCAGCCGCCCAAAAAACTCCGACCGGTAGCGTTCCAGATCCTTGGCTTGCGCCTGCAGGTCTTCGGCTTCGGCCTCCAACCGCTGGCGCTCGGCTTCTTCCAGCAGGCGCCGCCTCCGCTCTTCGGATGCAGCGCGGGCCAGCGCGGTATTGAGGTCCTGCCCAAGCGACTGCAACTGAACCTGCGCCACCTCGTCGCGGGCCTTGTAATCATCAAGCAATGCCTGAAGCCCGCCCAACTGGCTGCGCAGCGCCGCGATCTGCTGGTTCAGCAAAGCGGTCTGCCGCTGTGCTTCTGCCGAGACCTGCTGTTCTGCCGCCAGCAATTCGCGGGCCTGAGCAAGCAGCGCAGCGCGGGTATCAGCTTGATCTGCTTTAGGTCGGACAACCTCCAGATCACCCTGCAGTGCATCGCGGGCCGCCTCCGCCGCTGCAAGCAGGGTCAGCGTCTCTTCGGCCTCTTTGCGCTGCGCCTCTAGCGCCAGCGTCATGGCAGTTAGCTCGGTATCGGCATCCTGCAAACGCGTGCGCAGCGCTTCTGCTGCAGCGGCATCGGCCAGCCGAGCCGCTTCCTCCTCGTCAAGCTGACCCTGAAGCGCGGCTATCTGTTCAGAGGTTTCGACACTTTCGCTCTGCAAATCCGCCACCAGCGCTTCCAGCGCTTCGCGACGCGCGGCGGCAAGACGGGCAGCCTCGGTCTGGGCATCGATCTCGCTGCGCGATTGCGCCAAAGCCAGGTTCAGCGCCTCTTGCTCGGAGAGCAGATCGGCCTGCAACGCCGACAGGTTTTCCACATTGGCCAAGGCTTGATCTCGATCAGCGATCAGAGCCGCAACCTGGGCCTCGAACGTGGTGATCCGGGTCTGGGCTTCGGCCAGAGCCGCGTCCTGGCGATCCCGCTCACTTGTCAGGGTTGCGATCAGGTTCTGCGCCTGTTCCAAACTGCCCTGCGCTTCTGAGAGCGTGGCGTTCAACGCTCCGACGCGCTGGCGCAGCTGATCGTTTTCCTGCTCTTCCAGCCCCAGCGCCTGCGCCAGCGAGGCCACCTCGTTCGACAGCGCATCAAGCTCGCTCTCCTGCCCGGAGATCGTTTCGCGCAGCACAAATTGCACCACCATGAAGATGGTCAGCACAAAGGTCAGCACCATCAGCAACCCGGTCATGGCATCGACGAAACCGGGCCAGACAGAGCCCTGGAACCGTTGACCTGTGCGGCGGGACAGGGCCATGGATCACTCCCCGTCCGCGCCGCGCGCGCCGCCGCTGCGGGTCAGCGCCGTGACGAGCGTATCGATATCCCGGCGCAGCTCGGCCATGCTTTCCTGCCGCCCGGCTGAAATCTCTTCTAGAATGCGCAGCATCTGCACGTCGATCGAGCGCAGCCGCATCCGGCTTTCGGCGTCAATCCCGTCGCCGTGTTCATGGCTGCGCAGCAGCTCCACATGCGCCTCCTGATTGGCAGCAAGGCGTTCCAGCGCGCGGGTGACACCGTCCGTATCGGATTGGCGCTGGTTCATCTGGGCTATGGTATCGACCAACTCACCCATCTTGTCCGACAGCACGGCCCGATCCTGTTCGGAGTTTTCGAACATCACCCGCAGCCCGTCCATCTGCTCGGTCATCGCCTCCATCACACCATCCATGGCACCTGAATCAGACCCACCCTCATCGCCTGAGGAAAACCCGACCCGCGTGATGGTCGACAGCCATTCTTCCAACTCGCGGTAGAACCGGTTCTGGCCGTGGCTGGCAAAAAGCTCCAGCAAGCCCACGATCAGCGACCCGGCGAGACCCAGCAAAGACGACCCGAAGGCAACGCCCATCCCCTGGAGCTGTGTTTCCAGCCCAACCATGAGCCGGTTGAACACCGCCAGCCCTTCTTCGCCCTCCTGCGGATTGAGGCTGCGGATGGTGTCAACGATGGCGGGAACGGTGGTGGCTAGGCCAAAGAAGGTACCCAACAATCCGAGGTAAATCAGCACATTGGTGATGTATCGCGTGATCTCACGCTCTTCCTCGATGCGTTCGGCGACAGAATCGAGGATAGAACGGGTCGAGGTGGAACTGATCTGCATCCGCGCGCTGCGTGCGCTGAGCAGCGTGGCCAAAGGCGCCAGAAGCTGGGGGGCGGGGATGCCCTCGCGCTCGAAACCACCGACAAAGCCGTCGATCCAGCGCACCGATCCGATCAGTTGGAAGACCTGCCAGAAACAGGCCAGAACACCAATGACAAAGACCAGAAGGATAAACCCGTTCAGATAGGGATTTGCCTGAAAGACCGAGGCGACGCGCGGCAACGCCACAAAAACGCCGAAACCAGACAGGCCAATCACGACCAGCATCATGATGATCTGCCGGAAGGGGCGCGAGAATTGCGGTCTCGCTTCGAAACGTGCCTGCGCCATGCGCGTGTCCTGATTTTCTGCTCTAGGAAGAACCTACCGAAAAGCCGCCCGCAAGGCCAAGGCTTTATGCGGTCAGCGCACGGACCCGCGTGGTCAACCAGTCCAGATCAGGGTCGTTGAGCCCGATCTCGGCCAGATGCTCAGCGGTATTATAAAGATAGTCGGTGTTGGGGCCACGCCCGCCCACCGCATTTGCGATGATACGCGCCTGATCCTCCAGTGCGAGGCCGCCGCAATATTGCACATGATGAGGGTCGATCACATAGGTGACGGCAGTGACGCGTTCGCCGCCCTCCAGATCCACCTCCAGCATCCGCTCCAGATAGGCCGATGAGATCAACTCGCGTTCGCGCAGCTCAGCCAGCGTCCGGTCTTCGTGCCCCGCTTGCACCGACAGGGCAAGACCCCTGCAATGGGACCCGTCAACCTCGTCCAGCGCCAGCACCAGCCCCGGTTTTTCCTCGGTGCCCCGGTGATGAATGGAACTCATGCAGAAAGATCGCGCATATCCGTGCAGCGTCGCGACCTCGCTGCGCGCCACCGGAAATCCGGGGTTCCACAAAAGCGACCCATAGCCGAACACCCACATCGTCATCGCACTGGTCCTTGCCTGTTTCGCCCTATAAATACCAAATCAAAGCCGGGAAAAAGGGGCCAATCGAGCATGCGCCGTTTGCTGAAACTCACCATTGTGGTGATCGTGCTGTGGTCTGGCTATTGGCTGGCCGCCGCCTATGGATTGCGCAGCAGTGTCGAGGCGTGGTTTGCCACCCAGGCAGAACGGGGCTGGCAGGCCGATTATGCCGAGATTTCGACCGCCGGCTACCCGCTGCACCACAAAACCACCCTGACCAGCCCCGCGCTGGCCGATCCGCGCACCGGGGCGGCCTGGCAGGCCGACTGGATCATGTTTGACAGCCCCGCGATCTGGCCCGGGCGTCAGACCCTGCGCTTTGCCGACACGCCGCAGCGCCTGTCCTATTTCGACCAGACCGCCGTTGTGACGGCGCAGGAATTGACCGCAGACCTACATCTGCACCCCGGCGTCCGGCTTGAGCTGCAGCGCATGGCGCTGACAGCGGGTCCGTGGCGTATCGATACTGTCGACGGCACCGCCCTTCAGGCAGACACCATGTCGCTTGCCATGGCGCAGGAGGAGCAGCCTGAGAGCTACATGTTCGGAATATCGGCCGAAGGCTTCACGCCGGGCGATGCGCTGCGCCGCCTGCTGCGCTCGGATACCGCCCTGCCCCGCAGCCTTGAGACGCTGGAGCTCGACATGGCTGTGCGTTTCGACAAGGCCTGGGATCGCAGTGCGTTGGAAGAGAGCAGACCGCAGCCGCAGATGATCGACCTGCGTCTGGCCGAGATGCGCTGGGGCGAATTACGCCTCTATGCAACCGGAGAGCTGGAGGTTGACAGCCAGGGCATTCCCACCGGAGAAATCGCGCTCAAGGCGGAAAACTGGCAGGA
The DNA here is from genome assembly GCF_041537905.1 of Ruegeria jejuensis. Taxonomy (NCBI): domain Bacteria; kingdom Pseudomonadati; phylum Pseudomonadota; class Alphaproteobacteria; order Rhodobacterales; family Roseobacteraceae; genus Ruegeria; species Ruegeria jejuensis. The sequence goes on along the minus strand of NZ_JBGRUO010000018.1, from coordinate 74,869 downwards.
AATGCTGGCTATGGCGCAAGCGGCGGGTGCCATCCCAGAACAGGCGGTTGGCCCAGCGAACCGGGTTCTGGGCATGCTGGCAGGCCTTGGTGGCAACCGCAATTCTCTGGATGTTCAGTTGAATTTCCGCGACGGGTTCGTGGCGCTTGGCCCGATCCCGCTGGGACCGGCACCCCGGCTGATCCTGCGCTGAGGAGCTGGCGCGAAGCAATCACGCATTGTCGGGTTTGATCGCGATCTGGCTGACATATGACATGAAGCCAAAGAACTTGTCGGCCTCAACTCGGCGGCGGGCCTCATCTTTCAATGCTTCGGCCGTTTCCGGGAACAGCAACCCGGTTTCCACCATCCGATCCGCCCCCCTGCTGATGACGGTCATGAAATAGGTGGCCTCGCCCTCCGCGACATAGCCATGCCCCTGCCGTGGCCCGAGCGTGAACCCCGCACCCGTCAGAATCTCGGTGATCTGGCGCATGATCCACAGGTTCGTCACGTTCTGATTGATCATGAAACGGATGATCTGATCCAGCGGATCATAATCCGCGATCTGGGCCGTGGCGGTATCGTAGTCGCCGTCACAGATCACCAGTTGCCCCCCGGGCTTCAGAACCCGAAACGCCTCGGCAACGGCCTCCTGCGGCTCGGGAACATGGCATAGCAACGTGTGCATCAGGACCAGATCAACCGAGGCATCCGGCAATGCGGTCCGCTTGGCGTCACCGGTGTCAAAACTCAAACGGGGATCATCGGCAAAACGCGTCTGTGCCCGAGCAACCATCACCGGCGACGGTTCGATGCCCAGCGCCCGCGCGGCCCCGGCCATGGTAATGAGATCGCTGGTCACATAACCGGTTCCTGATCCGAATTCGACGGCGAACGCGTCGGCGGGCACGGAAAGCCCGCCCATATATGCACGCCGAATCGCGATCTGAGCTGGCTCAAGACACCGGGCGTCCATCGCGTCTGCGATCAGGGTCTGGGTGCTCTGGTCCTGTGCGGCAAGGTCTGAGTAAGGGTCTGACATGCTACTGCATCCATTGCTGACGGTTAAGCGCAACATATCAGAATTTCTCAAAGACTTCTCATCCGCCCCGAGTCACGCCTCTACAGATAACTGCGCAACAAACGAAGAAGGGCTGCACAATCCGCGCAGCCCTTCCAATAAACCGGAAATCTGGCGAAGATCAGTTCTTCGCGTAGAATTCCACAACCAGGTTCGGCTCCATCATCACCGGATAGGGCACATCGCCCAGACCAGGTGCGCGCACGAAGGTGGCGGTCATTTTCGAATGATCAACGTCGATGTAGTCCGGCACGTCCCGCTCAGCCAGAGCGGCGGCTTCCAGCACGATGGCCAGTTGCTTGGACTTGTCGCGCACTTCGATCACGTCGCCTTCCTTGACCCGGTAGGACGGGATGTTGACGCGCTTGCCGTTCACCTTGACGTGGCCGTGGTTCACGAACTGACGGGCCGCGAAGACGGTCGGCACGAACTTGGCGCGGTAAACGACGGCGTCCAGGCGGCGTTCCAGCAGGCCGATCAGGTTTTCACCGGTGTCACCGGACACACGCACGGCATCGGCATAGATGCGGCGGAACTGCTTTTCGGTCAGGTCGCCGTAATAGCCCTTGAGCTTCTGCTTGGCGCGCAGCTGGATACCGAAATCGCTGAGCTTGCCCTTGCGGCGCTGACCGTGCTGGCCGGGGCCGTATTCGCGGCGGTTGACGGGGGATTTGGGGCGACCCCAAATGTTTTCGCCCATGCGGCGATCAATTTTATGCTTGGCAGACGTGCGTTTGGTCACGGCTGATCTCCTTCGTTAGGTCGAGGTCCGGGATGGACCACTATGAAGGGCGTTGTCCTCTTGGGTCTGAGCCCATGACAGGCATCCCCTTGCGGGGGCCACCAACACCAATGAAGCCGCGCTTATAGAGATGCCATGGGCCGAGTCAACCGTGTTTTTGCGCCCGCAACGCAGCGATGGATCATAGCAGCAATCCAGAAGGACCATCCATATCCAACCCCGGGAAAACCGTGCCTTCAAGCGCGGCCCGGTCCAGCCCCGCCACCCCCTGCAATACACCCGCAACATACGCCCGCAGATCTGCGGTCGGCATCAGGTCGCGTCGATCAAGCAACGCGCTTTCCTGCAGACCCGGCCAGTCGCCCAGCACCTGGCCGCCCCGCACCGCGCCACCCGCAAAGAGCAGCGCACCACCGGTGCCATGATCGGTGCCCCCGGTGCCGTTCTGACGCACGGTGCGGCCGAACTCGGTCATGGCCAGCACAACGGTCTTGCCCCAGACCGGCGCGCCCAGATCGCGCTTGAGCGTCAGGATCGTTTGCGACAGCCGCTTCAGCGCACGGGTCAACCCCTTCGTCTGCGCCCGGTGCGTGTCCCAACCATTGAGCGAGAAGCCGACGACACGCGCATCGCCGCGCAACTGTTCAGCGGCGTAGCTGGCGATGTTCACATGCTCGGGCGGTCGGCGCTTGCCTTTGGCGGCTCCGTTGGTGGCGGCCTCGCCCTCTTGCCCGTCTCCCATAAGCGCCATGGCCTGCGCATAGGCCCCATGGAACAACGGGTCTTCGGCCATCATCTGTTCGGCAAGCAGGGCGGCTTGCGGACTGAGAGACAGAGCCGTATCGGGGTACCAGTCGGTCACCGCCGTGTCACCCGCCAGCACCTTCATCTCGCCATGACCCAGCGCGAAACCGGTGCGCGAGGACACGCCCGGCACCTGCCCCAGGGCCCGGTTCAGCCAGCCGCCCGCCACATCGCCCAACCCCATACTGCCCGCTTCCAGCAGGTCCTGACCGTCGAAATGGCTGCGCTTGTCGCGATAGGGCGTCGCCACCGCCTGCACTGCACCGAACTCCCCTGCCCGCCAGAGCGGCAGCAGCGGTTGCAGCCCCGGATGCAGCGCATAGAACCCGTCCAGATCAATCACCGGATCGTCCTGCCGCAGGAGCCCCGCCCGTGCGCTGGTATAGTCGGGATCACCAAGGGGGCGCACCACATCCAGCGCATCCATGCCGCCGCGCAGGATGATCACCACCAGCCTTGTGTCCCAGGGCGCCGCAGCAAAGCTGACGCGCGTCAGCAGAGGGCTGGCCGCAGCCGAGCAGCCAACAAGGGCCGATCGGGTCAGAAAGCTGCGTCGTGTCAGATCAAGTGCCATCGTATGCCCCTCCTATCGCCGCTGGAACGTTGGCGATGCCAACACCAGACCGATCCCTTCGGCCCGCGTTTCCGCGGCCTGCGCCGCAAACTGCACCGATGCGGGCGCATAAGAGCCCAGCGCATCCCACTGAAACCGCCTTGGGTCGGGCAGGTCGCCCACCAATTGTCGGGGCCGGATCATGGCCCATGATATTCGGCTCGCCAGACCCTGCGGTGTGATCCAGGCGGCGTCCTCTTCGGGCCAGCCATCCGGCCCTTCGGGTGCCATCCAGCGCTGCCCCATCCCGGCCATCGGCTGGACAATTCGACGGCGCAACCGGCCCGGGCGGTCCAGATCAAGCCGATCGGGGCGCACATTCAGCGCGCGGCAGGCCGAGGCAACAAAATCGGCGGGGGGCTTAACATTCATCAACTCGGATTGCCAGGCCGCCGGGTGTTCCAGCAATGCGCCATAAACCGTCAACAGGTGACCATTGCTCTCACGGTAGCGCCGCGCCACATGCGCGACCAGATCGGGATCAGGCTTGTCCGAAACGAAATGTACCACCAGTTTGCGGGCAATATGGCGGGCTGTATCGGGATGGACCGACAGATCGCGCAGGAACTCCAACACCGGTGACAGCGACGCTTTCGCACCACCGTAAGACCGGCCCAGAACCGTCTCGCCCCCGGGTTGCGCAAAATCGGCCCGGTAGCGGAAACCGCCCGCCCAATCATAGCTCAACCCGGCGAATAGCTCGGCCAGGGCGCGGATATCGGCCTGTGTATAGGCGCCATCGACGCCCATCGTGTGCAATTCCAGTACCTCGCGCGCGAGGTTTTCGTTCAGCCCCCGGCCCGGCTTTTTCCGGGCAATCGGGCTGCCGGGGCCGATCGAATAGGCCTGGTCGAGATAGTGCAGCATCAGCGGATGGGTGGTGACCGAGATCAGCAAATCCGAGAAATACCCGGTCATCTTGGGGCGGATCGCCTGTTCCACATAAGGCAGGCCGGAATAGCGGATCGCACCGTCCTTGCCACGCGCGGTGAAATGGTCGGCCCAGAAAAATGCCAGCCGTTCGCGCAGGCCGCTCTGCGTATCGATCCAGCGCATCAGCGTATGGGCAAACCAGACCGACGCATCGCGCCGCGCCTGATCGCGGACCGCATCTATCTGGTCGCGCAGCTTGCCCTTAGCCTCGCGCTTTTTGGCTTTGCGATGCGCCTTCCAGAGGGCGGTAAGGTCGATCAACCGGTCCTGGTACCGGTCAAACGGCTCGATCGGATAGGTTCGGGCCATCTCATCGGGTCCGGTCAGCCCGTCCAGCAGATCGCTGACCGACCGCGGCGGAGGCACAACAGGAGACAACCCGCACCCAAACCGGATCGCCGCCAGTTCCGGAGAATAGCGCACCTCTGCCCTCCTCAGTTCTAGGATCGCCCGAGGCTTAACATAGAGGCCCGGACCACCGAAATCACGCTCTTGAGACCATTAAACGCAGATCGGCGCGGATTCCGTCGCGCGCCGGCAGATATTTGCGAACAGGCCGCGCTTATTCCTGCGGAATAACGCGCAGGCCCAGTTCCATCAGTTGGTCGCTGGTGGGCTCGGAGGGGGCCGCCATCATCAGGTCTTCGGCGCGCTGGTTCATCGGGAACATGATGACCTCACGGATATTCGCCGTATCGGCCAGCAACATCACGATCCGGTCGATGCCCGCCGCGCAGCCACCATGCGGCGGCGCGCCGTACTGGAAGGCATTGACCATGCCACCAAAGCGTTTCTCGACTTCATCCTTGCCATAACCTGCGATCTCGAAGGCCTTGAACATGATCTCGGGCTTGTGGTTCCGGATCGCGCCCGAGACCAGCTCATAACCGTTGCAGGACAGGTCATACTGATAGCCCAGCACCTTGAGCGGGTCGCCCTCCAGCGCGTCCATCCCGCCCTGAGGCATCGAGAACGGGTTATGTTCGAAGTCGATCTTGCCGGTTTCCTCGTCCTGCTCGTAGATCGGGAAATCGACGATCCAGGCAAAGGCGAAACGGTCCTGATCGGTCAAACCCAGTTCCGCGCCAATGACATCGCGCGCCTTGCCCGCGACCTTTTCAAAGGCTTTGGGCTTGCCACCTAGGAAGAAGGCAGCATCGCCGACCTCAAGTCCCAATTGCTGACGGATCGCTTCGGTGCGTTCGGGGCCGATATTCTTGGCCAAAGGCCCTGCGGCCTCCATCCCTTCGCCCTGATCGCGCCAAAAGATATAGCCCATACCCGGCAGGCCTTCTTGCTGGGCAAACTTGTTCATTCGGTCGCAGAACTTGCGCGAGCCACCGGTGGGGGCGGGAATGGCGCGGATTTCGGTGCCGTCCTGTTCCAGCAGCTTGGCAAAGATGGCAAAGCCCGAGCCGCGGAAATGTTCGGAGCAATCCTGCATCTTGATCGGGTTGCGCAGGTCGGGCTTGTCGGTGCCGTACCAGAGCGCGGCATCGCGGTAGCTGATCTGCGGCCAGTCCTGATCGACCTTGCGACCGCCGCCGAATTCCTCGAACACGCCCTGCAAAACCGGCTGGATCGTATCGAACACGTCCTGCTGTTCGACAAAGGACATCTCGAGGTCAAGCTGGTAGAAATCCGTGGGTGAACGGTCGGCGCGCGGGTCCTCGTCGCGGAAACACGGCGCGATCTGGAAATACTTGTCAAAGCCCGACACCATGATCAACTGCTTGAACTGCTGCGGGGCCTGCGGCAGGGCATAGAACTTGCCCGGATGCAGACGCGAAGGCACGAGGAAGTCGCGCGCACCCTCGGGGCTGGAGGCGGTGATGATCGGCGTCTGGTATTCGCGGAACCCCTTGTCCCACATACGGCGGCGCATTGAGGCGACAACGTCAGAGCGCAGGGTCATGTTCTGCTGCATCGCCTCGCGGCGCAGGTCCAAGTAGCGATAGCGCAGCCGGGTTTCTTCGGGGTATTCCTGATCACCGAACACCATCAGCGGCAATTCGCCCGCATCGCCCAGCACTTCGATATCGCGGATGAACACCTCGATCTCGCCGGTGGCGATCTTGGGGTTGATCAGGCTTTCGTCGCGCGCCTTCACATTGCCATCGATGCGGATGCACCATTCGGACCGGACCTTTTCGATCTCAGCAAAGACCGGGCTGTCTGGATCGGCCATGACCTGTGTGACGCCATAATGGTCGCGCAGATCGATGAAAAGCAGCCCGCCGTGATCTCGTACCCGATGCACCCAGCCGGACAGGCGGACGGTCTCGCCCACATTGGCGGCGGTCAGGTCGTTGCAGGTGTGGCTGCGATAGACATGCATCGGAGAATTCCCTTCGGGCGCAGAAATGATCGCGCCGATACACCCCGGCTTGCGCGGGAAGTCAAGGGAGCACGGAACGGAACAGGCTCAAAACGGCCGCACCACGTTTCCGGAATAGAAATAGACGCCCATTCCCACCGCAAACAGGATGTTTCCGGCAACAGCGTGCAGCAGCACCGCATAGACAAACGAGCCACGCTGCCGATAGGCCCAGGAGAACAGCAGCCCTCCGGCAAAAGTCATCAGTGCGACCAGCCAGCTCCAATACATCAGATGCGCAAACGAGAATATCGCAGCGTTCAGAATATCGGCGCGCGCGCCCTGCGGAAGGATCGCGCCGTAGCGGCGAAAGAACAGCGGGCGGAACAGCAATTCCTGTGGCAGGGCAGAGACCAGCGGATACCCGATCCAGATGAAAGCCAGCAGTTCCGGGCGCTGGCTTAACAGAAAGAACGCAGCCTCTGGTCGTAGCAGGTAGATCAGCGCCACGCAGAGCACCAGCATCAGGGTCGCAAAAAGGACCAGTTCGCGCCACGCCCAGTCACGCCAGCCATGGCGCAGCTCGGCCCAGCGAAAATCCGGGGTGAAATGCAACAGCGCCAGACCCAGGCCGGTAAAGGCAAACAGCGCCTGAAACATCATGGTGGGCGGCAGGAATACGGCAATGAAAACGGGAGCGGCCAGATAGAACAGGACAAACTCAAGCTTCAGCCGTCGCTCGCTCGGCGTGTTGTAGAGGGACAGATCGTTAAACACTCTCGACCAGCTCCGCCTGGATCAGCCCCCGCAGGGAATTGCCCATCGATATGAGCCGAGCCGCGTGCAGGTCGTCAAGGATGACGATCTGTTCGCTTGCTTTGCCCTGCGCCAACATATCTTGTCGCAGGATGCCCGGCAACAGACCGCAGGACAGCGGCGGGGTGATGACCTCGCCTGTCTCTCGGGTCACAAAAAGATTGGTGATCGTGCCTTCGCAGAATTCACCTCTTGTGTTCAGGAACAGCCACTCATCCACACCGGCGGGCAACGCCGCGCGGGCAGTGTCATAAAGCGCGCGCCGCGTTGTCTTATGGCGCAACCAATGGTCATCCGGGTTCAATCGCTCTGGCGCAATCGCCACACGCCACAGCGCGGGCGATGGCGTCAGCGTGCCGGTGGTCAGATCGAATGCGCCGCGTGCATCCAGCGTCAAGCGGCAACGCAACGGCGCGTCGCCCTCCCCCCCTTTCAGGCAAGAGATCGCGGCAGCCCGGTCAAACGAGATGCCCAGCGCCCGCGCCGAACTGCCCATACGATCCAGATGCAAGTCCAGCCGGGCAAAGCCACGCGCAGGATCGTAACCCAGCGTTTCGATCAGGCGGAAATCAGGCTCAGCTGGGTGGCGAAGCGGGCTTTCCATAGCGCCTCCTCATATTCCGAGGCGCTGGTGCTGTCCCAGACCACACCGCCGCCCACATTCAGGGTCACAGCGCCATCCTCGACCATCAGCGTGCGGATCGCCACGTTGAATTCCGAGCGCCCATCCGGCGCGGCCCAACCGATGGTGCCGCAATAGATGTCGCGCGGCCAGGGTTCGAGGTCGCGCAATATCTCCATCGCCTTGATCTTGGGCGCGCCGGTGATCGAGCCGCAGGGAAAAAGCGCGCGCAGGAGGTCCGACAATTGCTTGTCAGGCTGTAGCTGCGCCCGCACCAGTGACGTCATCTGATGCACAGTGGCATAACTTTCGACATGGAACAGCTCGGGCACTTTCACTGTTCCGGGCACCGACACCCGGCTGATGTCGTTGCGCAGCAGGTCCACGATCATCAGGTTTTCAGCCCGGTTCTTGGCATCACCGGCCAGAAACACCCGGCTGCGCTCATCCTCTTCAGGATCGACACTGCGGGGCTGGGTGCCTTTCATCGGGCGGGTTTCAATGACACCATCTTCGTCGGTGCGAAAGAACAGCTCGGGCGAGCGGCTGAGCAGATCGGGCAGTCCCTCTTGCGTGACCAGAGCGCCGTGCAGAACGGGCTGAACCCCGCAAAGCGCCGAATAGAGCGCCCCAGACTCGCCATCGATGTCGAGATCGATCGGGAAGGTCAGATTGGCCTGATAGATGTCGCCAGCCCCGATCGCCGCATGCACACGCTCAAAGGCGCGCAGGTAACGCGCCTCGTCCCAGCGCGGTTTTGGCTGCGAGAGCGTCGCACCGGGCATCTGCGCATCCTGCACCTCGGGCACGTCATAGACGCCAAAGCACAAGAGCGGCAGCCGCCTATCCTCAGGCAGCAATGGTGCAAGCCGGGGCTCCAGCACATAGCCCAACTCATAGCTGGCATAGCCCGCCAGCCATTTACCCGAGGCGCGCGCGGCATCAATACGAGCCAACGCCACCGGCACATCCGCCGCAACATCCGCGCGGATCACCTCTTCGGCAGAGGTAAACGCCGTGCCCGGACCGGCCGGGCCCTGATCAAAGCGTATGTCCACATCCAGCCCCGTGTCAGAGGGCTCCGGATATAGAGCAACCACAGAAAACTGGAAGGGGGAAAGCGGCAGGTTGTTGATGGTTTCCGATACCCCTTGCACCTTTTGGCGCGCCCCCTATAACGCAGGACAATTTGGGCGCAGGGGTGTGCCCGTTGACTCGCGACATCACAGGGGTTTGGGCCATGCCGAAGAGAACCGACATCCAGTCGATCATGATCATCGGGGCGGGTCCCATTGTCATCGGGCAAGCCTGCGAGTTCGACTATTCCGGCGCTCAGGCCTGTAAGGCCCTGCGCGAGGAAGGCTACCGGGTCATTCTGGTCAACTCGAACCCGGCCACGATCATGACCGATCCGGGGCTGGCGGATGCCACCTATATCGAACCGATCACGCCCGAGGTTGTCGCCAAGATCATCGAGAAGGAACGCCCCGACGCGCTGCTGCCCACCATGGGCGGGCAGACCGGGCTGAACACCTCGCTGGCGCTGGAAGAGATGGGCGTGCTGGATAAATTCGGCGTCGAAATGATCGGCGCGACCCGCGACGCGATCGAAATGGCCGAAGACCGCAAACTGTTCCGCGAAGCGATGGATCGGCTGGGCATCGAAAACCCCAAGGCAACCATCGTCACCGCCCCCAGGAAAGAGGATGGCAGCACCGATCTGGATGCCGGCGTGCAGATCGCCCTGGGCGAGTTGGAAGGCATCGGCCTGCCCGCCATCATCCGTCCGGCCTTTACCATGGGCGGCACCGGTGGTGGCGTGGCCTATAACCGCGAAGATTACATCCATTTCTGCCGCACCGGGATGGACGCCTCGCCCGTGAACCAGATTCTGGTCGATGAGAGCCTGTTGGGCTGGAAAGAATTCGAGATGGAGGTGGTGCGCGATAAGGCGGATAACGCCATCATCGTCTGTTCCATCGAGAACATCGACCCGATGGGCGTGCATACCGGGGATTCGATCACCGTGGCCCCAGCGCTCACGCTGACCGATAAGGAATACCAGATCATGCGCAACGGCTCGATTGCCGTTCTGCGCGAGATCGGAGTGGAAACCGGCGGCTCGAACGTGCAATGGGCGATCAACCCCGATGATGGCCGCATGGTCGTGATCGAGATGAACCCGCGTGTATCCCGCTCCTCGGCGCTGGCGTCCAAGGCGACCGGCTTCCCGATTGCCAAGGTCGCAGCCAAGCTGGCCGTGGGCTATACACTGGACGAGCTCGACAATGACATCACCAAGGTGACTCCCGCCAGCTTCGAGCCGACGATTGACTATGTCGTCACCAAGATCCCGAAATTCGCCTTCGAGAAATTCCCCGGCTCCGAACCCTACCTGACCACCGCGATGAAATCGGTGGGTGAGGCGATGTCGATTGGCCGCACCATCCACGAATCGATGCAAAAGGCGCTGGCGTCGATGGAATCGGGCCTGACCGGCTTTGACGAGATCGCCATTCCGGGCCTTAGCGTGGGTCCCTGGGAGGAAGCCGACGACAAGGCCGCCGTGATCAAGGCCATCAGTCAGCAGACGCCCGACCGGTTGCGCACCGTCGCACAGGCCATGCGGCACGGGCTGAGCGATGATGAAATCTTCGGCGTCACCAAGTTCGACCCATGGTTCCTGGCCCGAATCCGCGAGATAGTCGAGGCCGAGGCGCAGCTGCGCCGCGACGGGTTGCCCCTGACCGAGGCCGGGCTGCGGTCGCTCAAGATGCTGGGCTTCACCGATGCCCGTCTGGGCGCGCTGACAGGCCGGGACGAAAACAACGTGCGCCGTGCGCGACAAAATCTGGGCGTTTCGGCGGTGTTCAAGCGCATCGATACCTGCGCCGCCGAGTTCGAGGCCCAGACGCCTTACATGTATTCGACCTATGAGGCCCCGATGATGGGCGAGGTGGAATGCGAGGCGCGGCCCAGCGCCCGCAAGAAAGTGGTTATTCTCGGCGGTGGTCCGAACCGGATCGGTCAGGGAATCGAGTTCGACTATTGCTGCTGCCACGCCTGTTTTGCGCTGACCGATGCGGGTTATGAGACCATCATGGTCAACTGCAACCCCGAGACTGTCAGCACCGATTACGACACCTCGGACCGTCTGTATTTCGAGCCGCTGACCTTCGAACACGTCATGGAAATTCTGACCAAGGAACAGGAAAACGGCACCCTGCATGGCGTGATCGTGCAGTTCGGCGGCCAGACCCCGCTGAAACTGGCCAACGCGCTGGAGGCCGAGGGCATTCCGATCCTGGGCACCACGCCGGATGCCATTGATTTGGCCGAAGACCGGGAACGCTTCCAGGCGCTGGTCAATGATCTGGGCCTGAAGCAGCCCCGCAACGGCATTGCCTCAACAGACGCGCAGGCGCTGGAAATTGCCGAGGACATCGGCTTCCCGCTGGTGATCCGCCCCTCCTACGTGCTGGGCGGCCGCGCAATGGAGATCGTGCGCGATATGGCGCAGCTTGAGCGCTATATCAGCGAGGCGGTGGTTGTCTCGGGCGACAGCCCGGTGCTGCTGGACAGCTATCTGGCAAGCGCCGTGGAACTGGATGTGGATGCAATCTGCGACGGGACGGATGTGCATGTGGCAGGCATCATGCAGCATATCGAAGAGGCTGGCGTGCACTCAGGCGACAGCGCCTGTTCGCTGCCCCCCTATTCGCTGTCGGACGAGATCATAGAACGGGTCAAGGAACAGGCGCATAAACTGGCCAAGGCCCTGAACGTTGTCGGGCTGATGAATGTGCAATTCGCCATCAAGGACAACGATATCTACCTGATCGAGGTCAACCCCCGTGCCTCGCGTACCGTGCCGTTTGTGGCCAAGGCCACCGACAGCGCCATTGCTTCGATCGCCGCGCGGGTGATGGCGGGCGAGCCGCTGTCCAACTTCCCGATGCGCCCACCTTACAAACATGTCGATGACACCAAGATCGCCGACCAGATGACGCTGGCCGATCCGAACATGCCGTGGTTCTCGGTAAAAGAGGCGGTGTTGCCCTTCGCCCGTTTCCCCGGCGTCGACACCATCCTCGGCCCCGAGATGCGTTCGACCGGCGAGGTCATGGGCTGGGACCGCGACTTCCCCCGCGCCTTCCTCAAGGCGCAGATGGGTGCGGGCATGGTACTGCCATCTTCGGGCTGTGCCTTCATCTCGATCAAGGATGCCGACAAAGGCCCGGACATGCTGGAGGCCACGAAAGTGCTGGTCGAGCAAGGCTTTACGCTGGTTGCCACCCGTGGGACGCAAAGCTGGCTGGATGGCCATGGCGTGCCGTGTGGCGTGGTCAACAAGGTCTATGAGGGCCGCCCGGACGTCACCGACCTGATGAAGAACGGTGGCGTGCAACTGGTGATGAACTCGACCGAGGGCGCGCAGGCGGTGGAGGACTCAAAGTCCATCCGCTCCATCGCGCTTTATGACAAGATCCCGTATTTCACCACCGCCGCCGCGTCCCATGCCGCCGCGCTGGCAATCCGCGCGCAAGCGGACGGCGCTGTCGAGGTGAAGTCGCTTCAGGTCTAGTAGGATGTCGCCCTTCGCATAAGGGAATAGCGCCCCGCTATGCAAAAATCGGATGATCTCTGTCGCCTCGCTCCCAGAGTTTCGATCTAAGTGCATCAATGACAGAATCTTGGGAGAAGTAGCCGAAGTATCTCTCTACTTCTCCCTGCTGCTCACCAAAATCGCTCGCAAGGTACTTTGCATGTGTTCCTTTCATGAAGGCCTCCCAAGGCACCAGGAACAAAGTTGCAAAGCACTCAGCTTCAGCTTCGACGACGCTATCTACAACTTGCTCTATTTGTTGGCTCGTACCGAGCATGGATATAGAGTTCATTGCCAGCTGCTGCGGTGGAAAACACAATTCTGACTTCGAAGCCAGCAGTTTGCCATGCAGGAAGTGATGCGCCAACTCATGGCAAATGACATGTCTCGCGAACTGCTGGCCACGTTCAGCCGCAAGATACCGTTCCTCCTCCAACAACAGGGTGTGCCCATTTCGATCACCAAGAATGCAGGCGAACGCACCCTCCGCCACCGAAGGCAGGGCCAGTTCCACACGATAATCAAAACGCTCATCTGAAGCGGCGAGAGCCTCGAGAACTCTTCCCAGCTTGAGTGCTTCCGTATTTCCTGCAAATCTTATCCGGACCTGTGCCGCCCTCAAACACAAGTCCGCGAATCGTCCTGCTAAAAGGCCCGGTCGCTTCGCTCGTTTGGCGCTTCGGGTTCGCGCGACAGGTGTTTGGTTTGAGCTAAACCTCAAAGCTGCCAAGTCTTCTTGAAGTTCGTCTTCAATCACACGCTGTATCTTGGCGAGTCCGCTAGGTGAAATCTTGTCACCATATAACTCTATCATTGCTTGAAGCGTTGGTTGAGCTTCATTGTTCGCTGTTTTTTTGCGAACAGAATCTGAGAAATTGGCCCTCGTTCTAAGCTGATGCGCTTCTTCTCCATTCAGCGAGAGAGTTTTGATGTATCCGCCTATAACGTCATCGCTGATTGCCGTACGCTGGTATTCAAGGTTGCTCACCCGAGAAAGGGCTATCCCAGCGGCCTCGGCAAACTCCTTTTGGCTCATGCCGCGATCAGCTCTCAACTTTTGCGCGTATCGCCCAAACGACGACCTCATGGTTCTATCTCCTTGCGGCTGCTCATCAGTACTTTACCATAATTTGGTAAAGTCTCAACATTTAGTAGTCGGGGACAGCAAAGCGCCTAGATGAGCTCTAGGCTGTATCGTTTGAGCTGTGTCTACAATTCCGCCTCGCGTGCTAAGGCTTGGCGCTCGCCCGTTCTTCGTAGAGCTCGCACTAGAAGCACGCGTTGGAAGGAGTGACGGGACTGCTCTTGACGCACCGGATAGACTTATGAGTCTCTGCTTAGAACCTGAGTAGCGGGTCTACCGCGCACGAAAGCCAGCATCGCCCAAAGCCCAATCATCGCGAAGGGAATGCAGGCGATAAAAATCCAGTTAGAGGCGGTGGTGGCGCTTCCTTCGCGCTGCAATTCCAGAAACCCGGTCGCGTTTGCCACCATGCCGACAACAACCGCACCCAGCGCGTAACCCGCGCGTTGCACTGTGGGGATCGCACCTGAAACGCGCTGCACTTCATCCGGCGGGGCCAACCCCGTGCAACGGCGGAGGATGAAGGTCCAGGCCATGCCGAACCCGCCCCCCTCCAATGCGGCCATCATCGCGATCAGCCAGAGCGGGCCGCGCGGCACCGCATAGAGAAAACCGGGAATGCTCAGACAGACGAGGCCCATGCCCAGCGCAATGAAGAACCGGTCGTAGCGCTCGGGCGAGCCGCTGACCAGGATCGCCGCGAGCGTCCAGCCAACCGAAGAACAGACGATGATGTAGCCCACCGCAAGGGGCGCGGCATCGTGGATCGCGGTGATCAGCAGCGGGCCGAAAGCGGTGATCGCAATCGTTGCCATCGACAGGCACAGGATCATCAACAGCGCCGCGCCGGTCGGCTGGCGCGGGTCAAAGGCGGCGCGTGGCAGTAACCGGCTCGCTGCGCCGCGCCCGTCCAGCCACAGAAATGCGGCAAGGCAGGCCAGCCCTGCAACCATCAGAACGGGCGTGCGCAGCGGGCCGATCTCGACCCCCGCTGCAGCAACCAACACGATCCCCGCCGACAGCAGCGCCAGTCGCTTGAGCGGGAACCGGCCCGCCTCGCCCGTGCGGCGCGCGTTCTCCGGTTCCGGCCGCAGAGCGACCCAGAGCGCCAGAGCAACGGCCTGAAGGCCGAAAAACGCAAATCCCCAACGCCAATTGGCGTATTCCACGAACAAGGCGGCGATCAGCGGGCCGATAAAGGCCGACACGCCCCAAAGCGTCGAAATGGCCGCCATGACCCGCGCGGTATGGCTGCGCGGGAAGATCACGCCCGCCGCGACAAAGCCCAGCGCCACCAACCCACCGCCACCCAGACCCTGCAACAGGCGGCCGGTCAACACCAACGGCATGGACGGGCTGAGCGCGCTGACAAGACAGCCTGCCGCGAATAGCGATGCGGCGCAGATCATCGGTCTGCGCAACCCGTGGCGCATGGTCAGCAGGGCGCTGGCACTGCCCGCGATGATCGAGCCGATCTCATAAAGCGACACGGACCAACCCACGAGCGCAGCACCGCCGACCTCGGCCACGATGGCGGGCAGCATGGTCGCGACCATCAGGCTGTCAGCAGCGTGCAGCCAGACCGATAGGCAGATCAACGCCAGCGCAGCGGCATGGGGCCCGGTCAGCAACGCGCGCCACGAGACGCTGCCCGAAACGGGCGAGCCAGAGGGTTGAGGCAGGTCGGTCATGGTCTTCTCCGCGTGACTATGACCTTGCTACGACCTCAAGTCAGGTTGAGGTCAAGCCCTTCCTTCGCCATCAATCCTCGGTTATCGGCTTGGCCAGCGTTCCCGGCACTGCACCATGTCGGTTACGCACATAAAGCTGGGCCAGCGCCGCCGACATCACCCGCGCGACAACCCCGTCCGCCCGGCTGGTCAGCATGATCGGTACACGCGCGCCCAACACCAGACCGGCACAGCCCGCGCCTGCCAGATAGATCAGCTGCTTGGCGATCATGTTGCCAGCCTCCAGATCGGGGGCAACCAGAATATCCGCTTGCCCAGCCACCGGAGACACGATGCCTTTGGCTTCGACCGCCTCGGGCGAGACCGCATTGTCAAAGGCCAGCGGACCATCCAACTCGCCGCCCTTGATCTGGCCGCGATCCGCCATCTTGCAAAGCGCCGCCGCCTCGACGGTCGTGGGGATTTTCTCGGTCACCGTCTCGACCGCCGACAAAATCGCCACTTTCGGAGGGTCGATGCCGAGGGCGCGCGCCAACCCGATCGCGTTGCGGATGATATCCGCCTTGGTTTCGAGATCGGGAAAGATGTTGATCGCTGCATCCGTCACCAGCAGGGGCCGGGGATAGCGCGAGACATCCAGCACAAAGACGTGGCTCATGCGGCGTTCGGTGCGCAGCCCGGTTTTGGAATGCACGACCGCGCCCATGATCTCATCGGTATGAAGCGCGCCCTTCATCAGCGCCTCGACCTTGCCTTCGCGCGCCAGTTCGACCGCGCGTCCGGCGGCAGCATGGCTGTGGGGCGCGTCCTCGATCTCGATTCCGGTCAGGTCGATACCAGCCTCAACCGCAGCGGCCTCGATCCGGGCGCGCGGGCCGACCAGCACCGGTTCGATCAGCGTTTCCGCGCGGGATTGCATCGCGCCTTCGAGCGCATGTTCATCGCAAGGGTGCACGATCGCGGTGCGGATCGGGTCATGTGGCCGCGAGCGCTGCAAGAGCGCTTCGAAGCAGGGCATGTTCTGCCCGCTTAACAGCTTGCTCGGCGCGTCTGTGGGCTTGGGGGAAACCGTCATTGTCATCGCATTCTCTCTGCGCTGATGGGTTGAATTGTGGTCAGCCTAGGCCGGTTAGGCGCGGGTGTGCAGTGTCAAATGCCGCAGATGAGCAAGTTTGTGCTGCGCGACGCCCCTTGAACCTTGCCGCCACGCGCAGCATCTTAAGCAAATCGTCTTTTCGCAGGAGCAAGCCATGTACACGCCCGCCATCACAGGCACCGGTGTTTTCACACCTACCGATGTGGTCACCAATGCCGAGCTGGTCACGGCGTTCAATGCCTATGCGGATAAGTGGAATGACGAACATGCCGATGAGATCGCCGCAGGCTCCGTCGAAGCGATGCAGCATTCGTCGGAAGAGTTCATCTTCAAGGCCAGCGGGATCGAGAACCGCTATGTGATGGACAAGACCGGCATTCTGGACCCTGAAGTGATGCACCCGCTGCTGCGCCAGCGCGACGATGACGAGCCCGGGCTCATGACCGAAATGGCTGTGGACGCCGCTGAAAAGGCACTCGCGCAGGCGGATCGCAAAGCGGGCGATATCGATGCGGTGATCTGCGCCGCGTCCAACCACGAACGCGCCTATCCGGCAGTCGCAATCGAAGTGCAGGACGCGCTTGGCATCGTCGGGTTCGCCTTTGACATGAATGTTGCCTGTTCCTCGGCCACATTTGGCCTGCAGGCCGCCGCAGACATGATCCGCTCGGGCAGCATCCGCTCGGCGCTGGTGGTTAACCCCGAGATCTGCACCGCACATCTGGAGTGGCGGGACCGGGACTGCCACTTCATCTTCGGCGACGTGGCCACTGCTGTGGTGCTGGAGCGTGCCGAGGACGCCAAAGGTACGCATTTCGAGGTCCTCTCGACCCGCTGCGCCACCAAATTTTCGAACAATATCCGCAACAATAACGGCTTCCTGCGTCGTTCGCGCCCTGCTGGCATGGAGGATCGCCGCGACATGCAGTTCATGCAGAACGGTCGCAAGGTGTTCAAGGAAGTGCTGCCGATGGTCAGCCAGCATATCACCGATCATATGACCGACGAGGGCGTCGGCAGCGCCGATCTGAAGCGGCTGTGGCTGCATCAGGCCAACAAGACGATGAATGATTTCATAGGCAAGAAGGTACTGGGCCGCGAGCCCGAGGCGGGCGAGCAACCCAACATCCTGCAGGATTATGCCAACACATCCTCGGCAGGCTCGATCATCGCATTCTCCAAATATTCCGACGATCTGACCGAAGGCGATCTTGGCCTGATCTGCTCCTTTGGCGCCGGGTATTCTGTGGGCTCGGTGATCGTCCGGCGACATAGCTGATCACAGCGGGCTGTACGTCCGCCCGCGCAGTTCAGCACGAGCGACAAGGCAAGAGGAAACCCTCTTGCCAAGGCCGGGCCTAGAGGATGTTCTCGTAGGTTTCCGGTTCAAAAAGGACATCCTCGAAATCGATATGCTCAACGACATCCTCTGCATGTTGCAACGATGCGGACGCGAGGGAACCAACCGAAGTCTGACCAATAGTGCCCGCGAGCGCGTTGACCTCAAGGGACGTATCATGCTTGGCGCTTTGCTCTGTAGCCGCGGAATCTTCGGCCCGTTCGTTGTTGAAAACGAACGCGTCAGCGTCGATGTCGTCCACGATGTGGAGAATCGTGAAAAGTAAGTAGCCCTTATCCGTCAACTGATAGTTATCAAGCCTTGAAATCTTCTCTTCGAGCGACTCCTTGCTCCCAATTCCCAAAACATGTCCTCCAGACATCTCGATTCCTTTCCAAAAAAAAATATCTATGAACTGAATACGGCAGAGACAGGCAATCAGATCACATTGCCAGGGCGTCTGAGCAGATCGAAGCTCAAGTCGTTTTCGACACCCGCTTATGCACCTCTTCGACGCTCTCGACACGTTCTGAGTGACGATTGAGCAGGTAGGCTCGTCGCCCGCGCACCAGATAGTTGAACTTCACCAACTCCTCCATCACGTCCATCACCCCGCAATAGAATGGGCCTTCGGGCAACCGCCCCTCCTCGCCAAATTCCAGCCATGCATTGGGGATCGAGCTTTGGGTCGCGATGGTGACCATCCACATCCAGCGTCCCAGAATGCGCATCTGGTTCACTGCGTTGAAGGACCGCGACCCGCGCGAGACCTGCATCACCGCAAGCGTCTTGCCCTGTGCCGTCCGAATGCCGCCCTTGAGCGACAGGGGCAGCCAGTCGATCTGCAGTTTCATCAGGCCGGTCATCGCGCCATGCCGCTCCGGCGAGGACCAGACCATGCCCTCGGACCCAACCGCCAAGTCGCGCAGCTCCGCCACTTTGGAATGCTCCGAGGCACCCGCATCATCGGGTAACGGCAGACCGGCGGGAACGAATATATGTGCTTCGCAGTCAAATGCGCGCAGGATACGCGCGGCCTCTTCCGCAGATTCGTGGGAATAGCTGACATCGCGCAGCGACCCGTAAAGCTCAGTATGCGCGGCGGAAGGGTCGGGTCACCTTCGGCGATCAGGCCATCGACGGCAACCGGTTGCAACGCCTCGGGGACGATATTCGGCAGGTCATCAGGTCCACCGGTTCAGGTGCTTTCTTCCTGCAGATGCAGCTTCATATCGATCAGAACCTGCTGCAGCGCCACGGTTTCCCTGAGCAGACGTTTGGCCTCGTTCACGGTGATGATGCCATCCTCGATCGCTTCCTGATATTCCGTCATCAGCATCGCAAAACGTTGACTGAGGGCGATGACATCGGCGTTCACCCCACCCTGACGCTCGCTATTGGCCGGGGCACTGCCGTGTGACAGAGTGATGTTCTTCAACTCGGCCAGCGCCGAGGTCACATGCGGATAGCTTGCCGCCTGTTCCAGCCGCGCTACCGCATCAACCGGCATGAACCGATCAAGGTGCTCGGAATTGTCGGAATAATACCGCCCCAAAGTCGCCTTGGACTTTCCTGTCAGTTCGCAAGCCGCCTCAATCCCCACATCCTTGACCAGCGCCTCGGTGTGCTTTTTCAGATAGGACCCGATATCGGCCATTGTTATCCTCTCTCAACTGTCGCCCCCCCCCAACAGTCACCAAGAGGGGAAAGGCCCGGGATATTTCCCATTCCTGACTCTTAAATCAAATGTAACAAATTGGCTATCCCTCAGGTTTCCTGAGGGTTTTTAAGAGAGTGGGGGCGTCAAACGGCGTCGGTTAACTAGTGGGCTCTGGTGGGCGTTACCTATGCCCTCCGGACTCATTGTTGTGAGTAGAGAGTGAGCTGGGGTACATGTCTCCGCCATCCAACGCGGCCTGCTGCCAACCGCGCAGCGCAAGAGCTGCAAGGATGTGCGGAGACGATGGTTTTCCCCCTGCCCTAGCAACTTGCCCCGGATCGTCTCGCGATTTAGACCGGGCTCATGGCCAAGCTCTACTTCAACTATTCGACCATGAATGCCGGTAAGTCGACCGTCTTGCTGCAGGCATCCCACAATTACCGCGAACGCGGCATGCAGACCTATCTGATGACGGCAGCGATCGACGGGCGCGCCGGGCAAGGCCGGATCGCCTCGCGGATCGGCATCGGTGCCGATGCGGATACCTTCACCACCAGCGATGACGTTTTTGTTATGATCGCCCGCAAGCTGGATCAAGGGCAGCTGGCCTGTGTCTTTGTTGACGAGGCCCAGTTCCTGACGCCTGATCAGGTCTGGCAGCTGGCCCGCGCCGTTGATGATCTGGGCGTGCCCGTTCTCGCCTACGGGTTGCGCGTCGACTTTCAGGGAAAGCTGTTTCCGGGGTCGGCCACGCTGCTGGCGCTGGCCGATGAAATGCGCGAAGTGCGCACGATCTGCGCCTGCGGCAGCAAGGCCACGATGGTGATCCGGCAGGATGAACAGGGGCGTGCCATCACGGAAGGTGCGCAGGTACAGATCGGTGGGAATGAAACCTATGTCTCGCTCTGCCGTAAGCATTGGCGCGAGGCGATGGGTGACCTCCCCGCAGAGGCACCCTGAGCCGGTTCGAACGACCGGGGTCAGCTCACGAGGTTCGGCAAATCCTGACCAGCGATGCAGGCCGCAACATTGTCCAGCGCCATATGCCCCATTGCGGTGCGGACCTCTTCGGTCGCCGTACCCAGATGCGGCAACAGGGTCACATTCTGCATGCCGATCAGCGCATCAGGCACTTTCGGCTCGAACTCATAGACATCCAGCCCCGCACCCGCGATCTGCCCCGCCTGCAGGGCAGAGATAAGCGCGGCCTCATCCACCACCTCGCCCCGGGCGATATTGATCAGCAGTGCCGAGGGTTTCATCGCCGCCAGCACATCCGCGTTGATCAGATGAGTGGTCTCGGCCCCGCCCGGCACCGCGATGACCAGAAAATCGACCGAGGCCGCGAGGCCGCGCAGATCATCCGCCTGCGTGGCGGGAAAGCTCAGTTCCTTGGGACTGCGGGCCAGATAAGACACCTCCATCCCGAAGCCGAAATGGCAGCGTTGCGCGATCGCCTGCCCGATGCGGCCCATGCCAACAACGCCCAGCCGCTTGCCGGTGACGTGATGGCCCAGCATCTGGGTCGGATGCCAGCCCTGCCAGTTGCCCGCACGCACCAGCCGCTCGCCCTCACCCGCGCGGCGCGCGGTCATCAAAAGCAGCGTCAGGGCGATATCGGCGGTGGCATCGGTGACCGCACCCGGCGTGTTGGTGACGGCGATCCCGGATGCGCCCGCTGCCGCGACATCGATATGATTATAGCCGACCCCGAAATTGGCCAGCAGGCGGCAACGGGGCTGTGGCACCGCGCCAAACACTTCTGCGCTGAACTGATCGCCCAACGTCGGCACCACGATGTCGAACTCGGTCAGGGCCCGATGCAGCTCATCCCGGTCGAGCGGCGTGGTTTCCGTGCGGAACTCCACATCAAGCGCGTCCCGCGCCCGTGCTTCAACCGCCTCTGTCAGAGGGCGTGTGATCCAGACACGCATCAGTGCATCCTTCCGCCTTTGGGCACGGTCCCGTCGGGGCCGATCAGAACAATCTCTTTCTCGTCATCCGGCAGGCCCAGCACCAGAACCTCGGACATGAATTTGCCGATCTGGCGCGGCGGAAAGTTCACCACCGCCATAACCTGTTTGCCGATCAAAGCCTCCGGCGTGTAATGCGCAGTGATCTGGGCCGAGGATTTGCGCACGCCGATCTCATCGCCAAAATCGATCCAAAGCTTGATCGCCGGTTTGCGCGCCTCGGGATAAGGTTCCGCGCGGATCACCTCTCCGACGCGGATATCGACCTTCAGGAAGTCATCGAACGAGATATCAGCCACGGGACAATTCCTTTGAGCGTTCGGTTGCGGCACTCACCGCGCGGTGCAGCAGGTCAGGAAAGCCCTGTGTTTCATGCATCAGCACTTCAAGCGCGGCCTGCGTGGTACCGTTGGGACTGGTCACGTTGACGCGCAACTGGCAGGGGCTTTCTTCGGCGCTTTCGGCCAGCGCGCCAGCACCTGCCACGGTCGCACGGGCCAGCTGCATAGACAGGGCTGCGGGCAGACCCTGCGCCTCGCCTGCTGCAGCCAGCGTCTCGATCAGGTGAAAGACATAGGCCGGGCCAGAGCCGCTGACACCGGTGACCGCGTCCATCTGGCCTTCGTTGTCAAGCCGGACGGTCTGGCCCACGGCGGCCAGCAACCCATCGGCCAGATCGAGATGCTCTTCCGAGGCATAGGTATTACCGATCAGCGCGGTGATGCCCCGCCCGATGGCAGCGGGGGTGTTAGGCATGGCGCGGATGATCGGGGTGGCGTCACCCAAGATCTCTTCGTAGGTGCCAATTGGCGTCCCGGCCGCGACCGAAACGAACAGCGTCCTACCACCACCCAAGATCTGCAACCCCGGCAAGGCGTCAACCATCATCTGCGGCTTGACCGCCACCAGAACAATCGCTGGTTCACCCGGCAGCGTCTCGTTCAAATGCACGCCCTGTGCGCGCAGCCAGTCTGACGGGTATGGCTCGATCACCCAAACAGACGAAGCGGGCAGCCCTTCCGAGAGCCAGCCCGCCAGCATCGCCGATCCCATCTTGCCGCAGCCCAGCAGAACAAGCCCCTGCGCTGCAATCCGTGACATATCCATGACACCCCTCCCGTCGATACGTTCGGGGTCAAGGTTTATGCGCGGCCATAGGCCTCTGCAATGGCAACCTGCATCGCGTCCGCCGGGCTGCGATCACCATAGACCATCAGCTGGATCGCCGGATAATAGCGCTCGGCGCTCAGCACGGCTGCATTGATCATTGTGTCGATCTGCTCGGGGCTGGCCACCTGGCCGCCCGCCAGAACCAGACCATACCGATAGACCATCAGTTTCTGTCCGCCCCAATAGGTGAAAGCCCCCGCCCAGCACTGATCGTTCATCGCATTGATCAGCTCATAGAGCTGCGGAATCTTGTCTTCGGGGGGTTCCATTTCAAAGGTGCAGACCATCCGCAGCGTCTCGTCATAGCCCGACCATGCGAGCGTGATGGAATAGGTACGCCATTGTCCCTCAACCGCCATGGCAATCTGATCGTCCCCGATGCGATCAAAATCCCAGTCATGGTGCTCTGCGATATGTTCGACGATGTCGATGGGATGAATGTCTTCTTCCAGATACTGCTCGGAAAGGGCCATGATGCCACCTCACTGATCTCTAGCGGATTGGGGCTGGCAGCGCCCCAGCGCTAGTTGCCTGCTCTACAAACCGGGGCGTTTCCCGCAGCTTGTACCAGATATGGTGCTGCGTTGCAGCTCACCTGGCAACCCCTAATTTTGGGGATAACGGCAATAAGTTGTGGAGGGATTGTCACTTCGCCCGAAATATTGGGGTATTAACCGGGAATTGCTTGCAAAAAGGGCGCACCGGTGCATGATACACCGCGCGCCCTGATGCCGAATACGTGTAAAGTTGCGTCAGCCGCCCTGCTTTTCTTCCAATGCGGCGATCCGCGCGGCCAGCGCTTCATTCTCTTCGCGGGCCTTCTGCGCCATGGCGCGCACGGCGTCAAACTCTTCGCGGGTGACGAAATCGCGATCGGCCAGCCAGCGGTCGATCATCGACTTCATGGCGGTTTCGGCCTCTTCCCGTGCACCCTGCGCCACGCCCATCGCGTTGGTCATCAGTTGCGAGATATCGTCGAGTACTTTGTTGCGGCTTTGCATGTCATGTCTCCGGTTTCGCGGCTGCCCTCTATATGGGCAAGATTGCGCCGCGTCTCAAGGTTGACTTGCACTGCCCCGCATGGGCATTGAAGCGCCATGCAGGCTGTTCTTACCTTCCCGGATTTTTCGCCCGAGATCTTCACCATCTCGCTGCTTGGTTTCGACTTTGCGCTGCGCTGGTATGCGCTCGCCTATATCGTCGGCATCCTGATCGCCTGGCAGTTGGCGCGGATGGCCATCGCGCGCCCGGCACTTTGGCCCGGAGATCATGCGCCGCTCAATCGCGTGCAGTTGGACGATCTGATCACCTGGATCATTCTGGGTGTGATTCTGGGCGGGCGGCTGGGTTTTGTGCTGTTCTACGAACCCGCCTATTACCTAGCCCATCCCATCGAGATTCTGATGGTCTGGCAGGGCGGCATGTCCTTTCATGGCGGCATGCTGGGCGTTGTGGTCGCGTCCTGGATTTTTGCCGTGCGGCAGAAAGTTCCCGTGCTGACCCTTGGCGATCTCGTGGCCCATACAGTGCCGCCGGGGCTGTTGCTGGGTCGGCTGGCGAATTTCATCAACGCCGAGCTTTGGGGGCGCCCGTCGGACCTGCCCTGGGCGGTGATCTTTCCCGGCGGGGCCGCGCAGAGCTGTCCGGGGGTCGAAGGACTTTGCGCCCGGCATCCCTCGCAGCTTTATGAGGCGCTGCTGGAAGGGCTGGTACTGGGTGCACTGCTGCTCTGGCTGGCCTATCGGCGCGGCGCATTCAAACGGCCCGGCCAGATCATGGGAACGTTCTTTGCGGGCTATGGCCTCGCGCGGTTTGCGGTCGAGTTCCTGCGTCAGCCCGACGCGCAGTTCATCTCGCCCGGCAACCCGCTGGGACTGGCATGGCATGTGGGTGGCTATGGGCTGACGATGGGGCAACTCCTGTCGCTGCCAATGATCGCGCTGGGGCTGTGGTTCATTCTGCGGGCACACCGCGCGGCCAGCGCCGCACCGGCATGAGCCTGCGCGGCCTGCTGCTGGAACGGATCAGCCAGACCGGGCCGCTGAGCGTGGCGCAGTACATGTCCGACTGCCTGCTGCATCCGGAATTCGGCTATTACGCCACCCGCGATCCGTTCGGAGCCAGGGGCGATTTCACCACCGCCCCCGAGATCAGTCAGATGTTCGGTGAGGTGCTGGGACTGTCGCTGGCGCAAGCCTGGTTGGATCAGGACCGCCCAGACCCGTTCACGCTGGCCGAGCTTGGCCCCGGTCGTGGCACGCTGATGGCGGATCTGCTGCGCGCAACCGCCGGGGTGCCGGGGTTTCACGCCGCCGCACAGGTCATGCTGGTCGAGGCCTCGCCAACCTTGCGCCAGATGCAGGCGGAAAGACTGGCTTCAGCCGATCCGCATTGGACAGACAATGTCGACACCCTGCCCCAAGCGCCGCTCTTCCTGATCGCCAACGAGTTCTTTGACGCGCTGCCGATCCGGCAATTCATCCGCGAGACCTCGGGGTGGCGTGAACGCCTGATTGGCGCGCAGGGCGAGGCGCTCGCCTTTGGACTGGGTGCCGACGCACCGCAACCGGGTCTGGCGCATCGACTGGAGGATACCGAACCCGGAGATCTGGTCGAGATATGCGATGCCGCGCGTCCGGTCATCACCGGTATCGCCGCGCGAATCGCCGCGCATGGCGGCGCGGCGCTGCTGGTCGATTACGGTGACTGGCACTCGCTGGGCAATACGCTGCAGGCGGTGCGACATCATCAGAAAACCGATCCATTGGCAGAGCCCGGACAGGCCGATCTGACCGCGCATGTGGATTTCGAAGCCTTGGCGCAGATCGCGCAACAGGCGGGCTGCGCCCATACCCGCCTGACCCCGCAGGGCGTGTTTCTGGAGCGGCTGGGCATCACCGAACGCGCGCAAAATCTTGCGAAACCCCTGAGCGGATCAGAGCTACAATCTCTGATTTCCGCGCATCGCCGGTTGACGCATCCCGGGGAAATGGGAAACCTGTTCAAGGTGCTGGGACTCTATCCAGCCACCGCGAACCCTCCACCCGGGCTGGAAGCATGACACTGGAAATCCTGACCTCAGATGGCCTGTCCCCAATTCGACACGGGTTCTTTACCCGCCGGGGCGGAGCGTCGTCCGGGGTGTTTGCCGGGCTGAACTGCGGCACCGGCTCATCCGACCAACGTGAGGCGGTCGCGATCAACCGCCAGCGCGTGGCACAAGCGCTGGATGTGCCCGAGACCCATCTGGTCGGCGTGCATCAGGTCCACTCACCCGACGTGGTGATTGTGGATCACCCCCTGCCCGACAAGCCCAAAGCCGACGCGGTGGTGACGTCAACGCCCGGCCTGGCGCTGTCGATTCTGACGGCCGATTGCCAGCCCGTGCTTTTCGCCGATCCCAAGGCGGGTGTCATCGGCGCCGCCCACGCGGGGTGGCGCGGCGCGCTTTCCGGCGTGCTGGAAGCCACGCTCGATGCCATGGAGGGGCTGGGAGCCCAGCGCGCGAAGACCATGGCCGTGATCGGCCCCGCAATCTCGCAGCGCGCTTATGAGGTGGGGCCTGAAATGTTTGACGAGTTCATGCAGGACGACCCGGAAAACGCGCGTTTCTTTGCCAATGGACAGGGCGACCGGATGCAGTTCGACCTGCCTGCATTCGGGCTGCACCGCCTGCGCCGCGCCGGGGTCGAACAGGCGGAATGGACGCGGCACTGCACCTATTCCGATGCCGACCGATTCTATTCCTATCGTCGCAGCACCCATGCCAAAGAGGCCGATTACGGTCGATTGATCTCGGCCATTCGCCTCTGACATCGCAGGTGGACGGCTCTGACGTGTCACAAATGTGGCCGAAGATGGACCGCCTGCCGCTGGCACACAGGTTATCCGTTTTGGTTTTTGTCATAAATATCAGAGCGAAACCTCGTTTAGCGCGCTCTTAACGTCTGGCGCCGCGCTGCCTCCAAACGTCCCTTATTTTCCCCGGATCAGCCCAATCGCCGCCCCAAAGAACTGCGACTTTGATCCTGTCGAACATGCGGTGCCGAACCGGCCCCGCAAGCAGGATCAGGAGGGACGGGGTTGAAGATCAAGGGACGCAATACAACCTTAAAGATCACCGCCGTGTCTGCTCAGAAAGTTCAACTGCCTTGGACCCGCGGCGCACGCCGCGCCCAGATGATCGCGCGCCGCGCCGAAAGCGGCCTTGAGAGGCGCGATAGCAGTTGAATGGAACGCAATACGGGTGAGCCTGACCGGTTCACCCTGGGAACCCGGTGCCGGACGCTGCCCCTGACCGGCCGGGGACAAGAGCCCGCCTCGCCCAATGGCGAGGCGGGTTTGGGCAGCACAGAAGACCGGGAGCAAAACACCCTCCCGCTAAGAAACGATGCCATTGGGGGGTCAATGGGATTGTGAGCCGGATGGGCGCAGACTGGGGAACGCGGTGTAAAAGCCACGCGGCCGGACGGTAATTTTGGGGGCAAAAACAATTAAAACCGAGTCGCTCTGACTCGTTGTCTGGGGCCAACACAGAGCTGACATGTATGAAGAAGGTTGAATAGGTATGACTATCCCCCACTCGCTGGCACGAGCGGCGCGGAATGCTGTCGAAACCGGCAAACTGCTAGAGGACCCGGCCAAGCTGCAAAGCCGGACCAAACCACAATTGCGGCGCTATGAGGTGAGCACGCTGGTCGGCAAGAACGAGATTGCCCAGACACGTCACATCGCGCCGGCACTGCCGCTGTTCGAAGAGGCGTTCTGCGCGTTTTCCCGTGGCTCGCTGGTGGAAACAGACATGGGGCCGTTGGCAATCGAGGACCTGCTGCCGGGTGACCGCCTGATCGTGCAGGATGGATCGGCGCAGGAACTGCTCTGGAAAGGATCGACAACGCTGATCCCCGGCCGACCCGACCTGAAAGGCCGCGCGCAAAGCCTGACCCGAATCATGGCCGACAGCTTTGGCATGCAACGCCCGATGTCGGGGGTGATCGTCGGGCCATCGGCGCGGTTACTGGCCACGCCCGGACACCTGCAAAGCCTGTGTGCCGGAGATCAGATTCTGACGCCGATCAAGGAATTCGTGGATGGCATGAACGTGGTCGAAACCTCGCCGCCAACGCCGGTCGAGGTGTTCCATTTGTGCCTCAAACGCCATTCGGTGATCAAGGTGGACGGGCTGCAATTCGAAACCTATCACCCCGGTATCCACGCGGTACGGGTCATGAGCCACGCGATGCGGTCCCTCTATCTGAACCTCTTCGCGCATGTCGAGAAACTGACCGATTTCGGGCCACAGATTCTGCCGCGTGCCGGGGATGGTCAATACGACGCGATCAGCGTCTGAGGTTTGCCATGAAACTGATGCTACTATGGGTGATCAGCGTCTTCATCAGCGCCTTCCTGCCCTCAACCGTGACCACCAAGGAACAGATTGCGCTCAAGCGCTCCGGCTCAGGCGGTCTTCGAGCACGTCGAAGGGCACTCCGGGCTCGTCCTTCGCGCCGCGAATGACAAGCGAGGTCTTAACGCTGGCCACATTGGGGGTGGACAGCAATTCGCCGGTCAGAAAGCTCTGAAAACTGCTCAGATCCGGCGCGACGCATTTCAGGATGAAATCGACCTCGCCATTGAGCATGTGACACTCGCGCACCAGTGGCCAGTTGCGGCAGGTCTCTTCAAAGGCCGACAATTCAACCTCGGCCTGGCTTTCCAGCCCGACCATGGCAAAGACCTGCACCTCGAATCCCAGTTCGCGCGCGTTCACATCGGCATGGTAGCCGTGGATATAGCCCGCCTCTTCCAGCGAGCGGACCCGCCGCAGGCAGGGCGGCGCGGAGATGCCGACCCGTTTGGCCAGTTCCACATTGGTCATCCGGCCATCTGCCTGCAATTCTGCCAGTATTTTCCTGTCGATCGGATCGAGTCGGGTCGCGACCATGAAATTCTCCGCTCATTTTTGCGGTTGTTATATCAGCCGCGCCGGGATGAGCAATAATATTTCGCTGCAGCGCAATTATGTTAACCACAATGACCAATCGGGCTTGGCTGCGCCGCTTATAACAAGCCCGGGGCCACTTCAGATAAGGGGTTTAAGCCGCGATTGCGCATCGCTATATCCATCCTCCGAAGATGGCACTCCCGCCATCCATCAAAACGGGGTTCCCATGGCCGAGACACGTCACACCAAGGTTCTTATCATCGGATCCGGCCCGGCGGGCTATACCGCCGCCGTCTATGCCAGCCGTGCCATGCTGGAACCGATCCTGGTGCAGGGCATCGAGCCGGGCGGTCAGCTGACCACCACCACCGAGGTCGAGAACTGGCCCGGCGATACCGAGGTTCAGGGCCCTGATCTGATGGTCCGGATGGAGGCGCATGCCAAGGCCATGGGCTGCGAGGTGATCGGTGACATCATCAGCGATCTCGACCTGTCCAAACGCCCCTTTACCGCCAAGGGCGACAGCGGCACGCTCTATACCGCAGACGCAGTCATTTTGGCCACCGGCGCGCGCGCCAAGTGGCTGGGTATGCCTTCGGAAGAGAAGTTCAAGGGCTTCGGCGTCTCGGCTTGCGCGACCTGTGACGGATTCTTTTATCGCGGGCAGGAAATCGTGGTGATCGGCGGCGGCAACACCGCCGTGGAAGAGGCGCTGTTTCTGACCAATTTCGCCAGCAAGGTTACGTTGATCCACCGCCGCGATGAGTTGCGCGCTGAAAAAATCCTGCAGGATCGCCTGTTCAAGAACGAAAAGATCGAACCGCTCTGGTTCCATCAGTTGGAAGAAGTGACCGGGACCGACGCACCGCTGGGCGTTGAAGGCGTGAAAGTCAGGAACGTCAAGACCGGCGAAATCTCCGAAATCCCTTGCAAGGGCGTCTTTGTCGCCATCGGCCACGCGCCTGCCAACGAGTTGGTGATTGATCAGCTCGACACCCATATGGGCGGCTATGTGGTGACCAAACCCGGCACCACCGAAACCTCGGTGCCCGGGGTCTTTGCGGCGGGTGATCTGACCGACCATGTCTATCGCCAGGCGGTGACCAGCGCCGGGATGGGCTGCATGGCGGCGTTGGATGCGGGGCGGTTCCTGGCCGAGCAGGAATGATCCCCTTCACCGGGACCGTCTGGCGCATGACCTTTCAGGGTCAGGATGCGCAGGTCCCGGTCACCTCGCCCGAGGGACGGTTTCACCATTCCGGGCAGGTGGCGATCTACAGCTCGCTCACGGCTGAAGGCACCGCGATTGCGATCCGCCGCTACATGTCGCCCAATGATGCGCCGCGCCTGATCCAACCGCTACACATCCGTGCGGCGCGCGTGGCCGATCTGCGGGGCAATCGCGAGGCCTCTGTTATCTGGCAGGACATTCACGCCACCGGCGCGCCCTCGCCCACCTGGGCGTTTTCCGATACGGCCCGTGCAGATGGCGCGCAGGCGATGCTCTATTCCTCGCGCTCACGGCCAGACCTCAGCCATCTGGTGATCTTCGACCCGCAGGTCGCACGCGCGCACCCAGAGATCGCAACGCAAACCTGGCCTGCGGAGACCGACAACAGCACGCGGCTGTGACTTGACCCCATTGCCCGGGCACCCCATTCTGAACCGTCGAAACGGAAAGGAACGCGCGTGGCCAACGTGTTGTGGCAGGGAAGCTGGCTGGTTCGGGCGCGGATCGTCTCAGGCCTGATCCTGTTCACCTATGCCCTGTTCCATTTCCTTAATATCGGCATGGGCCTCATATCGGTCGAGGCAATGGATGCGTTTCAGGCCGGACGGCATGCCATCACCCGCAATCCGATCGGATCGACGCTGCTATATGGGGCGTTCCTGACCCATATCGGCATCGCGCTTTATGATCTGGCCACGCGCCGGACTTTGCGCATGTCATGGCCGCATGCGCTGCAGGTGATACTCGGCCTGCTCATCCCGCTGCAATTGCTGTCTCATCTGGCCTTCACGCGCTTTGCGCATGAGGTTTTCGAGGTCAATGACAAGATGAGCTATCTGATCGTGCTGATGTGGAACAACCCCTCGGTCTGGTATCAATCGCTGCTGTTGCTGCTGGTCTGGGTGCATGGCTGTATGGGCATGCATTTCTGGCTACGTCTGACAAGCTGGTGGCAAAACGCCATCCCCTATCTGATCGGGCTCGCAGTGCTGATCCCAGCCTTTGCCTTTGCCGGGCTACTGACCGAAGGGCGCAACATGTGGGCAGCCTTTGGCGACCCCGAGTTGCGCAACATAGCAATCGAGTATTTCAACTGGCCTGACGAAGCTGCGTTCCAACATCTTTTTGCTGCCAAAAACATGGCCCAGAACATCTTTTGGGCACTGCTGATCCTGACTGCCATCGTCTATCTGAGCCGTAAATTGCTGCGCAAACGGAAGTCGGTAAGGATCAGTTATGTCGACGGACCCGAGATCACATCCGAACGCGGCATGACCCTGCTTGAGATGTCTCGGGCAAACAATGTTCCTCATACCGCGCTTTGTGGTGGCAAGGGACGCTGTACCACTTGCCGGGTGGTGATCGAGGACGGTGCCGATCTGTTGCACCCCCCAAGCGAGGCAGAAGAGCGCAGCCTGCAAGCCGTAGGTGCGACAGCCAATACGCGCCTGGCCTGCCAGATTCGCCCCGTCGATCCGCTGACGGTCTATCGGGTGTTTCGCCCCCAGGGCGGACGCACCCGCGCCCATGCCAGCCAAGGACAGGAACGCCAGCTTGCCATCCTGTTTCTGGACATGCGCAGCTTCACTGCCCGCACTGCCGAGCAGTTGCCCTATGATGTGGTGTTTTTTCTCAACCGCTTCTTTGACGCGATTGTCCCTGCAATCACCAAAGCAGGCGGCAAGGTGGATAAATACATGGGGGATGGATTTCTGGCAGTATTCGAAGCAGACACGGCCCAAGATTCGGCCCGCGCGGGTCTGCGCGCCGCCGAAGGCGCGGGCAAAGCTCTGGAAGAGTTCAACCAGACGCTCGAAGATCAGAACGACCGCCCGGTTCAGATCGGCATGGCTCTGCATCTGGGCAATGTGGTTCTGGGCGAGATCGGCACCACCGAGAATGCGCCGCGCACGATCATCGGGGACGCCGTGAACGCCACCAGCCGTTTGCAGGCGGAAACCAAGAGAATGGGCGTTGAGCTGATCGTTTCAGCGCCTCTGCTGACGGCGGCAGGGTATTCGGGCGATGATATCGCCCTGCACCCGTTCAAGCTGCGCGGTGTTTCCGAACCGATCCGCGGCCTGCCGGTGGTCACCGCGTCACAACTCACCATCGCGGTGGCACCGTTGAGAAAAGGGGCACATTTCGGCTGACCCCTGCGGGCGCGATTGGAAACATATGGTATACAACCCGCCGTTTGAGCAGGAATCTGTTCCAAATTGCGATTTTTCTGCACACCTCCTCCTTCAATTGTTCTCAATCTCTGGACTTCCGAAACAAGACCGGGCAAGTGCGCGGCAGTGTCCATCAAACCCGAATTTACGGATTGATCAGAGAGTATTCGAATGACCATGCTTGCCAATCTCGCTCCGATCCCGGAGCTGTATGTTTCCTACGATTCCGCCCAGAAACTCAAAGTCGAAGCCGCCGATCTGACCAGCCATGATCTGACCCCGCGCCAGATCTGCGATCTGGAATTGCTGATGAACGGTGGGTTCAACCCGCTCAAGGGATTTCTGAGCGAGACCGACTATAACGGCGTGGTCGAAAACATGCGTCTGGCGGACGGCTCGCTCTGGCCGATGCCGGTCACATTGGATGTGTCCGAGGAGTTTGCCGACAGCATCGAACTGGGACAGGACATCGCCCTGCGCGATCAGGAAGGCGTGATTCTGGCGACCATGACGGTGACCGACCGCTGGACTCCGGACAAATCGAACGAGGCCGCAAAGGTATTCGGTGCCGACGATCAGGCGCATCCGGCGGTGAACTACCTGCATAACGTGGCTGGCAAGGTATATCTGGGTGGCCCTGTCGTCGGTATCCAGCAGCCGGTGCATTACGATTTCCGCGCCCGCCGTGATACCCCGAACGAGCTGCGCGCCTATTTCCGCAAGGTGGGCTGGCGCCGGATCGTCGCCTTCCAGACCCGCAACCCGCTGCACCGCGCGCATCAGGAACTGACCTTCCGCGCCGCCAAAGAGGCGCAGGCCAACCTGCTGATCCATCCGGTCGTGGGCATGACCAAACCGGGCGATGTCGACCACTTCACCCGCGTGCGCTGCTACGAGGCGGTGCTGGACAAATACCCGGCCGCCACCACCTCCATGTCGCTGCTGAACCTCGCGATGCGCATGGCTGGCCCGCGCGAGGCGGTGTGGCACGGCATTATCCGCCGCAACCATGGCTGCACGCATTTCATCGTTGGTCGCGACCACGCCGGACCGGGCAAGAACTCTGCCGGTGAGGATTTCTACGGGCCTTACGATGCACAGGACCTGTTCCGCGAACATCAGGACGAGATCGGCATCGAAATGGTTGATTTCAAACACATGGTCTATGTGCAGGAACGCGCCCAATACGAACCCAATGATGAGATCGCCGACAAGGACAACGTCACGATCCTGAACATCTCAGGCACCGAACTGCGCCGCCGTCTTCGCGAAGGGCTGGAGATCCCGGAATGGTTCTCTTTCCCCGAGGTGGTGGATCAGTTGCGCGGCCGCTACCCGCCGCGCTCGAAACAGGGGTTCACCGTGTTCTTCACCGGTTTCTCAGGCTCGGGCAAATCCACCATCGCCAATGCTTTGATGGTCAAGCTGATGGAGATGGGCGACCGCCCCGTCACGCTGCTGGATGGTGATATCGTGCGGAAGAACCTCAGCTCAGAGCTTGGCTTCTCGAAAGAACATCGCGACCTGAACATCCGTCGCATCGGTTATGTGGCCAGCGAAATCACCAAGAATGGCGGCATTGCCATCTGCGCGCCGATTGCGCCCTACGCCACCACCCGCCGGGCTGTGCGCGAGGATATCGAAGCCTTCGGCGCCTTTGTCGAAGTGCATGTCTCCACCTCGATCGAGGAATGTGAGCGCCGCGACCGCAAGGGGCTCTATAAGCTGGCGCGCGCAGGCAAGATCAAAGAGTTCACCGGCATCTCGGACCCCTATGACGTTCCCGCAGACCCGGAGCTGAGCGTCGAAACCGAGAATGTCGATGTCGACAATTGCGCCCATCAAGTGCTGCTGAAACTGGAAAGCATGGGCCTGATCGCCGGCTGATCACCAGACCATATTGAACGGGAAGCCCGCCAACCGGCGGGCTTTTTCTATTTTCAGAAACATACCAAGCATTTGTTTTTTATAAATAAATTTAGATCCTCACAAATTGGAGCTCAATTTTCTTTGACCTCAATGTGATCCACTTCTTCGGGCGGCGACGTAACAGACCCATATTCACACAGGGAGAGAACAATGTTCAGACGCCACTTCATCGCCACCCTCAGCGCCGCCGCTATTGCGGCAACCAGCATGACCGCCGCCTTTGCCGGTGGCCAGAAAGACATCGTCGATACCGCGGTTGGTGCGGGCTCGTTCGGCACTCTGGTCGCCGCCGTTCAGGCCGCCGATCTGGTAGGTACGCTGAAAGGCGACGGGCCTTTCACCGTCTTCGCCCCGACCGACGAAGCCTTTGCAGCTCTTCCCGAGGGCACCGTTGAAAACCTGCTGAAACCGGAAAACAAGGATCAGCTTGTGGCAGTTCTGACCTATCACGTGGTGCCCGCCAAAGTGATGTCGGGTGACATTGCAGGCAAACGCGCCAAGGTTCTTACGGTTCAGGGCGACCGTCTGGCCGTCAACGCCCGCAACGGGGTCAAGGTCAACAACGCCGAGGTTGTCACTGCCGATGTCGAGGCGTCCAACGGCGTGATCCATGTGATCGACACGGTTCTGATCCCGGAATAATCACGGCCTGTCATCCGGTTCCGCCGCGCGGCGGAACCGGTCAATCAGCCGGAGGCCGCGATTTCTTTCTCAATGGCTTTCGCCGCGCGCAGATCGATATCGGCATAAGGCTGCAAAGGCTCTTTCAGAGCCCGGATCGCAGGCAAACGGCTCTGATAATCTTCCTCGGACATGTTTTGCACCGCCGCACGCACTTCTTCACCCGTTTCGCAGATGATCATGCCTTCGGGATCGATGAAGTCGCCGATATTAGGGCAGCCCCAATAGATCGGCACGGTCTCGCAGAACACGGCGTCCAGCAGCTTTTCCGAGAAATAGTTCTTTTCGCGCACATTCTCGATCACGATCGAATAGCGGTAGGGCGCCAGCCCGTCGGACTTCTTGTCAAACGGCGTATAGCCACGCCCCAGAACCTCCACATCCTGCCCCGTTTCGCGCACCCAATCGACCATCTCATGGCGTAGCCGGTGTCCCGCCGTATCGCGCTTGGCCGAGGCGATCAGCGAGCAAGCCTTGGTCTTTTTGATCTTCAGATCGCGCCATTCAGGCACCCAGGTGGTGCCATAGGGAAAGAACACGCAATTGGGGATGGACCCCACCAGCGCCGCGTGAAAACTCAGCACCCGATAAAACCGCCGCCATGTCCATTTCAGCAGTTTGATATGCTTGGCATGAATCACCGACGGCTCGCCCATCATCAGTGATATCCGCGCCCTAGTGCCCCGGCGCAGCACATAATGATGCGACGTCTTGGGATACATGATCAAATGATCGGTGCGCTCCAGATCACCCACACGCTTACCTAGCAGGCGATCCGGGCAGCCGAGCGGCCAGGTCAACTCAGACAGCGGCATCTGCGCCAGCTTCGGTCCCAGTGAGGTACCATAAGGCAGGATCGCGATGCCCGGCGCGTCGTTCATGCCGCACCCTCGGGCATGTTGACCTGCCCCTGCATCAGCACAAAACCCTGACCCGAGACGCGAATACCGGTCATGGCGTCACGTGGCCCGACCCGTGTGACACGCGCCTGCCCCGGGCGACCCATGCCGTGGCCCTGTTCGGCGATAAAACTGTCCTTGTCCATCAGCCCGCGATGCCAGAGATACGCCGCCATCGCACCGGTGGCCGATCCGGTGAACGGGTCCTCAGCCGGGCTGGGCGGGGCCAACAGCAGCCGGGAATAGGTATCACCCTCATCGGTTGCGCCGCCCAGCGTCACCATGAACGGCTCCATCATGTCGGTGCCGTCATAGCCCAGAAAATCCGTCATGATGCGAAACGCATCGACATTGAGCACCGCCCGATCCAGGGTCGCACGATCCCGCAGGAGCGTGATGCAAAAGGGCAAGCCGGTCGAGACCATCTGTGGCTGGCCAACAATGTCATCCGCCTGCAAACCAATCGAAGCCGCAACGATCTCTGTCGGAACTTCAACCCCGAACTCGGGCGCGACCTGCGTCATTTCGATTAGATCGCCATCAATACGGACAGCGACAAGGCCAGCGCCGGTTTCAAGTGTCAGTTCATCCTTTGTCACCAGCCCGCGCGCTCGAAGAGCCGCCACGGTCGCAATCGTCGGATGCCCGGCAAAGGGAATTTCACGGCTGGCCAGATAATAGCGGACCAGAAGATCGGCTTCGTCTGAAGGACCCGTAAAGGTGCATTCCATCAGCGATGTCTCGCGCACAAAACGCATGCAGGTCTCGTCAGGCAGGCCCGCGCCCTGATGCACCACCGCACAACCATTGCCGCCAAAGGCATGGTTGGTAAACGCATCCACCCAATCGAAATCGAACCTGCTCATCTCGTGTCCCCTGACTTTGGCGGGCCGTCAGGGTGACATCTATCTCCGGTTCTGTCCGGCTTGTCACGCGGGAAGTTGCCCGGCCCGCGTGGCAAAAGCGTCAGTGAACGGTCACTGGCATATAGTCGTGTTCACGCGCCAGCACAAAGGCCAGCTTACGGTCAGCCACCAGCGCCAGCTGCTGGCCCGAAGTGTCGTGAACCGCATAAATCTGCTCCAGATCGCCGGCCTGCGAGCGCAGCTTGTCCGGCAGATCGGCCACGTCGACCGCTTTCACATAAACGATCCGGTCCGCGTCAGTCTTCAAATCATGTGGCGTATTCATCGCTTACCCTTTCCTTATGTTGATCCTCTGCACCACGGTATCCGGGATCGCGCGTGTCAGATCGACATGCAGCAACCCGTTTTCCATGATGGCCTCACCGACCTCGACACCGTCAGCCAGCACAAACATGCGCTGAAACTGGCGCGCCGCGATGCCGCGATGCAGGAACACGCGCCCTTCGCTATCGTCGCGCTGACGGCCGCGGATGACCAGTTGGCGGTCCTCGACCGTAATCGCCAGATCCTCTTCGGCAAACCCGGCCACGGCCAAGGTAATGCGATAGGAATGATCCGAGGTTTGTTCAATGTTATAGGGCGGATAGCCTTCATTGCCCGATTTCGCCGAGCGTTCCAGCAGGCGTTCCAATTGCTCGAACCCAAGCAGATGCGGGTAAGACGCAAGCGTAGTTTTTGACACGTCCAATCGTCCTTTTTCTGTCAAAGCGACGGTGCGCGCGGTCCCGTTCCGGCAACCGCGCATAGGACAATATGGGGAGAAACCTTGCCCACCACAAGGTCTAGGCGAAATCATCGTGAACGCGTATTCTAGGGCTCAGGCAAGATCCAACAAAGACCCGAGTCGCTCATGAACGCACCTACCGACCTCTCGATGAAAACCGACGATGTGCTGCGCGTCGAGCTGGAGGTATTCCGCCGCCAGCACCGCGATCTGGACGAGGCCATCCATGCGCTCGTGGACAAGGGAACGGCGGATCAGCTGACAATCAAGCGGCTGAAAAAGCAGAAATTAAGGCTCAAGGACATGATCGCCCTGATCGAGGATCGGCTTACGCCGGATATCATTGCGTGATCTGCAAGAGCCCGGATTTGCAACTTGCCAAAACAAAATCGAAGCTCTGGAAGCTTTACTTGATTGCAATCGGGTTCGTTTTTGCCGCTTCGCTTGCTCTTCACTTCTGGATCGGTGACGTCGTGGCTGGACACAAGATGATTGCCAGCCAGAATTATGTTCTACTGCGCGGCTCTCCTCAATACGTTGTGTCGCAGGAAACCTCTGAGCTTTGGGTGCCGATCAGTGCGGTCACGTATGCCCTGTACCAAGCTCTGCGATGGGTGATGCTTAGCATATGTTCGGCAGCCGCTTTGTTTCTGCTCTTGTGGTGGCTGCTCACACCCAGCCCCTCCAATCGATCCTAAAGAGTCACCCGCAGTTTCATCCGCATTGCCAGCCACAACGATTTGGCTATAGTGCGCGCTCTTTCCAAAGCCGGGGTTCGAGCGGATGGGCGACATCAAAGTGGGGATCATCATGGGCAGCCAGTCGGACTGGCCCACGATGAAAGAGGCAGCCGATATTCTGGACGCGCTCGACGTGCCTTATGAGGCGCGCATCGTCTCGGCCCATCGCACGCCGGACCGGTTGTGGGACTATGGCAAAACCGCCGCCGATCGGGGCCTGCAGGTGATCATCGCAGGTGCCGGAGGGGCCGCACATCTGCCGGGGATGATGGCCTCGAAAACCCGCGTGCCGGTGATCGGCGTACCGGTCCAGACCCGCGCGCTCTCCGGCGTCGATTCGCTCTATTCCATCGTGCAGATGCCCAAGGGCTTTCCGGTCGCCACCATGGCCATCGGATCAGCGGGCGCCGCCAATGCCGGATTGATGGCCGCAGGCATCCTCGCGCTGCAGGATGAAGCGATGGCGCAACGGCTCGACGCCTGGCGCGAAGCCCTCTCCGCATCGATCCCAGAGGAGCCCAGCAATGACTGAGCCCCTGCCGCAAGGCGCAACCATTGGTATTCTGGGCGGCGGGCAACTGGGCCGCATGCTCTCGGTCGCGGCAGCCCGGCTTGGGTTCCGCACCCATATCTTCGAGCCCGGCGCCAACCCACCAGCAGGCCATGTTGCCCATGAGGTCACAACCGCCGCTTACGAGGATGAGTCCGCACTCGCCGCTTTTGCCCGATCGGTCGATGTGATCACCTATGAGTTCGAGAACATCCCGACCCAGGCGCTCGACCTGCTCGAAGCGCACCGCCCGATCCGCCCCGGGCGAGAGGCACTGCGGATCAGCCAGGATCGGCTCACCGAAAAGACCTTCCTGCGCGATCTCGGCCTGCAGACCGCGCCTTTTGCCGACATCACCGATCTGACCAGCCTTGAGGCGGCGATCGCTGAAATCGGTACGCCCGCGATTCTGAAGACCCGCCGCTTCGGCTATGACGGCAAGGGGCAGGCCCGCTTGAAAAGCTCAGCCGATGCCGAGGCCGCATTGGCGGATATGGCGGGCGCGCCCGCCATTCTGGAAGGGTTTGTGGACTTCTCTCACGAGGTCTCGATCATCGCCGCGCGCGGGCTTGACGGTCAGGTCGCCTGTTTCGATCCCGGTGAGAACGTGCATGAGGCAGGCATCCTGCGCACCACCACCGTCCCTGCCCGGCTGACCTCTGCGCAGAAAACCGATGCGGTGCTGCTGGCCGCCAAAATACTCAACCGGCTGGATTATGTCGGCGTGATGGGGGTCGAGCTGTTTGTGACCCCGCAAGGGCTGATCGTGAACGAGATTGCCCCGCGCGTACATAACTCCGGCCATTGGACACAGAATGGCTGCACTGTCGACCAGTTCGAACAACATATCCGCGCCGTCGCGGGCTGGCCGCTGGGCGACGGGCAACGTTATACGGATGTGGTGATGGAGAACCTGATCGGCGACGATATGGACCGGGTTCCTGCACTGGCGCGAGAGCGAGACGTGGCGCTGCATCTCTATGGCAAGGCCGAGGTCAAACCAGACCGCAAGATGGGCCATGTCAATCGCATCACCCGCGCCACCTAGCGCCCGAAAATCGCAGATTTTCGACGTGGCGGCGACGGCCCGCCGGGCCCGAGCCGCCGCGTCCCCGCTACTTCAGCAACCGCTCGGCGATGGCACCATTCATGTAACTCACGCGCCCGCCTGCCAGTGTCAGCGCCACCCGATGGGTCTCCGCGTCCAGAATCACGATATCGGCGCGCTTGCCCGGCGCAATCTCGCCTCGGTCTGCCATTCCCAGCACCCGCGCCGGGCCTGACGAGATCAAATCCCAGGCGGACGCAAACTCCAATACGCCGCTGCGCGCCAGCATCAGCGCAGCCCGGCGCGGGCTGGGATAGTGATAGTCCGAGGCAATGGCGTCACACAGTCCCATCGTGATCAGGTCCAACGCGCTGGCATTGCCCTTATGCGATCCGCCCCGGACCACGTTAGGGGCCCCCAGAATGACAGGATCACCTGCAGCCTTGGCCGCCTCGGCGGCCTCGATGGTTTCGGGAAATTCGGCAATCCGTACGCCGCGCGCGCGCCATTCCGCGCGATCCTGTGCGCTCTGGTCGTCATGACTGCCCAACACAACGCCCTGCGCACGCAAAACGTCACAAATGCGATCCAGCGCGGCTGGCACCTCCGCCCCGTTCTCATGCAGCCGTTGCAGCATTGCCAGATGCGCTTCGGGGCTACGCCGCGCTTTTAGGGCCTGGCCGGTCAAGCGCGGCGGTGTGCGACCCGCAGCCAGCCGATCATGAGGCAGATGGTCGTTGAACACCAAATAAGACACGCCCCAATCCGCCATACGCTCCGGCAGCGCGTCATAATCCTCCAGCATATGCGTCTCAAACCGCAGCTGCGGCACCAGATCGGTAACGACACGGTCGCGCATTCTGGCGATGGCGGCAAAGACCTGCGCCGCGTAATCCGGGCCGCGCACGCCACCCTCCCAGCTCCAGAATTGCGCCATGACAGCGGTGGTGATCCCGTTGGCAGCCAGTTCCGCCTCGGTGGCGATCACGCCCTCTTCCATCTGTTTCATCGCGCCGCGCCTTGGGGCCAGATGCCGCTCGAACCCGTCGCCATGCAGATCAACGATACCGGGCAACACCAGATAGCCATCCAGATCCACCTTGCGGCCGCCACCCTCCCAGATCATCCCGTCAGCAACGGATATCTCGGCCTCAACCAGCCCCTGCCCCGGCAACAGCACCTCGGCTCCGGTCACTGTCAGCTCCAGGCTCATTCGCGCGGCGCCTCCGAATCGGTGCCGCAATCCTGCCCCTCGCAACCTTCCTTGACCGGCCCGATGAGCGAGTCGATCCAGGTCAGGTCAGGGTCGAACCGGCCATATTTCAGGAAATGCTCGGTCTCTCTGATGACCAGCGGATTGTTCATCATGAATGTATGGGTGACCGGCAGCACGATATGATCGTCCATCCCCACCACGATGGTTGAGGCAACCGACACCTTGCCGTCATCGGGTCCGTCGATCATCGCCGAAAAGACCGGGTTCAGCGAGTTCCTGCCAGCAATCACCCCAAGCTCGAAATTCACCGGCGGCAGGCTCAGCGGCACGCTGCCGGGGCCAGTGCCCAGCGACAGACCCGCAGGCCCGTGCAACAGACCAAACACCTCAAAATCGCCCAACTCATCGACCAGTTGGCTGCCCTGATTGGGCGGCCCCAACATGACAACGCGGCCCATTTTCTCAGGCTTGTGATCCTGCATCCAGTAACGGATCAGGATACCCCCCATGCTGTGGGCTACAAAGTTCACTTTCTGATCGCCGCAGGCCTCGATCGCGGGGGGCAGCGTTTGCGCGGCCAGTTCGTCGACCGGCAGATCGGTCGAAGGATAGCCCGGCGCAACCGTGTCATACCCGGCCAATTCCAGCGCCTGTTGCATCACGGTCAGCGATACCTCGGTCCGGGCCAACCCAT
This sequence comes from Ruegeria jejuensis, assembly GCF_041537905.1. Classification (NCBI taxonomy): domain Bacteria; kingdom Pseudomonadati; phylum Pseudomonadota; class Alphaproteobacteria; order Rhodobacterales; family Roseobacteraceae; genus Ruegeria; species Ruegeria jejuensis. The sequence continues at coordinate 33,584 of NZ_JBGRUO010000018.1, read as the reverse complement.
GCAGCAGGATGACACATTCGGCCAATGCCGGCGCAGGCAGAAACAGCAACAGGAAAGCAAGGACACGCATGACAGCGGGATACCTTCAATCCGTACCGGGATAAACCCTCAGCGCCGCGCTCCGGGCAGGACCGCAAGGGCAATACCGCCCAGCACCAGCGCCGTGCCCAGAACCAGCGAAAGACTGCCCGCCTCGCCCAGCAGCAGAACGCCCGCCACCAGCGCGATGACCGGCACGCTCAACTGCACCGTCGCCGCCACAGCCGGGCTGAGCTGCGGTACCAACCTGTACCAGAGCGCATAGCCCATGCCCGATGTCACCGCACCCGAGAGACAGGCCAGCGCCAGTCCAATAGGCGTCATGTTCAACGCCGGGCCTACCACCCAGATCGCAGCCGTAGTCAGCGGCAGGGCGACCACAAAATTGGCCGCTGTCGCCTCAAGCGCATCCGGGGCAGACCGGCCCGCCAGCGTATAGGCGGCCCAGCCAAGCCCGGCCAAGGCCATCAGCGCAGCGCCCCCGGCATCCACCTGCACGCCACCCGACGGCCAGAGCACATAAGCCAGACCGGCAAAGGCGATCACCGCGCCCAGGATCTGTTTTGGCGAGGGTCGCGCACCGCGCAACGCACCAAAGGCAAACATCGCGATCTGCACAACGCCAAACAGGATCAACGCCCCCAGCCCCGCATCCAGCGTCAGATAGGCCATCGAAAACCCGACCATGTAGATAGACAGCGAAAGAGCGCCCACCACACGGGCCGAAGCCGTCAGCGGCACCCGCCCCCCACGCACATGTACCAGCAGGAACAGGAAAACCGCCCCGGCCAGCACCCTGACCACGGCAAAAGAGCCGGGATCAGCAGCATCGCTACCCACGGCCAGCCGGTTCAGGATCGAGTTGGCGGCGAAGGCCACCATGGTGAGACAGATGAGTAAGATCAGACGCATACCTTGCCCATATCTGCTGGGCCGTGCCTTGAACACTCAATTTCGCGTATGCGCCGGATCAGGTGCGGTCATGACCTCGCGCGTCGCAATCCGCCCAGACGGGACGGAATGCGACCGTCGATGAACAGCAAGCCCAGCCCGATGACCCCGGCCCCGATCAGATCGCGGGCTGTCACGGCCTCGTCCAGCAGCGCCCAGCCCAGCAGGATCGCGGTGACAGGAATCAGCAGCGTGACCAGCATCACATTGCTTGGGCCAGCGCTTGCAACAATGCGAAAAAACACCAGATAGGCCAGCGCTGTACCCAGAACGGCCAACGCAAGCATCGCATAGAGCACCCCGTCAGAGGGCATCGCAAGCGTCCAGGGCCGGTCGATCAGCGTCACAACCGGCAACAGGATCGCGGTCGAACACATCAGCTGGCAGGTGGCCGATTTGAGCGGCGGTACACCCACGAGCCTGCGGCGCGCCCAGAGCGCAGCAAAGCCGTAGCTCATCGCGCCCGCCATGCAGAGCGCGATACCCAGCATCTGCCCCCCTTGCAGCGCCGCGCCGCCACCGTTCAGAACGCCCACACCTGCGACGCCCATCAGCACGCCGATCAGACGCAACCGGGTCAGACGCTCTTCACCGAAACCGGCCATGACCAGAACGGTAAAAAGCGGTGTCATCGAGTTGATGATGGCGGACAGACCCACACCGATCTGCGTTTGCCCTGCAAAGATGAAGCCAAACGGCAGCACGTTGTTAAGCAGCCCCATACCCAGAAACGGCACCCAACCAGAGACGCTGCGCGGCAGGCGGTGACCAGCCCAGAACAGCAGCGGCAGCAGGACAAGTGCGGCAAGGCCGACCCGGATCAGCACAACGGTCAGCGGCGGCAGTTCTTTTACCGCGACCCCGGCCCAGAAGAATGTCGCGCCCCACAGGATCGACAGAAAGACAAGCAGACCCCAGTCCTGCGCATCCATTGATTTGGCTACTGGCCCCATCGCCCGGCTCCTTGGTTTTGGAGACCCAGCGATGACATGCGGGCGCGCAGGTGACGATCCGTTTCCTGCGCATTGCCCCCGGCGCTCTTGCGCGCGTTGATAGCTGCAAGAGCCCGGCGGGCAAAAGATCGAGGCTCAGTGGCCGCCCGTCAGAACCAGCGTATTGACCGGCATCAAGATCAGCCGCAGCCGCAGCCCCGCCGCGTGCACCACGCCGATCGTATCCACCACATGCAGGAACGCCTTGTGCCAGAAGCCCAGATTCTCGTCCTCAAGCTGGTGGTGGTTGTCGGTATAGACATTGGCCAGACAGGTGCTGCCCGGCGGGATGTGTTCAGCCACGCCTTTATAAAGCGGCTCCAGATAGACGGTGAGCGTTCCCGGAACGGTGTTTTTCTGTAGATCACGCAGTTCGTCGCTTGGGCGGATCTGGCCGGAGGGAATGACATCCTGCACGGCCACCACCACCACCGGAATGACCTTGAACGGGCGAGTCATGCAGCCAATCTCGCCGATCATGCCGGGCTTGATGACCTGCGCGGCCATCTGGTTGAATCCGGCCGTAAACCGGTCGCGCCCGGAAAAGGACGGCACCAGAATGCCGGCTGGGCGCAGCAGCGGGCTGACATAATCGCCGACCTGCAACCCGAACTGTTCGACCGTGCCGGTAACCCCGGCAAGGATAAGTGTCTTTTCAAGTTCGGTATTGGCAGCATCAAGCTGTGCTATGGCGCTGGCCATCTGCGCCGGAATCAATTCCTCGATCTGCTGTTCGACGGCAGCCTTCTGTGCCTCAGCCGCCACCACCTGCGCCTCGCGCTCGGCGACGAGGTTTTCCAGCCGCTCAACCTCGGCCAGCCGAACCGCACTGGATCCTTCGTCGCGCAGGGTCTCATTGCGCTCAAGGTCCTCGACCGCCTGAGCGAGCGAGGCCCGCGCACCCGCGATGCCCGCATCTGCCTCGGCCAGATCGGTTTCAGCGACTTTCATCGAGGCCTGAACCTCGGCGATCTTGGCGTTGGCGGCCTGAACCTGCGCCTGCTGGGTATAGTCCTCAAGCCTGAAAATCGGCTGCCCGGCGGTCACCAATTCGTTGTTTTTGACGAATACCTCGGAGACACGCCCGCCCAGCTGCGGAAGAATGGTCACCGTGCGGAAATACGAGGCCACTTTGGAACTGGCCGGGTGAAAATAGAACAAGGTGGTGATCACCGTCAGAGCGAGAATCGCGCAGGCGGTCAGACCCCAGCGCAACTCGTACCACATTGTAAACAGCGTGATCTCGTGACCGATCCGCTTGCCCTGAAAATAGCGGCGGAACAGGTAGTCGGGCAGCACCGTGATCAGGGCGCACATCATCGTTTCCAGCATGGATCAGCGCTCCTCGACCAGAGTTTCGGGGTCGCGGGGCGGCTCGGGCGCAGGCGGCACTTGCCGCGCGGGGGTCAGAGATCGGATCGCGTCCGCAATCGAACGCAGGGGCGCGGCAAGATCGGGGATCTGAAAGCCCGCCACCAGGATCGCCGCGATCCAGAAAATCCCGTTATGGGTAAACAGCGCCAACAGCGCCAGAATACCCACAAGCTGGAATTGCGGGTGATTGGACTCATGGGCCATTTTTTCCGGGATCGAATGCAGGGTGAAATAGCCCACCCCGATCAGCAGGATCACTGCGACCGTAAAGACCAGCATGAAGGTGAACAGAAAGTCGCTGCCATCGGCAGCCACCACATAAGAGGGGATATGCTCGGCTGCCAAGGGGTGTATTTCTGGGGTCGCCACGTGAATCTCCGAAAATCTATGCGTCCAATGAATAAACCAAAAACCCGGTGAAACAAGCTGACTTGGCGCGCGCGGCGCAAATGTCTGGGTGCGGCGCAACAAAAAAGGGGCCGCCCGAAGGCAGCCCCAGATTTTGACCAGTAGGTCTGGTTGGCTTACATCATGCCGCCCATGCCGCCCATGTCGGGCATGCCGCCGCCTGCGGCAGGCGCGTCTTTCTGGGGCAGGTCCGCAACCATCGCTTCGGTGGTGACCAGCAGGCCCGCAACCGATGCCGCGTCTTCCAGCGCGGTCCGGACAACCTTGGCCGGATCGATCACGCCGAACGAGAACATGTCGCCATATTCTTCGGTCTGTGCGTTGAAGCCGAATGCGGCATCCGAGGATTCGCGCACTTTGCCGGCAACCACCGCGCCGTCGACACCTGCGTTTTCAGCGATCTGGCGCAGCGGTGCTTCGATAGCCTTGCGCACGATGGTGATGCCCGCGTCCTGATCGGCGTTTGCGCCTTTCAGATCGTCCAGCGCCTTGCCAGCCTGAACCAGAGACACGCCGCCACCGACGACAACGCCTTCCTGAACGGCCGCGCGGGTCGCGTTCAGCGCATCATCCACACGGTCCTTGCGCTCTTTCACTTCCACTTCGGTCATGCCGCCGACGCGGATCACAGCAACACCGCCTGCCAGTTTGGCAACGCGTTCCTGCAGCTTTTCACGGTCGTAGTCGGACGTGGTTTCTTCGATCTGGGTACGGATCTGAGCAACGCGCGCTTCGATCTCAGCCTTTTCGCCCGAGCCGTCAACCACGGTGGTCTCATCCTTGGTGATCGACACTTTCTTGGCCGAACCCAGCATGTCCATGGTGACGTTTTCCAGCTTCATGCCCAGATCTTCGCTGATGACCTGACCGCCGGTCAGGATCGCGATGTCCTGCAGCATGGCCTTGCGGCGATCGCCGAAGCCCGGTGCCTTGACGGCTGCGATTTTCAGACCGCCGCGCAGCTTGTTGACCACGAGGGTCGCCAGCGCTTCACCTTCGACGTCTTCGGCGATGATCAGCAGCGGCTTTTGCGACTGGATCACCGATTCCAGCAGCGGAACCATCGGCTGAAGCGAAGACAGTTTCTTTTCGTGCAGCAGGATCATGCAGTCGTCGAGATCTGCGATCATCTTGTCAGCATTGGTCACGAAGTAAGGCGACAGGTAGCCACGGTCGAACTGCATGCCTTCGACAACATCGGTCTCGGTTTCCAGACCTTTGTTCTCTTCGACGGTGATCACACCTTCGTTGCCAACCTTCTGCATCGCGTCGGCGATCTGCTGGCCGATTTCGGCTTCGCCGTTGGCCGAGATGGTGCCAACCTGAGCAACTTCAGCGCTGTCTTTGACTTCGCGCGAAGCGGACTTGATGCCTTCGACAACTTTCGAGGTTGCCAGATCGATGCCACGCTTCAGATCCATCGGGTTCAGACCGGCAGCAACCTGCTTGAGGCCTTCCTTGACGATGGACTGGGCCAGAACCGTTGCGGTGGTGGTGCCGTCACCGGCTTCGTCATTGGTCCGGGAAGCAACTTCCTTGACCATTTGTGCGCCCATGTTTTCGAACTTGTTTTCCAGTTCGATTTCCTTGGCAACCGACACACCGTCCTTGGTGATGCGCGGCGCGCCGAAGGATTTGTCCAGAACCACGTTGCGGCCTTTCGGGCCGAGGGTCACCTTGACCGCGTCGGCCAGGATGTTGACGCCCTGCAGCATCTTGTTGCGGGCATCGGTATCGAACTTGACGTCCTTAGCAGCCATGTTCTTTCTCCTTGAGAATTCTTGTCAGCGTTGAGCGATATGAGATCGGCAAAGCCCCAGGGACTTAGGCCATGATCCCCATGATGTCGCTTTCCTTCATCATCAGCAGCTCTTCGCCGTCGATGCTCACTTCGGTGCCGGACCATTTGCCGAACAGGATGCGGTCGCCTGCTTTGACCGACATCGCGATCAGTTCGCCACTGTCCTTGCGCGCGCCTTCGCCGATTGCGACGACTTCACCTTCGCTGGGCTTTTCTTTTGCGCTGTCGGGAATGATCAGGCCGCCTGCGGTTTTTTCTTCGCTCTCTACGCGACGAACCAGCACGCGGTCATGAAGCGGTTTCAATGCCATCTTTGCAGCTCCTTGGGCTCAAAGTACGTTTCCTTTTGCGCCCTCACGCCTCCCGCGGAGGGCCGTTAGCACTCAAGCATCCTGAGTGCTAACGGCGCATAGCTAGGCATATCGCATGTGTGTGTCAACGGCTCTGCGTGAATTATCTTGGCAAATTCTTGGTTGTCCGGTTTGCAGGCTCCGACAGCGCAGATGCGACTGAAGACACGTGCCTTACATCGGACCGATCAAGAGAGCGGGACGCGCCCGGCGGCACGCCCCCTGAACGATCAGATTGATGTACCGACCGGGTCCAGCGTCACACGGTAGAGCTCGGTATCTGCGCGATCCATCAGGCGAACGGTCATCTGCTGCGTTGCGCCGTCAATGTCCACAAGGCCGAAGAACTGCAGCCCCATCGACGGCGGCAGATTGACCTGACCCTCGGGCGGTGCTTTCACAAACTTCACTTCGGGACCGAACGTATTGTCGAGCGCGTTGGGTCCGAAGCTGCCAGCATGCAGCGGGCCAGAAACGAATTCCCAGAACGGTTCAAAATCACTGAACTGCGCGGCGTTCGGATCATAGTAATGCGCCGCCGTGTAATGCACGTCTGCGGTCAACCAGACGGTGTTTTCGACACCTGCGGTTTTGATGAAACGCAGCAGATCTGCCACTTCAACCTCACGCCCTTTGGCGGGACGATCGGTTCTGGTCCAGAGCATGCCCGAGGTGGTGTCCACGTCCCCGGACTGGACACCGTGGTTGAAACTGGGGCGCGACGCTGCGCGGCTGATCGAAGGCATTGCAACAAAGGCCGCACCCGAAGCCAGAACGGCACGGCGCGAACGTCGAATAAGTGGCATAAAAAGCTCCCTGTCGGCTTTGACGAGTGAGAGAACTGGAGACTGGGTTTGTAACATACATGACATGTCGGCATGAATTCAGCGTGAAGAATTTGTTACACTGGCCAGCACAACGGACCGATATCGCGCTCAGTCGGGTTCCCAGCTATAAGCCCAGTGCCGCAACCCCTCAGCGCCAGCCTCGGTCAGGGCGTATAACCCGGTTCCCGCCCGCTCGAACCAGCCGTAGTGATTGTCTCGCATCAGCCGCGTCGCCTGCGACACACCAGTGGATTTCGCCACCGCGGCGCCCTTGGTCACGCCATGTTCGGCCAGATAGGCCGCGCAGCGCAACGCGTCCTGACGATAGGCGGTGACAATTCCGTGCCGTGTGGCCCCGCCCGCATTCGGGTCGCCCTGCAGTCGGTCGAACTCGCGCAGCAAACGCGCGGTAAGCTTGCGGGATTTGCGTGGCGCGTAAGGCCCCGGATCGCACTGCACCTCGGCCCGTCCATCTCCGCGCACCGTGATCAGGCCCAGGCTCAACCGGCGGCACATGGCGATATTGTCCCGCAGCACCCGCCGCTGGCTGCGGCCCGTGGGTCTGGGAACCGCAATATAAACCTGATCGGTCAGCCGGAACCGTGCGATCGCCTGATGATAGAGCGCCAGCGAAAACCGCAGCTTCAGTTCCACAATCACCGGCGCCTCGTCGCCGCGCCTTGCCACCACATCAGCGGCGCCAACCTCGCCTTTGACGACATATCCCTGTCGTTGCAGCAGCGCCTTGACCGGCGCATAAATATCCTGTTCGCGCTTCATTGTCCCCAGTTCTATGCCACTGATGGCCCGGCGTCCATTTGCCGCCAACAGCCCGGGTGACAAGGCCTGCCACCCCCCCTATAAGGCGCGCAAATTCGTGACGATAGGACAGCGACATGACCACCCAAATCTTTGGACATAAATCCCCCGATACCGACTCCACCGGTTCTCCCATTCTCTGGGCCTGGTACCTGAACGAGATCAAGGGCGAGACCGCCAAGCCGGTGCTGCTGGGCGAGCCCAACACCGAGGCCGCCTTCATGCTGGAACGCTGGGGTCTGGACAAGCCCGAGATCATCGATGACGTGGCCGAGGATGCGCCGGTCGTCATCGTTGACACCAACAACCCGGCTGAGCTGCCCGACAGCATCAACAGCGCCGATATCCGCGCCATCATCGACCACCACAAGCTGGTCGGCGGTCTTGAAACCAAAGGCCCGATCGACATCACCGTGCGCCCGCTGGCCTGCACGGCAACCATCATGATGGACCTGATCGGTGACGATTCCGCCAAGATGCCCGAAGCCGTCAAGGGCGCGGCCCTGACCTGCATCCTGTCCGACACGCTGGAATTCCGCTCCCCCACCACCACCGACCATGATCGCGCCGTCGCTGAGGCGCTGGCCGCAGAACTGGGTCTGGATATCCCCGCCTATGCCGCCGAAATGTTCGCCGCAAAATCCGACGTCTCCAGCTTCTCGGACGCCGAGTTGCTGCGCATGGACAGCAAGGAATACGCGGTCGAGGGCACCAAGTTCCGCGTCTCGGTTCTGGAAACCACCGCACCGGGCGTGGTGCTGGATCGCAAAGCCTCGCTGATGGACAGCATGACCACCGTTGCCTCAGAGGATGGTGTCGATCAGGTGCTGCTCTTTGTGGTGGATATCCTGAACGAGGAAGCGACCCTGCTGGTCCCCAACGATCTGGTGAAATCGGTGGCCGAGAAATCTTTCGACGCCGCACCGGCGGGTGACACCGTGGTCCTGCACGGCGTGATGAGCCGCAAAAAGCAGATCATTCCGAACCTGAAGGTTTGATCGGCCCAAATACCTAATAGGTTGCGGCGCGCTGCTTCAGGCGCGCCCACCGGACCAAGGGAAGCGCGGTCCCACATGCCTATGATGCGCGCATACTGCTTATGATCCGGCGCATATAGTCCATGAACTGCTCTTGTTCTGACGCATTCAGAACATCCAACGCCTCAGCGTTCACGCGCTGAGCAGACGCATAGGCGTATTCCCGCAATGCGCTAGCCTTGTTCGTTAGCCAAATCTGTTGAGCGCGGGCGTCCGTTGGGTCTTTTGTTCGTTTTATCAGCCCGTCACGTTCCATTCGGTTGAGCGTATTGGCCAGGGTTGCCTGCTCGACATCGATCTTATCCAGCAGCGATTTTTGCGAAACGCCGTCTTTCTGCCAAAGCTCCAGCAAGATCGGAAACTGCCCGACCACGATGCCATGGGGCGCGATGCGTTGCTGCAGCTCTTTGGCGAACAGCCGCGCCATATGATTGACGAGATATCCCGCCGAACTCTCTTTTTCGAATTCCATGAGTGAAATTACCACTTGCATAGCATGCTGTGCAATATTAAATAGCATGCTATGTTAATTCTTGCCGAAAGGAAATCCCATGGCCCCGCGTTTTGAAGAATTGGATGCAATCACAACTTTGGCCGATCAGATGCAGGCCGAAGAAGGCCCGATCGTGCTGATCAACCTGTTCACCGTCGATGCAAAGGACGAAGAGGCCCTGCTGGCGGCCTGGGCCCATGACGCTGACTTCATGAAAACTCGGCCGGGCTACATTTCGACCCAGTTGCACAAGGGCATCGCAGGTAGTTCGAGTTTTGTGAACTATGCGATCTGGCAGGACGTTCAGAGCTTCCGCGAAGCGTTCAACGATCCCGAGTTCCAGAGCCGCCTCGCCGAGTACCCTGCCAGCGCCGTGGCCCGGCCCCACCTCTTCCGAAAACTCGCCGTCGAAAACCACTGCGTCGCATAACACCAATCGGAGCCATCACATGTTGAGAGCAATCCATCCCATCGCCGGAACAGTCGGATTTCTGACGATCCTCATCTTCTGGACCTCGACGATCTACAGCGAAGTGTTCGGAACCTATGAGACAGTCGCCATGGTCAAGTCCATGATTGTGAGGGGCCTTTTGATCCTCGTCCCCGCCATGGCACTTGTCGGTGCCACCGGCATGTCGATTGGAAAGCGGCGCAAGGACGCGCCGGCGCTTGCCAAGAAAAAGCGCATGCCGATCATTGCCGCAAATGGTCTGCTCGTCCTCGTCCCGGCAGCATTTTACCTGAGCGCCAAGGCAAATGCGGGGTCTTTCGACGCGGGCTTTTACATCGTGCAGATCATCGAGCTGTGCGCAGGTGCAATCAACCTCACCTTGATGGGTCTCAGCATCCGAGACGGGCGCGCGATGACCGCACGCCGCAGAAAAGCCGCCCGGAAATGAACGTTCGCCCGCAAATGCCAAGCATCATTGCGATCCAACCCAACGAGCCCGGACAACATCAGGCAAGCGCCGGGCACCAACAAACGGTGAGGTCGCGCGGCGTCTGACCGAACGGCGCGCGGTCTTACCCCGGATCCATATTGTAGATCAACCGCTCGTCGCAGGGGGCGATGCGCAGGATGTTGGTGCTGCCGGGCACGTTGAAAGGAACGCCTGCAGTGACCACGATCTGGTCGGCTTCGGCAGCAAACCCGCCTGAGCGCGCAGCGCGCGCGGCGGCAACGACGGCGCCCTTGAACCGCTCCAGTTCCGGTGTGATGACGCAGTTGCAGCCCCAGGACAGGCAGAGCCGCCGCGCCGTGTCCAACACCGAGGTCATGGCGATGATCGGGATGCCGGGACGCTCGCGCGCCGTCAGCAGGCCCGTTGTGCCGCTTTGGGTAAAACAGCAGATCGCCTTGATCTCTGTCTTTTCCGCAATCTCGCGGGCGGCGGCGACGATACCGTCTGCAACGGTCGTGCCGGCAGCCGACCGGGACGCCGCGATGATCTGTGTATAGGTCGGGTCGGCCTCGACCTCGATGGCCACCTTGTTCATGGTGCTGACCGATTCCACCGGATAGGACCCGGCAGCGGATTCGGCGCTCAGCATGATGGCGTCTGTGCCCTCATAGATCGCCGTGGCCACATCCGAGACCTCGGCCCGGGTTGGCATCGGGCTTTCGATCATGCTTTCCAGCATCTGGGTCGCCACGATCACCGGCTTGGCCGCAGCCCGGCATTTGCGCACCAGACGCTTCTGGATCGGCGGCACGGCAGAGACTGGCAATTCCACGCCCAGATCGCCCCGCGCCACCATGATCCCGTCCGAGGCATCAAGGATGTCGTCAAATGCCTCGATCGCCGCCGGTTTCTCGATCTTGCTGAGGATCGCGGCGCGGCCATCGGCGAGCGCGCGCGCCTCGAACACGTCCTTGGCCCGCTGCACAAAGCTCAGCGCCAGCCAGTCCACACCCAGATCGCAGACAAATTCCAGATCCTTGCGGTCCTTCTCGGACAAGGCAGCCAGCGGCAGCACCACGTCGGGCACGTTCACACCCTTGCGGTTGGAGATCGTACCACCCGTCTCGACGGTCGTATTGGCGAAATCAGGGCCGCACTCCTGCACGGTCAGGCGGATCTTGCCGTCATTGACCAAAAGCCGCGCACCGGGTTCCAGCGCTTGAAATATCTCTGGATGCGGCAGGCAGACCCGGGCAGCATCCCCCGGAGTATCATCCAGGTCCAGCCGGAACGCCGCGCCCTCGACCAGTTCCTCGGCGTCATTGGCAAATACACCGACACGCAGCTTGGGACCCTGCAGATCGGCCAGAATTGCAATCGGGCTGTCCAGATCCTGCTCGATCTTTCGGATGATGCTGTGCTTCTGGCGAATCTCATCGTGGGAGCCGTGGCTCATGTTCAGCCGGAACACATCCGCGCCCGCCTCGTGCAAGGCCCGGATCGTCTCATAAGTCTCTGACGCCGGTCCCAGCGTTGCCACGATTTTCACATTTCTCAGACGTCGCATCGTCTTGCCCTCCTGCCATTCCGGATGTTACCGCAAACATCACTTGCGCCGCTTATGACCCAATTCCCTTTTGCAGGCAACTGTCCTAGAGGTGCGGCAAAGAAGATGACAGGCTGATGACATATTCCCCGTTTTTCATTCATGGTGAGGATCGCCCCGGGCGCTGGCTGATCACCTGCGATCACGCTACCAACATGGTGCCGCCCGCGATCAATGGTGGTGATCTGGGCCTGCCGCGCGAGGATATGGAACGCCACATCGCCTATGATGTTGGCGCCTATGAAGTGTCGAAACATCTGGGAGAGCTGCTGAACGCCCCGGTGATCGCCGCCAATTTCTCGCGCCTGGCCATCGACCCCAACCGGGGCGAGGACGATCCCACATTGTTGATGAAACTTTATGACGGCTCGGTCATCCCCGCCAACCGCAATGCAGGAGCAGAGGAACGCGAGCGACGGCTGAATATGTGCTATCGCCCGTATCATGATGCCTATGAACGGCTTGCGTCGCTGCCCCATATGGTGGTGATCGCGATGCATTCCTTCACCCGGCAATTGCGCGGGCACGCGCCCCGGCCTTGGCATGCGGGCGTGCTGCACACCCCCGATGAGCGGTTCTCGCGCCCTCTGGTCAACCGGCTGGAGGCCGAAGGCGATCTCTGTGTCGGCGTGAACGAGCCGTATACCGGCGTGCTGCCGGGGGATTCCATCGATCAGCATTGCACCGGGCATCATCGCCCCAACGCCCTGATCGAGCTGCGCAACGACCTGATCGCCGACCATGCCGGGCAGCGCGCCTGGGCCGAACGGCTGGCCGTGATCCTGCAGGACGCACTGGCGCAAAGCAGCCTGTGACATAGTGTCTGGAAGGCGCGCAATCAGCGCGCCGTTTATTGCGCACGCACCGCTTACCCCCCATCTCCAAGGCAATGGAGGTGCCGATGACACAGGATATGCTCACCACCGTTTTCGGGTGGATAACGCTCCTCAACTTGGCGATTCTCGGGTTCAGCACGATCATGATCATCGTCCTGAAAGACTGGGTCGCTGGAATTCACGGCAGAATGTTCGACATGTCCCCCGCCGAAGTGCGAAAGGCCTATTTCACCTATCTGGCGAACTACAAAATTCTGACGCTGATCTTCTGCCTGACACCTTGGCTGGCCCTGAAACTCGCCTGAGCAGACGGCACAGCCCGACGCCATCAAGCGTTTGTTTTCCCATCCAACCTGTGATGTTACTGCAAGACAACCTCTCGCAACCCCGGAGCGCGACAATGGACCCTCAAACCGAAATCGAGCTTCAGGCCGCCGCCTTTCGCCGCCTGCAGCAGCACCTGATGCAAGACCGCACCGACGTCCAGAACATCGACCTGATGAACCTCGCCGGATTCTGCCGCAACTGCCTGAGCCGCTGGTATCAGGAAGCGGCCAATGAAAAAGGCATCGAGATGGACAAGAGCGAAGCGCGCGAGATTTTCTACGGCATGACAATGGACGAGTGGAAATCGACCTACCAGACCGAGGCCAGCCCACAAAAACAGGCCGATTTCGAAACCGCGTTCAAAGAAAACGTGCTGGACAAGAAATAGCGTCTGACACGGTTGCATCCACGCCGACATGTCCCCAAGCCTGCATCAATGGTCGCGCTTAGGCGGGCCACTGCTTTTCATGCGCGTCTTTTCTGGCTGATCAACGCGCCGAAGCTTCGTGAGCACGCGGCGGTGTACAGGGACGGGCCATCGTTGGTCGTCGCGCCAGCATTATTTGGGATTTCCAACCGGTAGTCAGCTTGATCTACTAAGTATCGAGAATTGCCCGTAGCCAGCGCACGAACCCGCACAAGGCCACCGTGCCTAGTGATCCAACATGCCCCAAAGCCTGCGTTTGATGGCCAGAAACTCCTCAGTCAGGCGCATTTCGTCCGTTCTGGGACGTGGCAGGGCGACCTCTTCGATATGATGAATACGGCCGGGACGCGCGGACATCACCACGATCTTGTCGGACAGAAAGATCGCTTCTTCGATGTCGTGGGTCACGAAGACAACGGTTTTCTTGGTCTGGCTCCAGGTCTCCAGCAGATCTGACTGCATCCGTTCCTTGGTCTGGGCATCCAGCGCACCAAAGGGTTCGTCCATCAGCAGCACATCCGGGTCGTTGGCATAGACCCGTCCGATGTCGACACGTTTGCGCATCCCGCCGGACAATTCGCGCGGCCAGCGATCCTCGAAACCCTTGAGGCCGACCATCTCGGTCCACTTCGCTTCAATCTCGGCCTGTTCCGCCTTGGACGCCCCACGCAGGCGCGGCCCGTATGAGATGTTCTTGGACACGGTCATCCAGGGAAACACCGCATCCTGCTGGAACACCATGCCCCGGCGTCGATTGGTGCCCTGGATGATCTCGCCATCCAGGGTCATCTGCCCATCGGAGGGATCAAACAGCCCGGCCATCATTTTCAGCAGCGTGGATTTGCCACAGCCTGACGTGCCGATGATCGAGTTGAAACTGCCCGATTCAAAGGTGAGGTCGATCCCTTCGAGAACGGTCAGCGCAGCTGGCCCGCCCTTGCCGAAAGTGTGAGTCAGATTGTCGACTTTAATCTCGGGCATTATTCCCGCGCCTCCGACCATTGCATGAGATGTGCCTGAATTCGGCGGAAGATTCTGTCCATGATGAACGCGCAGGTGCCGATGATGACGATCACCATCATCACCTGATCGGTCAGGAAATAGCGCCGTCCTTCCTGCAACAGGAAACCAAGGCCGTTTTGTGCGGCCAACAGCTCAGAGGCCACCAGCGTTGTCCAGGCAGCACCCAGCGCGATGCGGTAGCCGGTGATGATGAACGGTGTGGCCGCAGGAACCGCAACCGTGCGAAACACCTGAAACCGGCTGGCCCCCATCGTCGAGGCCGCATCCACATAGACCTGCGGCACGTTCTTCATCCCGGCGATCACGTTGACCACGCACACCATGAAACAGGCGATTGAGATGATCAGCACGCGGCTGAATTCCTCGATCCCGAACCAGATGATGATGATCGGGATATAGGCCAGGGGCGGGATCGGGCGCAGCGCCTCGATCAGCGGGTCGACCAAATATTCAATGGTCTTGTACCAGCCCACCAGGCAGCCCACGATCAGCGCCGCTGTGGTGCCGATGAAAAACCCCATGAAGATGCGGAACAGGCTGGCCCCAAGCGCGGTGATCAGGCTACCGGATTCGAGATTAGTGAAGAACGACTTCACGATGTCCGAAATCGGTGGAAGCAGGGCGGGGTTGTTGTCGGGCAGATTGGTGATCCAGATGTAGACCGCGAACACCAGTGCCACCGACAAGGCGCCCAGCCAAAGGCGCCTTGAGGTCATTAGATTCAGCAAGGCCATATCAGAGTCTGCTAACAATCTGGTCGCTGATCAGGGCATCGAGATCCGGCAGGCTCGGGATGCGGTCATTCGCGACCAGAAACTCGGACTGCACCGCCAGCGCATTGTAGAGCACGCCTTGCGCATAGATATCCTTGATCTCTTGCGTATCGAAATAGAAGTACCCGTTCAGCAGCGGTTCGACCTCTTCGGCGGTCACACCGGCGCGACCGACGCTTTCCTGCCAGGCGATCATGCGCTGCACCACCGCGTCATTGTCGTTGCGCAGCATGTCCACACCCTGATTGTGGAAGGCCGAAACCACCTCGATCAACGCGTCTTGTTTGGCGTCCATTGTCTGCTGGATGGTCATGAACACATCCATGATCGACGGGCGGGCATCAAGCGGCATCTTTGCCCCGTCCACCAGCATGCTGGCCCCCGGCAACTTGTCAAAGATCAACTCCCGCGAGGTCGCCAGCGGCACCGTCGCATCAACCGCGCCCGCGATCAGCGCGGCCTGCGCATCAATGGGCTCCATGTTGATGCGTTTGAGGTCCATATCTGCCAGTCCGGCTTGCTCCAGCGCGACACCGAGGAAGAAGTCGAAATTCGATCCCGATGTCACGGCGATCCGCTTGCCTTCCAGATCGGCGAGTGACGAAAGACCCGGCGCGCCGACGATGGTGAACAGCCCCGAGGCATCGCCGCAGATCGAGATTTCGCGGAAATCGGCCACCTTGCGGGCCATTGCCGCAAGTGGCGGGACCGAACCGACGGTGATCGCATCGACCGACCCGCCGACCATCGCCTCGATCGCGGGCGGGCCGGAGGGGAAGACGCTGAACTCCATCTCGACACCGGGAGCAAAACCCTGGTCCTGGATCAGCCAGTAGATGCCAAAGGAATAGGCGGGGATGATGCCGATCTTCAGCTTTTCGGTTGCAGCATGGGCTTTGCCAACAAAAAAGCTCGGCGCGGCCAGAGCGGCGCTTGCGGCGACTCCTCCCTTCAGGATGTTGCGTCTGGACACATAGCTTACCTTGGAATTCGACATCGTATCCTCCCTTTGGATATCAGCACTCTGGCGCCCAATTCTCCTTGGTCGGGCGGTTGGATCAATTGTAGTGCTTGGATTTTACAATTGTCAAATGTTTTGTCATAAGGCAGATCAAGCGACGCTCACGAATACTCCGCCGGCGGGTGTCCGCTTCGATACGTTCTTGCAAAGATCAGCTTGGTCAGCCCTGTTCTAGCAGCCGTTCGCCGAGCGCGTCATCGACGCAAAGATGGGTGACCAATCCGCCGCGCAGCGCCGCCATGACGGCGTCCAACCGGTCCTCACCGGCGGCGACGAGAAACTTGCGATCCGCCGCGCGCAACTGCGCTATTTCTATGGCAATCAGCCGGTCTTCGGGCGGCAAGCCCATGCCTTGGCCCTCATGGTCGATATAGCGACCGCAGAGGATGCCTTGGGCCCCCGCCGCAACCGCCTGAGACAGCTCATCGCGATCTGCGATCCCGGCAGCCAACAGATGGGTGTCGCTGCGCGTATTGCCGACCGAGAACACCGCCACGTCCAGCCCCCGCAGCCGGTCCAGCTGCGCAGCAATGGTCGGTTCGGATTTCAGCTGATGAGCCAGCGCGACCGAGGACAGCACCGCTGGCGCGTGCAGGGTAAAACACTCGGCATTCAGGCAGTTGGCGATTCGGATGGCGCAATCTTCTGATGTCGGCACCCGGTCCGACACCATCGAGCCGATCATTTGGCACACGGTCACGTCAGTCAGGTCACCGCGGCTCATCGCCAGCGACGTTGCCTTGATCGTTTCGCCCCAGGCCACCCCGACCGTATCGCCCGCGCGCACGATGTCCAACATGGCCATCGCCGCCACCCGCGCGACCTGCGGCAGAACCTCGGCCCGCGCCGCCTGCCGCGCCCCGTCGCGCGAGCGGGCGACATAGGCATCCTGCAACCCGAACCGATCGCACAAGGCACGGGACAGGTTCGATCCGGACAGCACATCGCCGCCAACCCTGATCTCGACAATTCCGCGATCCCGGCTGTCGCGCAGCATGTTCACCACGGTGGGGCGCGAGACCCCCATCCGCTTGGCAATCTCGCTCTGGGTTAGGCCTTCGCCGTAATAGAGCAGGGCCACATTGGCGAGCAAAGCGTCTTTGTCTTTCTGGCGATTGGGATCGTCGCGGCGCATCTTACGCGTTTACTTTTTTTTGCCCGGATTGGCCATAGTTCTTGCGGAACCAGTTGAAGCAGCGGTCAATTTCCTCTTGCGACAGCTCTTCGACCGGACCCCGGCACATGGCCAGATGCGTGGTCATGGCAGCCTCTTCCAGATACATGGCGATCGAGGTGGCCTCGCTCGCCGATTTGCCCATGGTGAAGACACCATGCGCTTGTACCAGCGCCGCGTACCCGCCCTCTGCCGCCTCGATCACAGCCTGTCCGGTATCCACCTCGCCGGGTGTGGCATAGCGTGAACAGGGCACGTCGCGGCCCAGGATATGGGTGATCGGCGTCAGCACCGCCGGTATCCGCTCGCCCCGCGCTGCAAAGGATGTGGCATAGGGCGAATGGGTGTGGGTGATGCCGAACACGTCCGGGCGGTGGCGATAGATATAGAGGTGCACACCGGTATCGACCGAAGGCTTTCTGTCGCCCTCGATCACATTCCCGTCCATGTCCACCACCACCATGGTCTCAGGCGTAAGCGTTTTGAACTTCACGCCCGAGGGTTTGATGACGACCAGTCCCGTTTCGGGGTCGCGCCCAGACACATTGCCACCCGACCCCACCACCAGACCGTTTGCGGGCAATTCGTGGTTCTGTTCGCAGACCTCTTCTTTCAGCGCCTCAAGCATGGGCAGCCTCCTTCGGGATACCGTGGGGATAAACCACAATCTTCAGCGACTTTTCTGCCTTACGCAGCATCTCGAACGCCTCGGCGCTGTCGGAAATGTCAAATCGGTGCGAGATCGCCTCATCCGCCTTGATCCGACCCGCTTCCAGCAGGCGGATATAGCTGTAGGTGTCGGTATGATCCGAACTGTAGCGCGAGGTGATGGTGATCTGGTCGAAATAGGCACGGCTTCCTTCGCGCACCCAATCGGTGCCGGGGGCCAGCGGCGCGCCCAGATGCAGCGTGCCACCCACCTCGACCAACGCTTCGGCATCGGCCCAGGCTTGCGGAAACGGCGCGATGACGATCACGGTATCGGCCAGACGGCCGTTATTGGCCGCGCGCAGGGCTTCAACGGCATCTTCGGTCTTGGGGTTGATCGTATGGGTCGCCCCGAATTCGCGGGCCTTCGCCAGACGCCAGTCCGAGAAATCCAGTGCGATGACCTTGCCCGCCCCAAAGAGCGGCGCGAGATGTACGAAACCCTGGCCCATGAACCCGGCACCCACAACGGCCACGGTGTCGCCGGGCTGGATGTTGCAGACCTTCAAGCCTGACAGCACGCAGGACCATGGTTCGATGGTCACGGCGGCCTCGGTCGAGATGTTGTCGGGCAGCTTGTGGGCATCCATGCGCAAATGCTGCGCGGTGACGCGATAGTATTCGCAGACGCCGCCGGGATCGAGCTTCATCGAGGCATAGAACGGATCGCGGGTGAAATGACCGCGACGGGACAGGTGGCTGTCAACGCGCCCCACATGGTGGTTGATGAACAGTCGGTCGCCGATCTTGTAGTCGCTCACATCGACGCCAACCTCTACCACCTCACCAATGGGCTCGTGTCCCAGGACTTTCGGATCGGCCTTCTTGTACCAGGCCATCGTCTCGCCACCGCAAAGCCCGCAGGCCAGTGTCTTGAGCAGGATCTCATCACGCCCGATCTCGGGGATTGGCCGTTCTTCCAGGCGGATATCATCCAGCGCGTGATACACCGCTGCTTTCATCATATTGGTCATGTCAGGTCCTTGCCTTTTTGCTGGGCCCAGAGGGTTTGGCACGCCTCAGATAACGCCGCGTATCTAATGAAGGCGTGGTCATAGGGCTGCGCTGTTTCGGGATCGGGGTCATATGTCACGGTCTCTTCCGCGCGCTGTGCGAGTGCGCAGGCCTTGCCCTTGCCGGTCGCGGCAGCCCCCAGGCACGCCGCGCCCCAAAGGCCGTGATCCGAGGCGGCGCTGACCTGGATCGGCGTCTGCATCACATCGGCAATGATCTGGCACCAGAGCGCATTCTTCGCCCCGCCCCCGGTCAGCCGGATCGGCGTCCGGGGCAGGTGCCCGCGTTCGGCCAGATAGCAATGGCGCAGGCTGAAGGCTGCGCCCTCCATCACCGCGCGGCCCATATCGGCCTTGGTGCTGGTGGCTTTCAGGCCAAAAAACGCACCGCTGGCCTCGGGTTCGACAAAGGGCGCACGCTCGCCGTTCAGATAGGGCAGGAAGGTGACGCCGTTTGATCCCGGCGGCACGGCTTCGGCCAGGGCGTTCAGCTTGGCCGCGATCTCGGCAGGGGTTTCTCCGCCAAGCGTTTGCGGATGCAGGGCGCAGAACCAGTCAAAGGCCGCCGCGCCCGTGGTCGGGGCCAGAACGCGGGTCATGACTTGGCCGTTGGCGTGCAGCACCGTCGCGCCGACCGGGGCATCGCTGGGCGCAATCCTGTCGGTCAGGATGTTGATCACTGCCGTGGTGCCAAGGATCATCATCGTATCGCCGGGCTGATCCATGCCCATGCCGACGATCATGGCGGAGAGGTCCAGTGTCCCCACCGACACGGGCGTATCCGCGATCAGGCCGGTAAGCGCTGCTGCATCCGCGCTGATCCCGCCCAGCCGCGTTTCCGCCGATCGGACGGGCAACAGCGCTTGTTCGATCTGGCCGACACCGAGCGCAGCCATGGCATCGGTCGAGTATGTGCGGCTGTTGAGGTCGAGGAAGGGGATGGTTGCATCGGAATGATCCACCGCCATCTCTCCGGTCAGGCAATAGCCCACCCATCCGGCGCAGTGCATGACATACCGGACCCGCGCGACTTGCTCTGGCGCGGCCTCCATCAACCACCGGAAAATCGTGCCTGATGTGCCGGGCCACAAGGAGGTATTGCAGGTGCGGTTGATCACGGATTGCTGGGCAGCGCTCAGACCCTCCAGCACCGGCGCGGCGCGGGTGTCGTTCCACAGGATCGCCGGACCAACCGGCGTGCCAGCCTCGTCCAGCGCCCACAGCCCGTCGCCCTGTGCGGCGATCCCGATGCTGGCGATCCGGCTTGCATCGACACCCTCCAGCGCCGCTCTGATCGCGGTGCAGACTCCGTCCCAAACCTGCGCCATGTCCTGTTGCGACTGGCCCGGCTGCGGGGTGATCACCGGGCTGGGGCAGGCACCGGTGGAAACGCACGTCCCATCGGGCCGATATATGCCCGCCTTGATTGCGGTGGTCCCCGCGTCGATGCCCAACCATAGCTGTTCCATATGTTCAGCCTCCTGTATCTTGCGCGGTTCGCGGTACAAACCGGGGCGGGTCAAAGGCGCGGATATCCGGCAGCGGAGCAACCCATTTCTCGACCCGGACCAGTGCGGTGTGGCTGATATTGCCCTGCGTCAATCCCGACGCCCCCTTGTCAATGGTCAGGACGTTGGGATTGCCATGCACGTCCAGCCGCCCGTCGGGTGTGTCCTGAAGGTCCAGCCAGGCCCCGGTTGGGAGGACCACGACATCCTGACGCATATGATCTGACAGTTCCACCGCCGCCAGACAGGCCCCGCGGTCGTTGAATATCCGCACCACATCGCCCTCACGCAGCCCGAGCGCGGCCGCTTTGGCCGGGTGCAGGCGACAGCGTTCCCGGCCTTCGATCTTGTGACTGCGGCTCGCAAGACCATTGTCAAGTTGACTGTGCAGGCGGGTCGCAGGCTGGTTGGAAATCAGGTGCAATTGGTCGGGCTCTGCGGCCCCCAGCCACTCGGCCGGTTCCAGCCAGGCCGGATGGCCGGGGCAATCGGCGTGATCCATCGCGGCAATCGCCTCGCTGTAGAGTTCGATCTTACCGCTTGGCGTGGCCAGTGGCTGGCCCTCTGGATTGTCGATGAAGTCGCGGAACAGGATGCGGGTCTCGTGGTTGTCGGGAATCTCGAAATGCCCTGCCTCCAGAAAGCGCTCATACTCCGGCAGGTCGATTCCTTCGCGGCTCGCCACCTTGCGGCATTCGTCCCAAAGCCAGGCCTGCCAGCCCGCAGCGTCGCGCCCTTCGCTAAAGGCCTGTTCCAGACCCAGCCGCGTCGCGAGCCCGCAGAAGATGTCATGGTCGTGCCGCCCGTCGCCCACCGGCTGCAGTGCTTGCCGCATGGCGATCAGATTGGGGTCGCGCCGGTTCAGGAACAGGTCTTCGCGTTCCAGCGGCGTGGTGGCGGGCAGCACGATATCCGCCCGTTTGGCGGTTGCCGTCCAGCTGTGATCCTGCACGATCACGGTTTCGGGCCGTGTCCAGGCGCGCTCCAGCCGCAGCAGGTCCTGATGATGGTGGAACGGGTTGCCACCGCACCAATAAACGAGGCGAATGTCAGGATAGGATCGGGTCTGCCCGTCATAGGTATAGCTGCCACCGGGGTTCAGCAGCATATCCGCCACCCGCGCGACCGGAATGAAATCAGCCACCGCGTTGTTGCCCTGCGGCACCGAGGGCCAGTGGATGAACCGTCGGGGCCGACCCGGCGGCGTGGTCGAGCCGTAGCCAAAGCCAAAGCCGGTGCCGGGCTGGCCGATCTGTCCCAACAGACAGGCCAGCGCCAGCGCCGCCCAGACCGTCTGTTCGCCGTGATCGGCGCGCTGCAGCCCCCAGGCGACCGAGATCATCACCTTTTCACGCGACAGCGTGGCGGCCAGTTCGGCAATCTCTGCAGGTTCCAGATCGCAGAGTGGCCCGGCCCATTCGGGAGATTTCGCGATACCATCCGACTCGCCCATCACATAGGCGCGGAACCGGCCATAGCCATGGGTATAGCGCGCCAGAAAGGCTTCGTCCTGCCAGCCATTGCGAATCAGCTCATGCGACAGCGCCAGCATCAGCGCCACATCCGAACCGGGACGGATCGGCAGCCAGGTCTCTGCCGGCACCGTGTCATAGTCAGTGTCCAGCGGTGAGACGCAGATGGTCCGCATCCGGTTCCGGGCAGCATGGCGCAGCCAGTCCTGAACCTCATGCGACCAGGTGCCGCCCGACGCGATCTGCGCCGTCCGCCCCGAGATGCCGCCGAATGCCAGCATGAGCGAGCAGTTCTCTGCGATCAGCGGCCAGCTGGTCAGCCCTTCTTCGAGCTGCTTCAATGGCATGCCGGTGATGTAGGGCAGGATCACTTCGGCCGCCGCATGTGAATATGTATCGCGCGCGGCCACATAGCCGCCGGTCAGGTTCAGAAACCGCCGCAGCTGTGACTGGCTGTGATGGAACCGGCCCGCGCTGGCCCAGCCATAAGACCCGCCGAAAATCGCCTGATTCCCGTGATCTTTGGACACGCGGGCTATTTCACCCGCTGCAATGTCCAGGACTTCATCCCATGGCATTTGCATATAGGCATCATCGCAGCGGTTGCGGCCCGCATCACCGTCAAGCCAGCCTTTGCGGATGGCAGGCTGCAGGATGCGGGCCTTTTTGTCTGTGGCCGCCGAAAGCCAGCCATCACCGATCTGCGCGGGCGATGGGTTTTCCGGGTTCGGATGCAGGTCGATGCCTTCATCCCCCTCGGTGATATGATAGGCGCCCCAATGCGCAACGGTCATTTTGGGAGCGTCACGGCGCCCGGCGCTTGTCATTTTTGATTACTCACTTTTACATTTGTAAAATAATATGTCATATGATACGTGACAGAACAACCACGAATTTCAGCGAGGAGGCCCGCGCAATGCGCAATGAGAAGACCACCGACGAGGTCGCACTTGGGATCAGGCGCCGTGTTTTTGAACATTCCATGCGAAACAATGGCGGCTATCTGTCTCAGGCCTGTTCGGCCGGAGAGCAACTTGCCTGGCTTTATAATGAAGAACTGAATCTGGGCGCTCCGACTTTGCCCATGATCCCTAAACCGTTCGAGGGTGTCCCGTCGCCATCGAATCCGGATTATCACACGGGCGCGGGCTATAACGGGCCTGCAACACCAGATTTCGACCGGTTGTTCATTGCACCGGCCCATTACGCTCTGGTTGCCTACGCCACGCTTATCGAGGTGGGTCGGATGGCCCCCGAAGGGCTGGAGATGTTCAACAAGGACGGCTCCAGCGTGGAGATGATCGGGGCCGAACACAGCCCCGGCATGGAGGTGCATAACGGCACGCTGGGCATCGGCCTGTCGACCGGCGCGGGGCTTGCCTATGGCCGCAAGCGACGTGGCGATTCCGGGCGCACCTGGGTGTTCATGTCCGATGGCGAGGTGCAGGAGGGCCAGACGTGGGAGGCAGTGCAAGCCGCCGCCTATCACGGCATCGACAACTTGTTTGCCATCATGGACGTGAATGACCAGCAATGCGACGGCGCTATGTCCAGCGTGATGGAGGTGGGCGATATCCGCACCAAGTTCCTGAACTTTGGTGCCGCCTGCGTCGAGATCGACGGCCACGATATTGGTGCGATGCGCGATGCGGTGAACGAGCCGCATGACGGCAAACCCCTGATCATCCTCGCGCGCACCAACCCGTTCCACACAATGTCGATCCTCGAAGAGCGGTTCCCCCGGCTGCACTACGTGCGCTTCAAATCCGAAGACGAACGCGCCCGGATGAACCAGTCCATCGCCGCCGATCTTGGCGTTGATCCCGTCGACTATCTGCACTGAGGAGCCTGCGACATGGTAGAAATGGTATCCCGCCCCTACGCCTCGGCCTTCGAGAAATTCGCAGCCGGAAATCCTGACATCCTGTGCCTGTCGGCGGACCTGACTTCGTCCTGCGAGGTGGACGGGTTCCGTGACCGGCACCCCGATCAGTTCCTGAGCCTTGGCATGGCCGAGCAGAACATGATGAGCTTTGCCGGTGGTCTGGGCCTGGCCGGGTTCCGGCCCTTCATCCACACCTTTGGCGTGTTCATGTATCGGCGACCCTATGATCAGCTGATGGCGTCCATCGCCTATCCACGCCGCAAGGTTCGCCTCATGGGGTTTCTCCCCGGCGTCACCACTCCGGGTGGAATGACTCACCAATCGATCGAGGATATCTCGGTCATGCGGTCCATTCCGAACATGACGATTCTGGAGACCGGTGACGCCACCGAGGTGGAAAGCATCTGTGAAGCCGCCGACAGTATCGATGGCCCGGTCTGGTGTCGCGTGCTGCGCGGCTCGGTTCCGCGCCTGTTCGACACGCCGATCAAGGTCGGCGAGATGCGCGAGCTATCGACAGGCGACGACATTCTTGTCGTGACCGCTGGTATCTGCACCGAAGAAGCCATGCGTGCCCGCTCGGCCCTGTCACGTGCGGGTCTGTCGATCCGGCATCTACATTTGCATACGATCAAGCCTTTTGACCACAAGGCGCTGCTGGATCACATCGGATCGGTGAAACACGGCGTTGTAACGCTGGAAAACCATGTGACCGAAGGCGGCATCGGATCGCTGGTGGCGGAAACCATGGCTGATGCCGGTGTCGGCAAGCGGCTGGTAAGGCTGGGGCTCAAAGACACCTACGCCCATGGCGGGTCGCGACCCTATCTGATGCGCTATTACGGGTTGGACGCGCTGGCGATGGTACACGGGATCGAAGACCTGATGAACCAACGCTTTGGCATAACCGAAAGCGATCTGGAGACGGCGCGGGTCGAGGACGTGCATTCGCTGGTCAAGGCGGAGGCGCTTTGATCCTGCCGAACGGGTGCCGTGGTCCGGCGGATGACGCCGGGTCCCGGCAGCAACTGGACGGGCCCCGCGGATCACCCGGTCGTAAAACCAGCCAAAAGCGATGCGCCGGCATTCGGCGGACGGGCGGGTGGCCGCTTGCCCAGCGAGGCTGAACGAGAATGTGCCCAGGGGCTATCCTCAGGGCGAAGACGAGCCGGACGACACCAATTCCAAATTTTGCAACAGCCGGCAGGGCCGCGTTCGGTCGGTAGGCCCGCAGGCGCTGCCGCCTATGACGCAACCCTGAGATCCGCATCGGTCATGCCGAGCCGTTCCAGTTGTTCCGCCGGATAGCCTTCCTGATCCATAAGATCGCGCGCCAGTCGTAGCATTCGGTGTCTTTGCCCGGCATCGCTGTGCCACAGGTTTTCGGTCTGACCCGGATCGCGCGCGCGGTTGTAGAGAAAGCACTCATAAGTGCGCGGGTCGATGCTGATCGGCGTTTTCCAAAGCGGCAGATCGACGGATGGGTCAAACATGCCCTGTTCCGCAGGGGGTTCGGGTGGTCGCCCGACGCGGCCATCCACTGGATTGTCGACAATCAGCGGACGGAAGATTGCCGTGGAATAGGTAAAGAGCGGTTTGCCTTCTACCGGTGCGCGGAACAGCGTGTATTCGCCATCCGTCACACACAGCCCTTGACCGAATGTACCGTAGATCAGCGCGTCATGCGGACTGTCAGCGCCGTCGCTGATCATGGGCAGAATGGACTTTGAATGACGGTTGCCCTCCGGAACCTCACCCCCGGCGGCTTCGATCAGCGTAGCAAACAGATCAACTGTCTGGGTTAGCCCACTGACATGTTGGCCATTGCCCGGCGCCTTCGGATGCCAGACGATCATCGGAATATTGGCGTGGCTGTCATAATGCGGGAACTGTTTGCCGAAGGCGCGCCGCTCTCCCAGGTCATGGCCGTGATCGGTGGTAAATACCACCATGGTATCCCCCCAGAGGTCCAGCGCATCCATCTTGGCCATGAATTTGCCGAGCCAGGTATCCATCATCGTGACCTTGCCCATGTACTGGGCGCGCAAGAATGCCAGTTCTTCGGGCGTGGTTTCATCCATGAATCGTTCAAGATCGGCATAGACCTGATATGGCGGCCAAATGTTGAAATCGTTCTTGTCGCCTTCGGTATACATCGAGGCGTAGGGTTCGGGCACTTCGAAGGGTTCGTGCACGTCGAAACACTCCACCTGCAGAAAGAACGGCCCCTTGCTGGCATTCTCGTCAAGCCAGTCCATGGCGCCCTGGAATACCTTGGGCGCGAAATAGTCTTCCTCGCCTTTAAAGTCCTTCACATTGGCCGCGTATTGGCGAATGTGCTCGGCGGCGCGGTATTTCATCACGTTCTTGACCCAAGGCGGATCTTCGGCATGGGGATCGGGCAATTTCCAGCCATCCACCTCGTGCCCGCGCACGAGTTGCAGGTTCTGGAACCCCTGCATGTAGCCGTTCGCCTCTTCCTCCCAGTAATGGTAGTGGTCGGTGACCATGGCGGTGTTGTAACCGGCCTTGGCGATTTCCTTGGGCATTCGAGGGTCAAAGACCTCCATCCCGCCCCAGGGTCGCCAGAGAAATTCCTTGCGCCCTGACATGATTTCTCGCCGCGCAGGCATACAGGGCAAGCTGCCGACATAATGGTCTTCGAACACCTGCCCGCGCGCCGCGAGTTTTTCGACATTTGGTGTTTGGCAGGATGTGCCGGGATTGTAAGCGGAAAGGCAATCCTTGTTCAGGCTGTCGACGAGAACCACTATGATGTTCATGCTGCGGCCATCCTTTCGAATCCTTTCTGAATAAAAGCCTAGACGTCTCCGGCAGAAGCAACTTTAGCGTACATTATTTATTTATCAACTGTCAAAAAAATTTACATTTGAAGCCCTGATGGAGCACTGGCCTATGCGCTCGGCTTGAGAATTTCAGATCGATGCTAAATCCGCTCGCCTGTATGGGTTTGCCGCACTGTCGCAAGTTGGCGCAGAGCCCAAGGCGGACCTCGCAAATCATTGGCAATCCAATAAAGAGCGTTCTGCACGCGGGGGGAGTCTCGACCCAAACGTATCGGGGATCACCCCTCCTCTGGGGTCACGGCCCGCTGATAGAGATGCCATGTGGTGTGGCCAAGGATCGGCAGCGTGAAAATCAGGCCCAGAAACGCCGGAACCAGCGACAACAGCATGGTGACAATGATAATCGCCGCCCAGACGAGCATGACCACGGGGTTTTCATAAACGACGCGAATGGATGTCAACATTGCAGAAATGAAATCAACTTCCCGGTCGAGCAGCATGGGCATGGCAACGACGGTCACCGAGAAGAGAACTGCCGACAGAAACGCGCCGACGCAGGTGCCAAAAGCAAGGAAGATCCAGCCTTCCGATGTGAAGAACACGGTGTTCAAAAACCCGTCCAAATCCGAAAAGGATGAATCTTTCAGGATGATCACCAGCAAAGTCCGAAACTGGTAGAACCACACCCACAAAATGAACAGGGTGACAAAGGCTAACCAGCCCATTTCACGCTTGCGTTGCTTGGCCATGACAGTGAGGATTTCAGACCAACCGAAGCTCTCTCCCTTCTGCAACCGGCGGGACATCTCATAAAGCCCGGCCGCAGCAAAAGGCGCGACGAGCGGAAAGCCTATAGCGGCTGGAATGACCATCCAGATCTTGCCGAGCCAGAACAGGCACCAAACAAACAGGATTCCGAACACCGCATAGAACAGACCGAAGAAGCCGCTCATGACGGGGCGCGCCAGAAAGTCGGAAAACCCGGCCTTCAGTGACTCGGTGATATCATCTGCCGTCACCTTATTTACTGCGGGGCTGCCCGGCTGCTGTGGCGTAAGATCGTCCGGTGGTGTGGAACCTGCGGTCTTGGATGTCATGACTCACTTCTCCCGAAACACATCGCCGCGCTGGTCTTTTTGGCAGCAGACCCCACGGTGCAACAGACATTCCTCCTCCATGCGTAAGTTTGCATCAGGTGCGGCATAGGGGCAAGGGCGGCCCTTTGGCCAGAGCCCGGTGGGTGAAGAAGGGATTTGGGGGCTCCACGTCGCCCGACATCGTTTGAGTTCGCTCAGGCTCAAACCCTGCGGTGACAGCGATTATCGGCAAACTGGGCGGCGATAGAGACAGCGCGCTTTTTGAGTATTAGCGCAACGGCGCCATCACTATCGCCTCTCTCCCCTTTGCACAGACCGTCTCGGCGCGGGAGATTCAATGCAATCATTTTCATCTGATGGTATGCTTGAGATTTAAGAGCGTGAGGCTTCAGCATTGTGAAGCGCAAAAAAGTACGATGCCGGATTGGATCTACAACCCAAACAAACACTACCTCATCAAAGGCGATGTCTCCGTTTCGCTAACGCCCAAAGCCGCTGCGGTTCTGGAATGTCTCGTTGCCCGCACCGGCGAGATTGTGTCGCGTGAAGAACTGCTCGCAGAAGTCTGGCCAGGGTTGCACGTTACGCCCGACCTTGTTCGAGAGTACATTCACGACCTGCGCGTGGCCTTGGGCGACGATGCACAAAACCCCAGTTTCATCAAGACCTTGCGCGGTCGCGGGTTCAAATTCCTGGGCGGCGTACAGACAGGCGAAGCAGGCATGGCGGGGCTTCTGCCCCCGCGCGAGGCTCGTGTGACTCTCGCCATTCTGAGGCCCTATGTCAAAGAACAGGCGCAGGACTGCGCGCAAGTCTCAGAGGCCATCGCAACCGATCTCGTCAACGAGCTGGGGCGGTATCGTGACATCGCCGTGGTTGCGCGCATGTCGTCATTTTCCGTGGACATGCAACAGGATGCGCGGGCCATAGCGCAGTCGCTTGAGGCTGACTATCTGCTTGAAAGCAATCTCGATATTATCGGTGGCTTCGTTCGGGCGCGTTTCCAGTTGGTGGATGGCAAATCGGGACAAGCGCTTTGGTCGGACAAGGCGGAGCGCTCGGCGACCAACCTGAATGCAGCGCGCGATGAAATTGTCAGATCGGTTGTTTCAAAGCTCGTCGGTTGGCACGGTGAGCTTCACGTAGCGCAGTTCAAATCAGCCTCCGTTCTCGCCCCCGACGACCTCAACGCGTTTGAGCATTTCATCAGGGGGTGCGATATCAATCTTGAACCCGATGAAACGGGGCTAATGCGCTCAATCGAGCATTTTCGTCGCTCGCTGGAGTTGGACCCGCGTTTCGCCCGATGCTGGGCGATGAAATCGGTCATGCTGCGCTGGGCCTATGATGTCGTTGCAGACCCCTCCCCCGAGATGCTCGACGAGGCGGGTGAGGCGATCGAGCAGGCATACCGCCTTGAACCGCACGACCCAGCCAATCTGGCATTGGTGGCCATAAAGTGGGCCGGTGACGGTGATCTGCAGCGCGCAGTCGAAGCGACGCGGCAAGCAGCGCAGTCTGTTTCGTCGGACGCCGATGCCTGTATCGCGGTAAGCACGCCACTTGCACTTGTTCTTGGCGATCTGACCGCGGCCCGCGAAATGCTCGATCAGGCGCAGGCGCTTAATCCTGCGCTCCCCGGTTATCATCGGATCGTGGAAACCCGGATTGCGTTTTTCCTTGGTGATTACGAAAGGTCGGTAGCGGCATCGCAGCGCGGGTTCGAACATGTCTCCAGTCTCGGTTTTTGTGCCTTGTCACAGGCCATGCTGGGCAAAACCGAAGCGGCTCATGCCACCATTTGCGAGATTACAAAACGCTTCCCACGGTTCAACCTTGAAGCCTATGCAGACAGGTTTCCCGTTGTCCACGCAAGGGCACGAGACAGGTTTGACCGCGCGCTCAACCGTCTTCGTAAATCGGTTGATCCGGAAGAACATGTCGCGGTGGCTGTGGCAGATAAGCCAGTCGGTTAGCGAAAGGCGCAACCACGTTGCGGCAACGTTGAGTGAAGACTCAACATAACTCCACGATGTGTATCAGTTCGACCGCCTTAGGATGAGAGGTGCATCGCAATTGTTGGCGATGGGGTAAGCGCTGGCCATTGGCCGGATGGCAGACTGATACGGCGATCTTAATCCGCTTTCTCGTATCGGTGTTAGACCGCTGCCATCCGTTGAAGTGCCAGAATTTTGTGAGGAGAAATATTATGTCCGCAACTCTTTCCGACTACGCAGTTCTTATCGATGCAGGCTTCAAGCTGTCGTTCTTTCAGACGCAAGAAGCTCATGTGGACTTCAATCCACCTGACAACATCATTCTGAATTCCTCGACAAGCCGCCCGGTGTTGTGCTTTCGCGCCGACCCCGACGGGGCAGCCGATCTGAAGCTGAAGGTCGAGGTGCAGAAGCTTGGAACGGGAGATGAAGCGACCGTGCTCTCACTCCCCATGAAAAGCAGTGAACCAAGGACGGTTCACGAGGTCCTCGGAGGCAGCCAGCTTCACACAGGCACCAATCGGTTTGTCTTCAAGGTTGACGAAGAAAGCGGCGGAAGCGTCAGTGTGACGGACGTCGTTCTGTTGTATCGCAGACCGGTGAACGGCTGAAGCAGAGCTGCGGTCGCGAGCTTCGGCCACCCTCGAAGTCTCAAAAATTCAAACTTGTAAGGGCTCGGCCCCCGGGCCCCGGTCCGTGACGTGCTGCTTACCTGACATCTGTTAGAGGCTGACCGCCACTTGCTCACTGCCCACCGAGCGGTGTGCCGGGCCAGAATTTTCAAGGAGTTATTGTTATGTCTACCGTTCCAAATCTACCCGATCCTGTTTTCCAAGGAAACAAACCGTCAATTGATCTGGATGATCTACCCGACCAGTGGGAGGGCGGCGGCATTTACTGGCCCCAGAATGGCGGTGATCTGCATGTCGTGTCATTTTCCTTCCCGCAGACCCTTCCCGACGACTGGGCGGATGTGGTTGGACTGCTATCGGCGCAGAGCTATCAGGGCTTTGGTGCCGACGCGCGTGACGGTGCGGCCCTCGCGCTGCAGCAATGGGCCGACGTGTCGAACCTGGCGTTCTTCAACGCGGGCACCAGCCATGCGGGGCAAATTCAGTTCCTGGCCCGTGACATTGGCCCGACGGTCGAGATCGACGGGCAACCGGTTCAGGTACCAGCCCCGGGCGTCGCTTATGGCCGGCATCCCGACGATGACCCGAGCAACAGCCGCGATGGAGATATCACCATCAACACGCTTTATCCCGGTATTGCAAACCAGATCCTGAACGGTGCCGATCCGGGTGAAAGCGGGTTCCGCATCTTGATGCACGAGATCGGCCATGCGCTGAACTTCGATCACCCTGGCGACTATGACGCCGGTGATATCCCGTCCCCGACCTACGCCAACTCGGCGGAGTATTTCGAGGACTCCCGGCAATACACGATCATGTCCTATTTCAGCGAAACCAATACGGGGGCCGACTTCAACGGCAACCACGCTGATAGCCTGATGCTGCATGACGTCAAGGTGGTCCAGGAGGTCTACGGGATCAACGACGAGACACGTCTGGGCAACACGCGTTACGGATACAACGCGACCCTGGCTAACGACCCGATCCATGACTGGAGCGTGAATGACGATCCGGTCTATGCGATCTGGGATGCCGGTGGGGCGGATGACTGGCTAGACCTGTCCGGGGATACCAACGCGCTTGGTGTCCGGCTGGACCTGCGTGAGGGTGCGTTTTCCTCGACCCACGGGATGACCGACAACATCGCCATCGCTTACGGCGCGCGGATCGAGAATGCCGTCGGCACCAACAGGGGCGACGAGATTCGCGGCAACGCATTGTCCAACGACCTGCGCGGCGGCGGCTCGGTCGACAGTATTTGGGGCTTCGAGGGCAACGACATCCTGAGCGGCGGCAGCGGCAATGACATGCTCATGGGCGGCAGCGGCAGGGACTATCTCAGCGGTGGCAGCCATGATGACACCCTCAGTGGCGGGATTGATAACGACGCGCTGCTGGGTGGAGCTGGAGATGACAGCCTGCATGGCGGGTTTGGACATGACGCGCTCAATGGTGCTTCGGGTGATGACACCCTGCGCGGCGGTCACGGACACGATACGCTGCGTGGCGAAACCGGCGATGATCACCTGCATGGGCAATGGGGCAATGACGAAATCTACGACGGTTCAGGCGACGACATCGTGCGCGGGGGAGCCGGTGATGACGTCATCTTCAATGGCGCAGGAACCGACGATTTCGACGGCGGCAACGGGTTTGACCGGATCGACTTCTCGGCCTCATCGGCAGACTGGACGGTGCATCTGCAGACCGGCACTGCGTCGAACGGTGTGATCACCGAAACCGTCGAGAACTTCGAGATGGCGGTCATGGGCGATGGCGACGACATTGTTCGTGCAAGCAATACGAACTCAGTTCTGATCGGTGGCGGCGGCAATGACACGCTTGTCGGCGCCTTTGGCGATGATGGAATTGTCGGTGGCGACGGCGATGACCTGCTGCGCGGAAACCGCGGAGAGAACATCCTCAATGGCGGCGCAGGCTTTGATATCGTGTCTTACAACGTGCCGCTTGGTGGGTTCACCTATACCGTCGATCTTGCACTCGGCGGTCCGCAGGTTGTGAACGGCGCGATCACCGACACGCTGATCAGCATCGAGGGGCTAACTGGATCGCTCTATGCCGACACGTTTTATGGCACCGATGGCGCCAACCTGCTTTCTGGTGGTTCGGGCGACGATTTCCTCAGCGGCCGTGGCGGCGACGATGATCTCGATGGCGGGCTCGGCGAGGATACGCTGTTCGGTGGCGACGGAGACGACAGCATGGTCGGCGGCGGTGGAGATGACCGGCTGTTTGCACATGATGGAGATGATGTGCTCATTGGTGGCAGCGGCGATGACGACCTTTACGGCGGCAGCGACGAGGACGAACTGGAAGGCGGTGCCGGTGCCGATCTGTTGCATGGTGGCTCAGGCATTGACGCGGCCAGCTATCGCAACGCCGAGGCAGGCCTACGCGCCGACCTCGCCAATGCAGCTGTTAACACCGGCGATGCGGCAGGGGACAGCTATGCCTTCATCGAGAACCTGATCGGCTCAGCCCATAACGATGTCCTGCGCGGCAATGGCGGCAGCAATGAGATTGACGGTCTCGAAGGCAACGACATCCTGCGGGGACGCGCCGGTGACGATATCCTCCGCGGTGACGGAGGTGATGATCAACTGTTTGGCAATCAGGGTCGGGACAACTTGCAGGGCGGCGATGGCAACGACGCTCTGCGGGGTAATCTAGGTGATGACATCTTGCGTGGTCAGGACGGCGATGACCGCATGATCGGTGGTCTCGGCGACGACCGGATGGCCGGCGGCAACGGAGCCGACATTTTCGTCTTTGGCGTTGCGACCGGATCGGATCTGATTGCAGATTTCGATCTGGTCGAGGACCGCATCCGTATCAATGGAACCGGCCTCGAATTTGATGATCTCGCTATCAACCAGCAGGGTGGATCGACGGTGATCTCCTATCTGGACAACGAAATCGAGCTCGCAAGCACCATCTCCACGGACCTGACCGAGATCCATTTCTTGCTCTGAGTATTGATGATCAAGACATATCCTTGGGCTGCCCGCAGCGGCGGCCCAGGGAACCGACAAACCGGCGGCCAAGCGGGCTCTTAAAGACATCGACCGCAAAACGCGTAAAACACCCGTATTAGATCCCGTGCCAATGCGGGTTCCATCAGGGCTTTGTTGCACAAATCGCCTGAGGGGATTCATCTCGTGAATCCAGCGTGATAGCTGGATGTTATGAGCAGTTGGTCCCCTACGACGTATAAGACCAGGAACTGGCCTTCGTACAACACAGCGCTGAAGCAGCGCGGTTCAT